>CALWXH010000003.1 GCA_944385465.1 uncultured Oscillospiraceae bacterium | reverse complement strand
GCCACGGCGGCCCGGGCGATGGCCAGCAGCTGCCGCTGGCCCTGGCTGAGGTTGGCCCCGTCGCCGGTGAGCATGGTCTGGTAGCCGTCGGGCAGGCGGCGGATGAAGCCGTCGGCGTTGGCCAGCTGGGCGGCGGCCATGCACTCCTCGTCGCTGGCCTCCAGGTTGCCGTAGCGGATGTTGTCCATCACCGTGCCGGTGAACAGGTGGGTGTCCTGGAGCACGATGCCCAGGGACCGGCGCAGGTCGTCCTTTTTGATCTTGCCGATGTTGATGCCGTCGTACCGGATCTTGCCGTCGGCAATGTCGTAAAAGCGGTTGATGAGGTTGGTGATGGTGGTCTTGCCCGCGCCGGTGGCCCCCACGAAGGCGATCTTCTGCCCCGGCTTGGCCCACAGGCTGATGTCGTGGAGCACCAGCTTGCCCGGGTCGTAGCCGAAGTCCACGTGCTCAAAGACCACGCTGCCCTCCAGCCGGGTGTAGGTGACGGTGCCCTCCGCCTTGTGGGGGTGCTTCCAGGCCCACACGTTGGTGCGGTGGTCCGCCTCACGCAGGCTGCCGGCGGCGTCCTCTCTGGCGTTCACCAGCTCCACATAGCCCTCGTCCGTCTCCGGCACCTCGTCCATCAGGTCAAAGACGCGGCCCGCGCCGGCGGCGGCGGTGACCACAAAGTTCACCTGCTGGCTCACCTGGGTGATGGGGTTGGTGAAGCTCTTGTTCAGCCCCACAAACGAGATGACGGTGCCCAGGGTGACCCCGGCCATGCCGTTGATGGCCAGGATGGCGCCCACGATGGCCACCACCGCGTAGCTCAGCCAGCCGATGTTGGCGTTGATGGGCATGAGCAGGTTGGCGTACCGGTTGGCCTTGTCCGCGCTGTCCCGCAGGGCCTGGTTCACCTGGCGGAAGTCGGCTTTGGCCTGCTCCTCGTGGCAGAACACCTTCACCACTTTCTGCCCGTCCAGCATCTCCTCGATGAAGCCGTCCACCGCGCCCAGATCCCGCTGCTGCCGGATGAAATACTTGCCGGACAGGCGGGTGAAGCTTTTCGTCACCGCCAGCATCACCAGGGCGGTGAGGACGGAGATCACCGTCAGGGCAGGGCTGAGGATGAGCATCATCACCAGGGTGGCCACCATGGTGATCACGGAGTTGATGATCTGCGGAATGCTCTGGCTGAGCAGCTGCCGCAGGGTGTCCACGTCATTGGTGTACACCGACATGATGTCCCCGTGGGCATGGGTGTCGAAGTATTTGATGGGCAGGGACTCCATGCGGGTAAACAGGTCGTCCCGCAGCCGGCGCATGGTGCCCTGGCTGACGCTGACCATGATGCGGTTATAGGTATAGGCCGCCACCACGCCCACCGCCATGATGCACACCAGGCGGATGATCTGGCTGGCCAGGCCGCTGAAATCGGTGGAGCCGCTGGCCAGCATAGGCTCGATGTAGTCGTCCACCAGGGTCTGGGGGAAGCTGGCCCCGACCACGGAGGACACCGCGTTGACGATGATACAGACAATCACCAGCGCGAAGGGGAATTTGTAGTGGTGCAGCATATACCGGATCACCCGGCCCAGCACCTGCCCCGCGCCGGCGTTTCCAGGCAAATTGTTCATACTGTGCGCTCCTCCTTTCACGCGGGCTGGTCGAAGTCGCCGCCGCCCTTGACCTGGGACTCGTAGATCTCCTGGTAGATGGCGTTGGACTTGAGCAGGTTCTCGTGGGTGTCAAAGGCGTCGATCCGCCCGTTGTCCAGCACCAGGATCTGATCCGCGTCCTGCACGCTGGAGATGCGCTGGGCGATGATGATCTTGGTGGTGCCGGGGATCTCCCGGGCAAAGGCGGCGCGGATCTTGGCGTCGGTGGCGGTGTCCACCGCGGAGGTGGAGTCGTCCAGGATGAGCACCTTGGGCTTTTTCAGCAGGGCCCGGGCGATGCACAGCCGCTGCTTCTGCCCGCCGGAGACGTTGTTGCCCCCCCGCTCGATCCAGGTGTGGTACCCCTTCGGGAAGCGGTCGATGAACTCGTCGGCACAGGCGGCCTTGCAGGCCTCCACGCACTCCTCTTCGGTGGCGTCGGGATTGCCCCAGCGCAGGTTGTCCAGGATGGTGCCGGAAAAGAGGGTGTTCTTCTGCAGCACCACAGACACCTGATTGCGCAGGGCCTCCATGTCATACTGCCGCACATCCAGGCCGCCCACCTTCACGCAGCCGCTGTCCACATCGTACAGCCGGCAGATCAGGTTCACCAGGCTGCTCTTGCCCGCGCCGGTGCCCCCGATCACCCCGATGGTCTGGCCGGAGGAGATGTGCAGGTCGATGTCGGACAGGGCGTTCTTGCCGCTGCCATGCTGATAGGAAAAATTCACATGCTCAAAGTCAATGGAGCCGTCCGCCACCGTCTCCACCGGCCGGGCGGGGTTTTTCAGATCGGGGGTCTCGCTGAGCACCTCGCCGATACGCCGGACGCTGGCCAGGGACATGGAGATCATCACCACGATCATGGACAGCATCATCAGGCTCATGAGCAGGGACATGATGTAGCTGAACAAACTGGTGAGGTTGCCGGTGGTCAGGCTGCCCCCCACGATGAACTGGGCCCCCAGCCAGGACACCATAATGATGCAGAAGTACACCGCGATCATCATGGCCGGGCTGTTGAAGGCCAGCAGCTTTTCCGCCTTCACCGACAGCTGGTAGAGCATGTCGGAGGCCTTGGAAAACTTTTCGCCCTCATACTTCTCCCGGACAAAGGCCTTCACCACCCGGATGGCGGCCACGTTTTCCTGAACATCCGCGTTCAGATCGTCATACTTCCGGAACACCTGCGCGAAAATCTTCAGGGTGGCGACCATGATGACGCCCAGCACCACCAGCAGGAAGACCACCGCGATCAGGAAGGTCAGACTCAGCTTCACGCTGATGATCAGGCACATGATGTAGCTGAAGATCAGGTTCAGCGGCGCCCGCACCGCCACGCGGATGACCATCATAAAGGCGTTTTGCACATTGGTGATGTCGGTGGTCATCCGGGTCACCAGGCCGGGAACGCTGAACTTGTCGATGTTGGAAAAGGAAAAGGTCTGGATGTTGTCATAGATGGCCTGCCGCAGGTTGGCCGCCAGGCCGGTGCTGGCGCTGGCGGCGAATTTGCCCGCCAGGGCGCCGAACAGCAGCGCCAGGAAGGACATGACCACCATGAGGATCCCGAAGCGGTAGACCGCGGGGAGGTTGCTCTTCTCCAGCCCCTGGTCAATGATCAGCGATGTGATCAGGGGCAGCAGGATCTCCATGATCACCTCCAGCGCGGTCAGTCCGACGCAGGCAAACGTGTCCCGCCGGTACTCCTTCAATTGCCGCAAAACTTGTCTCACAAATGTCACTCCTCCTTAGGATCTTCCCAACAACGCCCAGGCCCGTCTCCCTCTGCCAGGTTGCGCAGCATCCTGCGCTGCATCCCCGCCAGCTGGTCCAGCTCCCCCGGGGTAAACCCCCGGAACAGCCGGTCGCAGGACGCCTGAAACGCCCGGTCCAGAAAGGCCTTCATCTGCCGGCCCTTCTCCGTGCCGAACAGGAGCTTTCTGCGCTCGTCCCCGTCACAGGGGACCACCCGGATATAGTCCTTCTTCCGCAGCTGCTTGAGAATGGGGGACAGTGCCGCCTTGGAGCAGCCCAGGGCGTCGTGGATCTGAGTCAGGGAGGTGCCGTCCCGGGAGTGCTCCAGGATGTACAGCAGGGCGTGCCCCTGGGCCGCCGTGAGGGCCTGGCCGGCCATCTCCCGGTTGGCCCGCTGCTCCATCTGGATCCCGATCTGCCGGTTGGCCCGGGCCAGCATGGTCCTGTCCAGCTCCATGGTCTCTCCCTCCCCCTTTGATTCGTTCGGGTCGGAACTATTCCGGCCCTGACTGTTTTTATAACACATCAGCTCTTGAATGTGAAATTCAAATGTGCTATTATCTATAAATAACTTTTATTGTTTTTCTGTATTTCACAAGGGATTTCGCGCGAAGGGAAGGCGATTTGTCTGAACACCACACAGCTGGAATGTTTCCTCACCGTGGCCAACCACCTGAACTTTTCCCGGGCGGCTCAGCAGCTGGGCCTCACCCAGCCCGCCGTCAGCCATCAGATCAACACGCTGGAGGACGAACTGGGGGCCAGGCTGTTCCACCGCACCAGCAAAAGCGTGCAGCTCACCCAGGCCGGCTACCTGTTTCTGCAGTACGCCAGTGAAATCATGAAGCTGACCGGCCTGTCCAAAGCCAGGATCAAGGAGGCGGGCGCCGCCCAGCCGCCCCGCCTGGGCATCGGATGCCGGAACTTTCTGGAGCTGAACTTTCTGGGCGGCCTGCTGGGGCAGATGCGGGAGGAGTTCCCCCAGCTGATTCCCATCCTGCGCATGAGCCCCTTCGCCTCTTTGAAAAATCTGCTGGAAGAGGGGGCGATCCAGGCCATGCTCACCCTCCAGGAACCCCTGCCCCCCAAAGTGGTGTACCGGGAGCTGGCCCGCTGCCCGGTGGTCTGCCTGTGCGGGGAAAATCACCCGCTGGCCGGCTGTGAGCGGCTTACCCTGGAGCAGCTGCGCCAGGGCGGGCGGCTCACGGTGTGTCCGCCCCAGGTCTATCCCCCCGCCCTGTTCTCCGCCCAGAGTCAGGCGCTGGCCGGCCGCAGGCCCGATGAGATGCTGCTGTGCGACAATCTGGAGGTGGCCTCCACCCTGGTGCGCGCCGGCTATGCCATTGCCGTGGCCGCCGGCCTGCCCAACCTGCGCAACCCCGGCCTGCGGCAAATTCCGCTTCCGGAGTTTGAGCCCCTCTCCTACGGGGTGGGCTATCTCTCCGGCCGCAGGGACCCTGTGTTCCGGCGCTTCCTGGCCCTGCTGGAACAGGCGCTGGCCGCCCCGGCAGGATGACATACGCAGCGTGGAATAGCAGAAACAGGCAGAAGAAAAGGCGGGGACAAAAAAAGACAGGACTTCCGATGGGAAGTCCTGTCTTTGGGATGGAACGGTTAAAATCGACATTGTTTCAACGACAGACAAAACCGCCGCGCAGCGGCGGCCCCAAACCGCAACCCAGCGAAGCGGTTGCGGTTTGGAAGCGAGGAGTAGCAGAGTGAGCGCGCGATGAGCTTTGCAATGAAATGAAAAAGCTCGTCGCAAGCGATATGACGCTTGCGACGAGCTGGTGCGCGAGGCGGGAGTCGAACCCGCACGCCCTTGCGAGCACTGGCACCTGAAGCCAGCGAGTCTACCAATTCCACCACTCGCGCAAGTGGTTGGCGCCGTGCCGTTTTGCTCAGCGCAAGTGATATGTTACCACTGGGGAAGGAGTTTGTCAATACTTTTTTTCTTCTTGACAAAAAAGTTTTCCCCGCTTATAATAAGTAAGCTGTCAACAAGAGAATATGGCAGATATGCGGATGTGCTGGAACTGGTAGACTGGCTAGCTTGAGGTGCTAGTGGCTCATGGCCGTACGGGTTCGAGTCCCGTCATCCGCACCATAAAAATAACCACACCGTTAGGTGTGGTTATTTTTATGGATACCGGGGAAATTTTACATGCTCGGGCGAAATGAATTCGCCCTGCGCCAAGGTTTTGGCCGCAGGCCAAAACGCTTGTACGGCGCAAAAGCGCCGCGGCCCAGAAGGGCCGTTGGGCGGTTCTCCTGCAACGGTACTGCCAATCCGAACTATCGATTCTAACGGTCCCTTGCGAAAAGAAAGGACTTCCGATGGGAAGTCCTTTCTTTTTGGGTTCCGGCGACCGCCAGCCGGTCTTCGCCCGATACCCACAGTCCCTGTCCGCCGCCGGCGGACAGGGACTGTGCTTTTATGTAATCTGTTCCCGCACTTTCGCAGAGAAAAGAAGTCCGGTTCACGGTTTGCCATTTTCCGACAATTATCGCGCAAGCCCAACTCCCTCAGCGGGTTTGCGCTGTGGAAAACTCTGTGGAAGTTGTGGATAACTCCTGGTATGCAAAGTTATCGGCGCAGTTATGGAAACCATTTTACCTCTTGTGTACCCCGCATTTTCCGGCCATTTACCCGCGTTTTACACCGAGAGATCCTCCGCCCGCCCCCCCGTCCTATACAAAACGTATAGAAAAGCGGCGCGGCCCCGGAGGGAACTGCCGCCCCCGTGGCCGCGCCGATGTCTCTGATTACAGCATGATAATCGTCAGCCCTTGGAGATATCCAAACTCGCCTTCGCATTCAGGTCCCAGCCGGCGGTGTGGCCCGCCAGGTACTCGTAATACCCCTGGCAGCCGATCATGGCGGCGTTGTCGCCGCACAGGGACAGGGGGGGCATCCACAGCCTGGTGCCCACCCGCTCACAGGCCCGGGCCAGATCCGCCCGGATGCGGCTGTTGGCGGCCACGCCGCCGGCGGTGGCAATCTTGTGATAGCCCAGCATCCGGTCGGCCTCCATCACCCGGGGCACCAAGGAGTCGGACACCGCCGCGGCAAAGGAGGCCGCCAGGTCGTGGAGGTCCAGCTCCTCCCCCTTCTGCCGGGCGTTGTGGATGGTGTTGAGCACCGCCGTCTTCAGCCCCGAGAAGGACATATCCAGGGGGTGTTCGGCCACGTGGCCGATGGGGAAGCGGAAGGCCTGGTCGTTGCCCCCCTGGGCCATCTTGTCCATGGGTCCGCCCCCGGGATAGCCCAGGCCCAGCACCCGGGCGGTCTTGTCAAAGCACTCCCCGGCGGCGTCGTCCCGGGTGCCCCCCATCACCCGGAAGTGGGTGTAGTCCTGCACGTCCACCAGAGCGGTGGTCCCCCCGGACACGCACAGACACAGGAAGGGGGGCTCCAGGTCGGGGTGGGCAATGTAGTTGGCGGCGATGTGCCCCCGGACGTGGTGGACGGGGATGAGGGGCACTCCCAGGCCGTAGGCCACCGACTTGGCAAAGGACACCCCCACCAGCAGGGCCCCGATGAGGCCGGGGGCGTAGGTCACCGCCACGGCGTCAATGTCCTGCTTGGAAATTCCCGCCTGGCGCAGGGCCTCGTCCGCCAGACCCGCGATGGCCTCCACGTGCTGCCGGGAGGCGATCTCGGGCACCACGCCGCCGTAGATGGCGTGCATGTCCGCCGACGAGGCGATGACGGAGGACAGCACCTTCCGGCCGTCCTTGACCACCGCAGCGGCGGTCTCGTCGCAGGAGGATTCAAAGGCTAAGATATTCATGTCGATCACACTTTCTGCTCAAAATCAAAACCACGCCGCCTTCCCGTCCCGGAACTGAGGGATGGGGCCGTTGGCGTAGGGGTCATAGCGATTCAGGTTGCAGCCAAATTCCTGGAGGCGGGCAATCTGCCCGGCGCCGTTCCACGCCACCAGGGACAGGCCGTCGAATTCCTCCACCCGGCCGTCGTCCATGGCGTCCCGGAAATACCACTCCACCACGGTCTGGTTGTCCTTGTGGAAGAACTGCTGGATGTCCCACGCCACCACCCGGCCCCGGCTGTTCCACTCGGAAAACCAGTGGCGGATGGCGGGCAGGCCGTGGTACTCCGGGCCCCAGCTCTCGATATACACCGCGTCGGGGGCAAACAGCGATTCGATCCCCGCGTCCGTCTGATTCAGCCACATGGCGAACCAGCGGCGCAGCTTGTCCTCCCGCTCACTCATGGGAAGACCTCTTCCCCGTCCTCCTCCACCCAGGCGGGGGCGGGGTGGACGGCCTCATCCGGGCCCAGGGGCAGCTGGATATACCGCTGCATGTGCTCCGGGGAGAAGTAGTCGGCGTATACGCTGCGGTGGAGGGCCTCCACCTTCCGGTCATCGGTCTCCGGCCCCCGGTACAGACTCTTGAAGTGCACCCCGAACAGGGCGGTGTCGTAGTCCAGCACCCGGAAGCCATTGCGCTCATAGAAGGCGATGCGCCGCCGGCGCAGGTCGTTCTCCACCTCATCGTCGGCGTCCGGGGCCTCCGCCTCCCCGAAGAGCTGGCCGTACCGGGCGGCCAGCAGGGGGAGGATGTGGGTGCCCAGTCCCCCGTTGCGCTTGCCCCGGAGCACCCCCAGGTACTCCAGCAGGGCCCCCTGGCGGGAGCGGGGCAGCCACAGCATGGCGTAGCCCAGGGGCTCCCCCCCGTCGTCTGTCACCAGGGTGGGGTCATACTGCCCCAGGTCCATCAGCCGGAGCATGGCCCGCAGGGGCTTCAGCTCCGCCTTGGGAAAGTCAAACACCATCTCGGTGCGGTACAGGTCCGTCAGTTGTTCCTTGTTCAGCAGATTCAGTTTCATGGTCAAACTCCAGTGTCATGATGATGGCGTCCTCTTTGGGATCGTCGTAATAGTGTTTTCTCCGCCCCGCCTGCTGGAAGCCGTGCTTGGCATACAGGGCGATGGCCGGGGCGTTGGAAGCGCGCACCTCCAGGGTGAGGAAGGCCAGCTTGGCCCGCCCGAAGCGGGCCAGGGCGGCCACCAGCTCGTCCGCCACCCCCTGGCGGCGGAACCGGGGGTCCACCGCCACATTGTCGATGTACCCCTCGTCCAGCACGGTGCTCACCCCGGCGTAGCCCAGCACGGTGCCGTCCTCCCCCTCCGCCACCACAATGGCGGCGGCCTCGTTCCAGAGGGCCTGGCGCAGCAGCTCCTCGCTCCAGGGGTGGGAGAAGCAGGTCTTTTCCAGCGCCGCAATCTGGGGGATGTGCTCGGCGTTCATGGTGGTGAGGTGATAGTTCATGCTCTCTCTCCTTCCCCCGTCCGGATCACCGGGCTGGTGGACCACTCCGCCCCGCAGGGCAGAGGGTGTTTCCGGCACAGGTTGAAAAAGTCGGTGCACCGCCCCTCCAGCTCCAGCAGGGGGATGCCGTGGCCGGCGGCGGGCTTGGTGATGACGGGCAGGTCGGTCTCCAGCTCCCGCAGCACCCGGATGCCCCGGCCGTTGGCCGCCAGCACCCGCAGATAGGGTGGGCGCTCCGGGCGGTCCTCTAATCGCAGCCCCAGGCAGGCCCACACCACCGCCCGCCGGATGCGGGCGTGGGCGTACCGCTTGGTCTTGGCCAGGGCGTACAGCTCCTCCAGCGCCGTGGCCTGACGAACACTCCGGTACAGCCGGGCGGCCAGCCCCTCCCCGCAGTCGGGCAGGGCGGCAAAGTCCGCCAGCTCCAGCCCCCGCAGCCGGGACAAGACGCCCCGCTCATTGTACCCCAGCGCGGCCGGGTTGTCCATGGGCAGTTTCCCCGCGTGGATCAGCCCCCGCAGATGGGAGGCGGAGGGGTAGTCCGGGTGGTCCCCTCCGTCGTGGCCCGCCCCCGCCCGAGGGATGGCGATCACCTCAGGGGCAAAATCCAGATGCCGGGCGGCCCGGAGGTACTCCACCCCCAGGTTGTCGTTGGGGTTGGCCAGGCAGGCCGCCCCCGCCTCCCCCAACAGCGTCCGGGCCGCCAGATGCCGGCACCGGGCAAAGGGCAGCCCCTGGTCCAGATAGCCCCGCAGGGCCAGCCGGTAGTCCGCGCTGGACAGCGCCTGCGCCGCCCGGGCCAGGGCGGCGGCGTCCCCCGACTCGCTGCCGAAGGACAGCGCCTGCGCCCCCACCGCCTGCAGGATGGCCACCGCCCCCCGGGCAAAGGCCTCCGCCGAGGCGCAGGCCCACACCGTGGGCAGCTCCAGCACCAGGTCCGCGCCCCCCTCCAGGGCGGCGGCGGCCCGCGCCCACTTGTCGGTGACGGCGCAGTCCCCCCGCTGGACGAAGTTGCCGCTCATCACCGCCGCCACGGCGCACTCCCCCAGCCGGGCCCGGGTCTGTTCCAGGTGGTGCCGGTGTCCGGCATGGAAGGGATTGTACTCCGCCACCACCCCCGCGATCTTCATTCCGGCCACCTCCCGCAAAATTTGAAGTAAATCCTGAAAAGCACTTGTTCTTTCCCACAAAATGGGCTAAAATAGAGTTGTATGACGCTGGCGGACAGCCGTCCGCCTCCTCACATTTTAATACAAACCCCAGATCTTCGCAATTCTCATTTTACATCATGTGTTAAGGAGTGTCAGACATGAAAGTACTCGTCATCAACGCCGGCAGCTCTTCCCTGAAGTATCAGCTGCTGGACACCGACAACCAGCAGGTGCTGGCCAAGGGCCTTTGCGAGCGCATCGGCATCGACGGCAAGTTCACCTACAAGGCCCCCGGCAAGAACACCATCGACGCGGTGGACGTGGCCATGCCCACCCATTCCGAGGCCATCCAGGCCGTGCTCAACGCCCTGGTGGACAAGGACAACGGCGTCATCGCCTCCATGAAGGAGATCGACGCGGTGGGTCACCGGGTGGTCCACGGCGGCGAGACCTTCGCCTGCTCGGTGAAGATCGACGACAAGGTGATGGCCGCCCTGGAGGAGTGCATTCCCCTGGCCCCCCTGCACAACCCCGCCAACATCACCGGCATCAAGGCCTGCCAGGCCGTCATGGGCCCCGACGTGCCCCAGGTGGCCGTGTTTGACACCGCCTTCCACCAGACCATGCCCCCCGTGGCCTACACCTATGCCCTGCCCTACGAGTACTATGAGAAGGACAAGGTCCGCCGCTACGGCTTCCACGGCACCTCCCACAAATATGTGGCCCAGCGGGCCGCCGCCATGCTGGGCAAGTCCATCGAGGAGCTCAAGCTCATCTCCTGCCACCTGGGCAACGGCTCCTCCGTCACCGCCATCGACGGCGGCAAGAGCGTGGACACCTCCATGGGCTTCACCCCCCTGGCCGGCCTGCCCATGGGCACCCGCTCCGGCGATCTGGACGCCGGCATCATGGAGTACCTGATGGGCAAGTACAACATGGACATCAAGGAGATGCTCAACGTGCTCAACAAGAAGTCCGGCGTGCTGGGCGTGTCCGGCGTGTCCTCCGACTTCCGCGACCTGTCCGACGCCGGCGAGAAGGGCAATGCCCGCGCCGCCCTGGCTGTGGACATGTTCAACTACGGCGTGAAGAAGTACATCGGCGCCTACGCCGCCGCCATGGGCGGGGTGGATGCCATCATCTTCACCGCCGGCGTGGGTGAGAACTCCGCCGACCAGCGCATGGCCATCGCCTCCGGCCTGGAGTTCATGGGCGTGAAGATGGACGCCGAGGCCAACAACGTCCGGGGCAAGGAGACCGTGATCTCCGCCGCCGACTCCAAGGTGAAGGTGCTGCTCATCCCCACCAACGAGGAGCTGATGATCGCCCTGGACACCGCCGCGCTGGCCTGACCTCTGTCAGAGCAAATTCCCTTTGAACAGAGAATCCGCCTCCAGACTGGAGGCGGATTTTTGCATACCTTATTCGGTTTCTTCCTGCTCCAGGCAGGTGATCAGCAGCCTGCACCGGGGACAGTGCCAGGTCTCCGGGCGGTCCTTGGAACGGAACAATCCCCTGTACGTCCTGCCCAGCACCACCCCGCCCTGGTCCGTCACCTTTTTTCCGGTCAGGAACCAGAGTTCGATCTCCCGGTCATCCGGGAACCAGTAAACGGCGGAGTCTTCCGGGGCATAGAGGCGGCCCAGTTTCATCGCGCCCTGGCAGACGGGACACTCTACCGCGTTGTCTTGTCGGCCACTCATTTTCCATACTCCCTTTCCATACTTCCTCTATAAAGCAAGGCCCCGGAATCATTGTCCGGATATGTCACGCCCATGGGCATCCCCTCCCCTCAATATCTTTTTCCTGTTATCATTCACTACTTGTTAGTATAATTCGCCGCTGCTAAACTTGTCAAAGTATATTCTGTCTTCCAGATAAATTGTATTTCCCTCACAAATTTCTTTCTACCTGATTGTGGAAGACACCGGCGGCCGGAGGGTCCTCCGGCCGCCGGTGTCTTCTCATTTTCTGCGGGCTCCATCCGCCGCCGGACGCCCCTGACAGGGTCCCATCAGGCCGCCCTGCCCCTGGAGGCCGTGGAGCCCAGCCGGTGCCCCAGCGTCCGGTCCAGCTCCACCCGCTTCAGGGCAGACAGGACCCCCAGCGCCAGCCCACCCAGCGCATACCCGGCCAGCCCGCCCGCGGTGTTGATCAGCAGGTCGTCCACGTCGAACATCCGGTAACTGCCCGGGTAGAGGAAGTACAGTCCCGTCAGCTGGGTCAGCTCCAAAAACAAGGACAGCAGGAAGGTGTGCCCTGCCGTCGCCCACCAGCTCTGGCGGAAGATACAACGCAGATAGACGCCAAACGGGGCAGTCATCATCAGATTGAGCAACACCGTCAGGGCCGCCGGAGACGCGAGACCGGCCAACCAGCTTCCCTCCCCTTCCCGGAGCATGTCCCCCACAAAGGCAAAGGGGATCAGCTGGGCCTCGTACCCGTGGAGGGACATGGCCTCCGCCGCCGTGGGCAGCGGCAGGATCACCAGGCAGTATACGCACATCAGGTACCCCAGGAAGGACTCTGCCGCCGCCAGCCGGGCCCAGCTCACCGCGCCCCGCCGGCGGACGCCGTACGCCCCATAACAGAGGGCGAGCACTGCCGCTGGGGCCGGAAACAGGCAAAGCGCCTGCCAAATTGCCTCCAGATAATCACGCATTTTCCGCACCTGCCTCTCTTGGTCTTGTCCCCAGGATAGCAGACAGACCTCAAGAAAGCCTCATGCAGACATTAAGAATCTCTCAAGTTTGCTCTCCAAGATCGTTCAGGCACCTTCCCAGCCTCCCGCTGCGGCTTGCAACCTCTCTTCCGCAAACTTCGTATTCCCGCCCCGTTTTACAACTTTTCCGTCACACTTGCAAGATTGCCGATTTCCTATTGCAAATCCGCGCTCCATAGTGTACAATGATGTAACCAACTAAAGTGCCACTTTCAATGAGGAAAGGAAGTCTGACAACGATGTCCATGAAAAATCCCTATCTGCTGTCCGTGCTGGACGGCCTGAAGCAGCGCAACGCCCACGAGCCCGAGTTCCTCCAAGCCGTGGAGGAAGTGCTGGAGTCCCTGGAACCGGTGGTGGACGCCGACCCCCGGTACGAGCAGCAGAACATCATCGGCCGCATGGTGGAGCCCGAGCGGGTGGTCATGTTCCGGGTGCCCTGGGTGGACGACCAGGGCAAGGTGCAGGTGAACCGGGGCTACCGGGTGCAGTTCAACTCCGCCATCGGCCCCTACAAGGGCGGCCTGCGCTTCCACCCCACCGTCAACCTATCCGTCATCAAGTTCCTGGGCTTTGAGCAGGTGTTCAAGAACTCCCTCACCACCCTGCCCATGGGCGGCGGCAAGGGCGGCTCTGACTTCGACCCCAAGGGCAAGAGCGACGCCGAGGTCATGCGCTTCTGCCAGTCCTTCATGACGGAGCTCTACCGCCACATCGGCCCGGACACCGACGTGCCCGCCGGCGACATCGGCGTGGGCGCCCGGGAGATCGGCTTCCTCTTCGGCCAGTACAAGAAGATCCGCAACGAGTGGTCCGGCGTGCTCACCGGCAAGGGCCTGAGCTACGGCGGCTCCCTGGCCCGCACCGAGGCCACCGGCTTCGGTCTGTGCTACTTCGCCGACGCCCAGCTCAAGGACAACGGCCAGTCCTTCCAGGGCAAGCGGGTGGTCATCTCCGGCTCGGGCAATGTGGCCATCTACGCCAACCAGAAGGCCACCCAGCTGGGGGGCAAGGTGATCGCCATGTGCGACTCCAACGGCTACATCGTGGACGAGAACGGCATTGACTACAAGCTCATCCAGCAGATCAAGGAGGTCAAGCGGGCCCGGATCAAGACCTATCTGGACTACGTCCCCTCCGCCAAGTATGTGGAGGGCTGCGCCGGCATCTGGACGGTGCCCTGCGACATCGCCCTGCCCTGCGCCACCCAGAACGAGCTGAACGAGGAGTCCGCCAAGGCCCTCATCGCCAACGGCTGCATCGGCGTGTTCGAGGGGGCCAACATGCCCTGCACCCCCGAGGCCATCACCGCCATCAAGGGCGCCGGCCTGATGTTCTCCCCCGCCAAGGCGTCCAACGCCGGCGGCGTGGCCACCTCCGGCCTGGAGATGAGCCAGAACTCCGGCCGCATCAGCTGGACCTTCGAGGAAGTGGACGGCAAGCTGAAGAACATCATGGAGGGCATTTACAAGGCCTGTGCCGACGCCGCCGAACAGTACGGCATGAAGGGCGACATCCAGGCCGGCGCCAACATCGCCGGTTTCCTGAAGGTGGCCGACGCTATGCTGTGGCAAGGGGTTTGCTGACCCATCTCGTCCCGTTGACTTGCAGCCCCGCCGGGCTCTTTCCGGCGGGGCTGTTTTTTCTTTTGCCGAAGGTCTCCGGATTTTCCCGGTTTCGCCCGGGGGGCGACCTACTTTCTGTGCGGACAGAAAGTAGGCAAAGAGCCGCTCAGGGGGAGTCAAGCCGAATCGAGTGTGCCAAAGGACGGCCCACTCTCCAGGCTTTCCACCCCCTGAGAACCCCCGGAAGGACTACGGGGGTGTCAGTTGGGGTGCAGCGACCGCTTTCCGGCGGCAAGCTGTCGGTGCATTTCAACTGAGCGGGGGTATCCAGGGGGTTCTACCCCTGGACACGCTCTTCGGGTACTTTCTCTGGTGTAAGAGAAAGTACCTCATCTGCCGGGACGAGACCCGGCAATTTCCCCCCAACCGCCGGTTGGGCCGCGTCGCCCACCAGTCGCTGGCGCCGCGGGCCCATCCGGGTTATACTGGGCTCGACCGGTCAGAACACACGAGAAGCGAGGGATCGTTATGGATATTGGAACCCAGATCAAAACCCTGCGCCTGGCCCGGGGGGTCACCCAGGAGGCCCTGGCCGAGCGGCTGGGGGTCAGCCCCCAGGCGGTGAGCAAGTGGGAGCGGAACGCCGCCCTCCCCGACATCACCCTCCTCCCCGCCCTGTCCGCCTACTTTGGCGTCACCATCGACGAGCTGTTCGCCCTGAGCGATGAGGCCCGGATGGAGCGCATCCAGAACATGCTGTGGGACGAGCGGGTGCTGGACCGGAGGGCGGTGGAGCGGGAGGAGGCCTTCCTGCTGGAAAAGGCCCGACGGGAGCCGGCCAACGGCCGCCCCTTCGAGCTGCTGGCCGACCTGCACAACCACCTGGCCCGGGAGCACCGGGCCACGGCGGCCAGCTACGCCCAGATGGCCCTGGAGCGGGACGGCTGGCTGAAGGAGGCCCACGGCGAGCTGGTGCAGGCCATGGGCGGCCGCCTGCCCGACTGGAACGCCGCCAACCACCAGGAGCTCATCGCCTGGTACCAGGACTTTCTGGACCGGCACCCGGACAACTGGCACGGCTATCTCTTCCTTCTGGACCAGCTGATGGACGACGGGCGGTTTGACGAGGCCCAGCGGTATGTGGACCGGCTGGCCCGCATCGACCACACCTTCCGCACCCCCCTGTACCGGGGGCTGCTGCTGTGGTACTCCGGCCGGCGGGAGGACGCCATGGCGGTGTGGGACCAGATGTGCCGGGACTTCCCCGGCGAGTGGTGCGTGTGGTTCCAGATGGGGGACGCCATGGCCCGCTCCTGCCAGTGGGAGCAGGCCGTCGCCTACTACCACAAGGGGCTGGCGCTGCAAAAGCCGCCCCGGTTCGTGGACGGGCTGGAGTCCATCGCCCAGATCTGCCAGATCACCGGCGACCTGCCCGGGGCCATCGCCGCCCTGGAGGAGGAACTGGAGGTGCTGGCCCGGGACTGGGACACTACCGAGGGGGAGACGGCGGACGTGGTGCGCCGGAGGATACGCGCCTTAGAGGAGCGGCTGGGCCGGCAGCTCCGGGGGTGAGGGGAAGCCCCCCTTTTCAAGTCCCCCCTTTTGTGGTATCCTGTTGTTGATTGAGGAGAGGGGGGGATCGCCCATGGGCCGGAGGGCCACGCTCCTGTTTCTTGTCCTGGAAGGGGCAGTGTACGCCGCCTTTCTGGCCATGGACCTGGCCGGGCTGGGCGGGTTGTCCATCTGGCCGAAGTACGCCGGCATCCTGCTGTGCCTGGCCTTCGCCTGTCTGGCCGCCGTCCGGGGCGGGGACCGGCTCATCCCCTTCGCGCTGGCCTGCACCGCCCTGGCCGACCTGTTCCTGCTGGTGCTGAACCGGTACTATCCCTTGGGCGTGGCCATCTTCCTGGTGGTCCAAACCCTTTACCTGCTCCGGTTGCGCCGGGACGGGTCGGACAGCGCCCCGTGGCTGCGCGCCGGTCTGGCGCTCATCCTGGCCCTGGCGGTGTACGGGCTGGGGCTGCTCTCCCCCCTGAATCTGCTGGTGTGCCTGTACTTTTCCCAGCTGCTGTCCAACACCTGCCTGGCCTGGACCGTGAAGGGCCGTTCCCAACGGCTGTTTGCCCTGGGGCTCACCCTGTTTGTGGGGTGCGATGTGTGCGTGGGCCTGTTCAACCTCTCCGGCCTGGTGCCTGACGCCCTCTATCACTTCGCCCGGGTGGGCATGTGGCTGTTCTATCTGCCCTCCCAGGTGCTCATCGCCCTGTCCGCCTATCCCCGAAAGGAGCGCTGAACCATGACCTCAGCCAAAGCTGTGAAACACTCCCGGCTGCTCAGCCTGCTGCTGGCTGTCATCACCGCCCTGACCCTGCTGTCCGGCTCCATCGCCATCCCCCTGCTGTGCCGGCCCTTTTACTATGTTCAGATCAACGCCCTGAACCTGCCGGAGCGCACCGGCCTCACCCAGGAGGAAATCCGCACCGCCTTCGACGAGATGATGGACTACTGCATGGGCCAGACAGAGGAGTTCTCCACCGGCTCCCTGGCCTGGTCGGAGAGCGGGAAGAGCCACTTCACCGACGTGCGCGGCCTGTTCTCATTGGATCTGCGGCTGTTCCTGGTCTGTGCGCTTCTGCTCATCGCCTTGCTGATCCTGGGCCGGGTCACCCATCGGAAGTGTGCCCGGCTATTGGGCCGCACCCCCGGCGTCTGGGCGGGCGCGGGGCTGGGGTGCGCCTTTCTGATCATCGGCGGCCTGGCCGCCCTGGATTTCAACCGGGCCTTCACCCTCTTCCACGCCGTCTTTTTCCCCGGCAAGGACAACTGGCTCTTTGACCCCCGCACCGACCAGATCATCAACATCCTCCCCCAGGAGGTGTTCCGCAACTACGCCCTGCTCATCCTGGGCATCCTGATCGCGGGGTGCGCCGCCCTCATCCTGTGGGATGTGCTGCGCAAACGGCCCGGCCGTGCATAAACGCCAGATACACTTGAACCGCATCAAACTCCATCGGTTCAGCCAAAGCCACGAAAGGCAACGCGTCGAAAAGCCCTGGGTCACTGGCCCAGGGCTTTTTCGGCAAGAATAAAAATGACAGGTATCAGATAAGTGAATCACTGGCAGCATGCAGACTCTGCGCAAGTCTGCTTGTAAATCTTTCCGCCTTTCATGACGAAGGAACAGTGCTCCATCACAGAGATATCCTCCAAGGGATTTTTATCAAAAGCAACCACATCAGCACACTTGCCTTCAGCCAAGGTGCCCACCTTATCCTGGATCCTCAGGAATTCCGCTGCAGTCCGGGTTGCGCTGAGAAGCGCCCGCACGGGAGACATGCCAAACTGTACCATCAGGCGGAACTCAACACCCTGCTCACCGTGAGCACTAAAGGGTGTACCGGTATCGGTGCCAAAGACGATAGGGATGCCCCGCTTAAGGAACTCTTGGAAGTGGCCGGCGTGCTGTTCCAAAGCGTACTTGGACTTCTCCACCATATATTGCGGAAGATCAGTACCCGCACCCCGCTCAATCATACGGTAACCAGCGGTGAAGGTGGGGCATAGATAGGTGCCGTGTTCTGCCATCAGGTCTATACCCTCATCGTCAATGAGCATGGCGTGGTCTACCAGAGTGATACCAGCTTTGACTACCCGCTTGATCCCCTCCGCACCGTGAGCATGGGCACGGGAAATATGGTGCAGAGAGTTGGCCACATTACAAGCAGCTTGAATTTCATCGTACTCCATAATCGGAAGGCCTAAAGGACCGGGAGAACATACACCCTCTGTAGCCATCAGCTTAACAATATCAGCGCCTTTTGCAATAACGTCCCGTGCGGCTTTCTGCGCTTCCAACGGTCCATCCACTGTCCGGGTCACCATGTCACAGTTCGGGAAATAGAAGCTGGTGGTTGCAATCATGGGTCCGCTCACGAGCATCCTGGGGCCATCCACCAGCCCGGTCTCAATGGCTTGCTTCAAAGAGAGATCCGCACCGAAGTCAGCACAACCGCAGTCACAAATGGTGGTGAACCCAGCACGCAGGTCCGCCATGGCCCGAGAAAGGCATTTCAACACAGTTAGGCAGTGATTGTCCAGAGCAATAGGGAGAAATCCCTTGTCATAGCCACCAATATAGGTGTGGAGATGACTGTCAATTAAGCCGGGCATGACAAACTTATCACTGAGGTCTATCACATGGGCTCTGGTGCAGTCAGCTCGTTCAGCCGAGGCAATCTGGCTGATTTTCCCTTCCTGCACAACAATGGCCATATTTTGCTGAACGGTGTCATTTTCCTCGGTAAAAAGTTTTCCGCATTTGAGGATGGTCTTCATAACTACACCTGGCTTTCTTAAAGATTGTTGTGCCTCTGGGCCGGCACGTCTAGCTGCGGCTATGCCAACCGAAGGGGCAGTTATTAGAACAAAATATTGGCTACAACGCCAGCAATAATCACCGACGAGATGGAAACTGTTACAAAGCCACCGACGACCATTTTGGGTGTCAACCGGTTGCGGAGAATTTCCCGCTCCTCATCTGTCACCTCGGTAAGGCGATCCACAACGTCGTTTGTAACCACTTGGCTTGCGGGATAACCGAAAAGCGAAGTCATGGCAATGGCAACAGAAATGTAGGGCGAATAACCCGTAATTTTGCCAGCAATGATGGAGAAGATGCCCATAAACAAGATACCCAAACCAAGCATAACTACAGTGGGCACAATGGCATTAACCAAATCCATCAGAGATGCAGAAGAAATACCAGAGGGGATCATGGACAGCAGGCACAGCATCAGAAACCCCATAGACTGGGAAGACTGAAGGCTGTACGGCTCCAAAAATCCGATTTCCGCCATGATCAGTCCGATGATCAAATAGCAGATGGCGGAATTGACCACGCCACCCGTAAGGTTGGAGATCCCTAAGCCAATGGATCCGGCCAAGGCCAACTTAAACAGTTTAAAGGTGGGAGTATTCAGCTTTTCCGGGGCAGGAGGCAGAAAACGAATGCTGAATTTTCCCTTGCCAGCCATAGGAATTTCCGCTTCGATTTTGCCCTGCTTATGCAAACGCAGGCATTCGCGGCGCAAGCACCAGGCAGCAATGGGAGTTCCCACAAACAGCTGCAATGTTAATTCCAGACAAAAAGATGGCCAAATCACCCCGGCCAAGTTCGTTAACGCCCTGGAGCATAACCAGGAAAGCTGCCAGACCACCTGCGATGGGGCCCAGGGAGACCAAAGAGTATTCCCGGCCAACAATCCAGCTACCCAGAGTAAAGCCCACGATCAGCAGACCGGCCATAGCCAACAGGGCAATGAGAACCGTGCGCCATTCATGTACCAGCTGACGCACACTGATAGACGCGCCCAGATTTGCCAGCACCAAGGCTAGCACGATGCTGCTGGCCAGGTTGGGAAGACCTGTGTTGTCCAGCGCATCACGGGGGATGATATTAAAATTGAAGAGGAGCAGATAAACAACGGACACAAACAGATATGCAGAAAAATAGCCCTTTGTCTTGAATGAAACATAGTCACCCATGCTAAACAGCAGGGCCATAACCGCAAAGCAGAACAGTGGTACCCAGATATTCACAATTCTCCCTCCTGATAAGGAATTAAAGTTTAGACTTTTCTCTGATGTGTACTTTCTACCTTCTCTAATGACTTCATCTTGAAAAACTTTGTTCCACCTCCCATATTTGTGCTTCTTGCACAGCTATTTTATCTATTGCAACAGTATTTTACTATAATACGCCAATGAAGTGCAATGCAATAAACGCAAAGCAGCTATAACAACTTTAGTATAGTGATTCATCGCTGAACCGTGGCCGTAAGACCGTCCTTCTAAATTCATGGAGACCGTCTGGAACTTTCGTCTCTTTCGTTGCAGCTTGGTACAGGATGGCTGCAATATGCGACTTCCCCAAAATTTAAACACTGCGCTGCCAAGCAACTGAAAGAATCCTCGCATACAACATCTTTACACATATATATAAGCCTCAATCCCCTTTATTTTCAAGGGATTGAGGCTTCTGGCTCTTTTTCACCTGTCGAAGGCCAAACCTATTATGCCTCCGTTTGGAATACACACTTTCATTTCTTACTCGCCTGTCCTTGGACCGGCACCGCCTGGAAGGACTCCCCCAGCTCCACCGCCTGGCAGGCGCCGGCGGACAGCTCCACGATCCGGCCGGCGAAGGGGGCCGCCTTTTCCTCCGGCAACAGCACCCGCACCGCCACCTGATCGGTGTAGGCGACGTCCCCCAGCACGCCGTCCTGGGCGGCGGCCTCGTTTTTCACCCGCTCGAAGAGGTTGTAGGGGCAGGCCACCTCCACCTCCACCCAGCGGCGCACCACCGAGATGCCCGCCGCGTCCAGGGCCAGCTTGGCCGCCTGGGTATAGGCCCGCACCAGGCCCCCGGCCCCCAGCAGCACCCCCCCGAAGTACCGGGTGACCACACAGCACAGATTGGTCACCCCAGCCTTCTGGAACACCCCCAGCATGGGCTGTCCGGCGGTGCCCTGGGGCTCTCCGTCGTCGGAATAGCGCACCGGCCCGTCCTTCAGCAGGTAGCACCAGCAGTTGTGCCGGGCGTCGTAGTGCTCCTTTTTCACCGCCTCGAGAAAGGCGCGGGCCTGTTCCTCCGTCTCCACCGGCCGGAGCTGGCCGATGAACCGGGAACGCTTTTCCACCAGCTCCGCCTCAGACGGGGCAGTGGGAATGAAATATTCCGTCATGGGGCACCTCCAGTTCTCACTGTTGCCGCTCCCAGTCCTCCCGGGGCAGGACATAGCAGCAGGTAGGCCGGGGATTCCCGTCCCCGTCCACGGCGTCCCGGGTCAGGCGGTAGGTAAAGCCCAGCTTTTCAATGACCCGCCGGGACTGGGAATTAAAATCCGCATGGCTGCAGTGGACCACCGTGCAGCCCAAATTCTCAAAGGCCCGGTGAAGCATCGCCCGGCCCGCCTCCGGCGCCAGTCCCTGCCCCCAGTAAGGCCGGGCCACCCAGTAGCCCAGTTCCAGCTGTACCGCCCCGGCGGGCAGGTCCAGGGGCGGGCAGTAGTTCTCCGGCGGGAACAGACCCACACTGCCTACCGGCTCCCCGGTCTGCTTGTAAACCAGGGCGTAGGTCTCCGGCTGGCCCAGGGGGCCGTGGATGATCTCCAGGCTGTTTTCCACGCTGGTGTGAACCGGCCACCCTGCCCGGGGCCCCACCTCCGGGTCAGAAGCCCAACGGTACAAAACCGGCGCATCCCCGTCCTGCCAGGGGCGCAGCAGCAGCCGGGCGGTCTCTAAGTGCTTCATGGTCATTCCTCCCACGGCTCCTTGGGCCTCGTCCACCCCTCCACCAGGGGGCCCAGCCGGCCGATGGTCTTTGGGGTGCACACCGCCACCACGTCGATGGTGGCGCCGTACTCCACCTGTTCCACCTTGGCCTCCCGGTACAGCAGGTCCAGCACCCCGCCCTGATCGTAGGGCAGGTGGATGGTCACCCGGCGCTTGCCGGTGTCCAGCCGCTTTTCAATGGCGGCCAGCAGCCCGTCCAGCCCGGCCCCGGTCTTGGCGGAGATGGGCACGATGTCCGCCCCGTGGGGCAGGATTTCCCCGGGCACCCGGTCGCACTTGTTGAACACCTCCAGCCGGGGCGTCTCCGACACCCCCAGCTCCTGAATGAGGCTCTCCACCACCTGGGCCTGCTCCATCCAGCCCGGGTCGGACACGTCGATGACGTGGAGCAGCAAATCGGCGTACTCCAGCTCCTCCAGGGTGGCCTTGAAGGCGTCCACCAGCTGGTGGGGCAGCTTGGAGATGAAGCCCACCGTGTCGCTGATGAGCACGGTGCAGGTGTCCGAAATGGCCAGGGTGCGGGTGGTGGTGTCCAGTGTGTCAAACAGCCGGTTGTTGGCGGGGATGTCCGAGCCGGTGAGGGCGTTGAGCAGGGTGGACTTGCCCGCGTTGGTGTAGCCCACGATGGCCACCACCGGCACCTCGTTCTTCTCCCTCCGGTCCCGCTGGGTGGCGCGCACCCGGCGCACCTCCTCCAACTCCTCCTTCAGCTTGGCGATCTTCCGGTGGATGTGCCGCCGGTCGCTCTCCAGCTGGGTCTCACCAGGGCCGCGGGTGCCGATGGCGCCCTCCTGCCGCTCCAGGTGCTTCCACATGCCGGTGAGCCGGGGCAGCAGATACTGGTACTGGGCCAGAGCCACCTGGAGCCGGCCCTCGCTGGTGCGGGCCCGCTTGGCGAAGATGTCCAGGATGAGCCCCGCCCGGTCCATCACCGTCACCCCTAACTTCTCGGTGAGGGCCCGCTGCTGGGAGGGGGAGAGAGGGTTGTCGAAGATCACCAGGTCCGCCCCCAGGGTGGACGCCAGCTCCCGCACCTCCTCCGCCTTGCCCTCGCCGATGAAGGTGCGGGGGTCCGGGTTGTTTTTATTCTGCAGCACCGTGCCCAGGCAGGTGCCCCCGGCGGTGTCCAGCAGAGCGGCCAGCTCGGCCAGGGACTCCTCGCTGGCGTTTTCCTCCCGGTCCAGGCCGGGGCAGTTCAGCCCCACCAGCACGGCGCGGTTAATTTCCTTGATCTTTTGTTCCTCGAACATAGCTGTCTCCTTGCAAAGATTTCGCCGCCACCGGCGAGACCAGGCCCTGGGGCACTGCCCGCAGGCCTTTTGATTCACTTCCGGCAGTCGGGTTCTCCGTTTCGCCCGGAAGGGCGAGTTTCTTTCTGCTCGTGCAGAAAGAAACCAAAGACACCCCCGGCCCTTTTGCCGGCGGGTGCCGGCAAAAGAAATGCAATTCCAGCGGTGCGCCCCGCCGCCCGCAGGCGGCGGAAATTCCCGGGGATTTGGGGGTGCCCCCCAATCACGCCTGCACCAGAGCCTCCACGATCTCCCCCCAGTACATGGTGTGGTAATCCCCCTCGTACCACTTCTCCTTCACGTCCTCCGGCATGGCCGCCGGGTCCATGGGCACCGCCATGCGCTTGCGGCACACCAGCACCAGCTCGGCCTGCTCAAAATAGGGCGCGCCCCCTTCTCCTTCCGCCACTGTAAAGCCGCACTCCTTCACCTTATCCACCTCCCGGCCGCTCTTGGTGCCGCACAGGGAGAGCTGCTGGCGGTACTGCTCCGGGAAGAAGGACAGGGTGAAGTACTCGTTTTCGTCCACAAACTCCTTGGTATACCGCTGGGGGCGGATGTACACCGTGGCCATGGGCGCGCCCCACAGCACCCCCAGGGCGCCCCAGGAGGCGGTCATGGTGTTGCACTTCTCCTTTGTCCCGGCGGTGATAAGCATCCACTTCTCACCGATGGCGGAAAAGGCGTTCAGGTCCAGGCTCTTGGGATCAATCTTCAAAAACATAGCGGATTCCTCCTGATAATTGGCTGGTTTATTCTATGCGATGCCAGCCCCGGCCGTTTCGACCGGCC
The DNA here is from genome assembly GCA_944385465.1 of uncultured Oscillospiraceae bacterium. Lineage (GTDB taxonomy): Bacteria > Bacillota > Clostridia > Oscillospirales > Oscillospiraceae > Enterenecus. The sequence goes on along the minus strand of CALWXH010000003.1, from coordinate 39,970 downwards.
CCGGCTATACCTCCAGGCGGTAGCGCCTGGTCTGAAAGATCTGGCTGCCGTCCAGCTTGGCATACTGCCCCGCGCCCTCGCATTTCATGCCGCACTTCTCCATCACCCGGCCGGAGGCGGGGTTGTCCACCGCGTGGGAGGCGATGAAGATCCGGGCTCCGCGTTTTCTCCGGGCAAAGTCCAGCATGGCCTGGGCGGCCTCGGTGGCATAGCCCTGGCCCCAGCAGTCCCGGCGCAGGTTGTAGCCCAGCACCCACCAGGCCCGGCGCCAGAACTCCTTCTTCCGGCGGTATACCCCGCCGGAGCCGATGAGCAGCCCGTCCGCTTTCCGGACAAAGCCGAAGTCGTAGTCACTGCGCCCGTCGGCCTGCTCCACCTGGCGCAGCCAGGCCTCCGCGTCGGCCACAGACCGCTCCAGGGGGTAGGCCATATAGCGGTTCACCTCCGGGTCGCTCCCCCAGGCGAACACCGCCGGGGCGTCGGCCACCGTCAGGGGCCGCAGGAGCAGCCGGGGCGTCTCGATGGTGATGTGATGGGCCATTGCTCTCGCCTCCTAAAATGAGCAGGGCCCCGCCGCAGCATCCTGCGTCGGGGCCCTGAAAAGAACCGGGTTTACTCCAGACCAAACTTCTTGTTGAAGCGGCTGACACGTCCGCCGGTGTCCACCATCTTCTGCTTGCCGGTGTAGAAGGGGTGACACTTGGAGCAGACTTCCACCTTGATGTCCTTCTTGGTAGAGCCAGTCTCGATCACATTGCCGCAGGCGCAGGTAATGGTGGTCTGCTGGTAGTTGGGATGGATGCCTTCCTTCATGGAATTCACCTCTTTCTGTGAAACTGATGTGAAGGCGCAAAGGCACCTTGTAAACGCAAATGATAGTTTACCACGCCCGGCGGCAAAAAGCAACTGTTTTTTTCGGAAAAGTTTTTTACAGCTCCATCTCCCGCCCCAGAGCGAAAAACCACAGCGCCCGCCGCCCCACCGGCATGCCGGCGGCGGCCAGGGCCCGGGTGTAGGCCTCCAGCTGGGGCCGGTAGCTCTCCGCCCGCTCCCGGGCGGTGTGCTCCGTCACCCGGTCGGTCTTGAAGTCCACCACCGTCACACTGCCGTCCGCCTCCCAGAACCAGCAGTCCACCACCCCCTGGAGGAGGATCTCCTCCCCGGCCTCCGCCTCCGGGTAGTAGTCCCCGGCGGGGAGCAGCAGGGAAAACTTGTACTCCTGCTCCCGCTGCGGGGCGGCCAGCAGCCGCTGCCCCAGCTCGGAGCGGAAAAAGGTCAGGATGGCCCCCGGATCCACCGCCTGGGCCTGCTGTTCGGTGAGAAACTGCCCCGCCACCAGCCGGGCCAGCTCCCCCCGGATGTCCGCCTCGCTCCCCGTTCTGGCGTAGTCAATGTACTGCATCACCATGTGCAGGGCGGTGCCCCGCTGGGCGGGGGTGAGGGGCCGCTGCCCCTCAAAGACCGGCCGGCGTAGCGTCACCTCCGGCGGGGCAGGACGCAGCTCCACCCCGTCCTGGGCCACCTCCCGGTCCCGCTCCCGGCCCTTGAGTTGGGTGGCGGTGAGCTTGGAGGGCACGTCCGCCAGGGCGGCGTGGGGATAGCGCCAGCTCAGCCGCCGCGCCAGATCCTCCGGCAGCTCCAGCCCGGGCCGGGGGGCGTCGGCGTGGGGCCCGGCGGCGGCCCGCGGCTGCTCATAGTCCGTGCCTGGCAGCAACCGGATCTCCCAGGCCGGGCCCTGCTCCTCCGCCGGCGAAGGCCTGGGCACAGCCAGGCCCTCCCACAGCGCCCCGCTGTCCGTCCGGCACAGGACGGGAAGGAGCACCCACTCCGCCATGGACCGGGCCATGGCCATCTGCCGGGGAGGCGGCGGGCACTGGGCCCGGGCCGCGAAATTCTCCAGGGCGGTGCCGGGGCCGTTCACCGCGGCAAAGAGAATGAGCTTGCGCTGGGCCCGGGTCATGGCCACATACAGCAGCCGCATCTCCTCCGCGCGCAGCTGCCGCCGCAGGCGCAGGGCCACCGCGTCCCGGGCGATGGTGGTGTAGCGCAGCATCCGGCTCCGGTCGGTGCGCTTGGGGCCCAGTCCCAGCTCCGGATGAAACAGAATGGTGGCCTTGGCGTCCGCCTCGTTGAACTGCCGCTCCAGCCCGCACAGCAGCACCACCGGGAATTCCAGACCCTTGGATTTGTGGATGGACAGGATGCGCACGCCCCCCGTCTCCTCCCCGCTCACCGGCACGGCCACGCCGTTTTCCGCCATCCGGGTGAGGTGGAGCAGGAAGGCCATCAACCCCCGGTGGCCGCCGGACTCAAAGCGGCAGGCCTCGTCGTACAGGGCCATGAGATTGGCCCTGCGGCGGCGGCCGTCGGGCATGCCGGAAAAGACGGCGGGCAGGTCCGTGCGCTGGTAGAGATACCAGAGCAGGCGGTGGCTGCTCTCCTGGGCGGCCAGCTCCCGCAGCTCTCCCAGCAGGGCGAGGAATTCCAGGCAGTCCTCCTCCCCCCGACCGGCCCCCGCGGCAATGGCGTCATATACCATCCCATCCGGGCAGCCCCTCCGCAGCTGGGCCAGCCGGTCCGGCGTGAAGGCAAAGGCCGGGGAGCGCAGTACGGCGAGCAGCGGCACGTCCTGCACCGGGTTGTCCACAATCTGCAGCAGGGAGATGGCCACCGCGATCTCGGTGGTTCCGAAAAAGTCCCGGCCCCCCTCGGCGCTCCAGGGGATGGACTGCTCGTCCAGGGCGGCGGCAAAGTGGCGCAGCACAGGGTTGGGGGAGCGCAACAGGATGACGATGTCCTCCGGCTGCAGCCTGGCCCCGTCCTCCCGCCGCCCGGTGTTCAGCAGCTGCCGGATCCGGGCCGCGGCGACCCGGGCGGTCACCAGATCCTTAGGGGTCTTGCCCTGGTCCTGGTGATCGGTGAGCTGTCCCAGGTCCACACAGCGCAGCTCCACCCGGCAGTCCGGGTCGGGAGTAAAATCCGTCCGGCCGGAGCGCAGCGCCTCCGCCGGGGTGTAGTCCAGCTCTCCCGCCTGCCGGGTCATCACGTTGCGGAAGATAAAGTTGGTGCCCTCCAGCACCTCGGGCCGGGAGCGGAAGTTGTCTGAGAGCAGGATTTTCCGGCTCTCTCCCTCTTCCGCCGCCTCCCGCGGGGGCCAGGCGCGGTATTTGTTCAAAAACAGGGTGGGGTCAGCCAGGCGGAAGCGGTAGATGGACTGCTTCACGTCCCCCACCAGAAACAGGTTGCGGCCGTTGGACAGAGCGTTGAAGATGGCGTTTTGCACCTCATTGGTGTCCTGATACTCGTCCACCATAATCTCCGCATACCGCTCGCCCCAGTCCTGGGCCAAGGGGGTGGGCCGCCCCTCCCCGTCCACCAGCAACCGGACCGTCAGGTGCTCCAGATCGGCGAAATCCGCCAGGTGCCGGTGCTGTTTCAGCCGCAGGAACGCCCGGTCAAACTGGGCCGTCACCTCCAGCAGGGCGGTCATGGCCGGCCCCACCGCCCGCAGGTCCTCCATGACCTGTTCCGCGCTCACGTCAAACCGGGCGCCCAGCTCCGCCAGCTGCTTTTTGCACCGCTCCCGCTGTGCCTTCACCTGGAGCTTCAGCCCCTCGTCGCACTCCCCCCGCTTGGCCCCCACCCGGGGGAAGGGGATGGGGAAGCAGGCAGCCGCCGCGTCCCAGCCCTGTTCCAGGGCGGAACACAGCCCCTCCAGGGCGTCCAGTGTCGTCTGGAGAGAGGGGGCATAGTTGGCCTGGAGCACCTCGTCCCCCTCCAGCTGCCTGAGCAGCGCCTCCAGTTCCCGCCCCCAGTCCCGGGCCAGCTCCCCGGCGTCGGCCAGCAGGGCCCTGCCCCAGGGGGTGTCTTCCGGCATGGCCCCCTCTGTCAGGGCAAAGTCCGCCCGGCGCCTCAGCAGCCATGCCTCCGGATCGGACTGGGCCTGCACCCGGCGGTGCATCTCCAGCACCACGTCCTCCAGGGTCTGATCGTCCCGCTCCCCCGCCAGGTCGTCCACCAGGGCGGCGAAGGCGGGGTCCTCCCCGATGGCGGCGTAACGCCCCTCCAGCACCTCCTCCAGGGCCTGCCGGCGCAGGGCCTCTCCCTGGGCCTCATCGCACAGCCGGAAGTCCGGATCCAGCCCCGCCAGGTGGCCCCACTGCCGGAGAAAGTCCAGGCAGAAGGCGTCAATGGTACAGATGGGAGCCTGGTACACCAGGGTGGCGTTGCGCCGCAGGTGCCGGTCCTCCGGGTGGAGGGCCAGCCGCTGATGGATGCCGGCGGCAATGCGCTGGCGCAGCTCGGCGGCGGCGGCGTTGGTAAAGGTGATGACCAGGAAGCGGTCAATGTCCTCCCCCTGCTCCACATAGCCCATCAGCCGCTCCACCAGCACCCGGGTCTTGCCCGAGCCGGCGGCGGCGGATACCAGCAAGTTCCCGCCCCGGTCCTCCACCGCGGCGCTCTGGGCCGCAGTCAGCTCAATGGCCATCCTGTTCTCCCCCCTCCCGCTGGCTCAGCCAGCTCCAGAATTCCTTTCCCTCCAGCTTCCGCCGGTACCGCACCCTGTCTCCGCACTCCGGCTCGAAGTGGCAGGCCGCCCGGTAGTCGCACCAGCGGCAGGCGTTGTGCTCCCCGTCCCGCCAGAAGGGGTCGGCGGAAATGTCCCCCGCCGCCAGCTCCCCGGCGGCCCGGCGCAGGGTGTGGGTGACAAAGCGGTCCAGCTCGTCCAGCTGTTCCCGGCTCACCCGGAACTCCGGCCGGTTGGGGAGGAAGCGGCTGCCCGCCCCGGCGCGCTCCATGGCCTCCAGCACCGGCGCCTCGTCCAGCACCAGGCCCTGCCGGCGCAGCTGCCGGCCCCGCTCCGCCTCCACCTGGGCGTCCGTCATGCTCCGCTCCCCGTCCACCAGGGGATTGCGGGCGGGGATGTACAGCACTCCCGCCGGCTGCACGTTTTCCGGGCCGAAATGCTCCCCCTGCCGGGCCAGGGCAAAGAGGTAGAGCAGCATCTGCAGCCCCCGGCCGTCCTCCACATCGGTGAAATCAAAGCTCTTCTTTCCCGTCTTATAGTCCACCACACGCAGGTAGCGCGTGCCGTCCCGCACCCACTCGTCCACCCGGTCCACGATGCCGGTCAGGCGCAGGGCCAGGCCGCTGTCCACCTCCACCGCGGGCAGCTCCTTTCCCGGGCCGAAGCCCAGCTCAAACCGGGCGGGGACAAAGTCGGAGCCGGCCAGCTCGGCCACCACGCTCTGGGTCACCTCCAGCACCGCCCCCTTCATCCGCTCGAAGAGCCAGCGCATCCGCTCGCTCTCCCCCTCCAGGCCGGACAGCACCTCCCGCTCATAGCGCTCCGCCGCCTGCCGGGCCAGATCCCGGCACAGCGCCGGGTCGGCCGCCAGGGCGGGGGCGCCCCCCAGCTCCAGGCTGCGGCCCAGCACCTCCTCCAGCACCGCGTGGACAAAGGTGCCGTAGTCCGAGGGGCGGAATTTTGCCTCCTGCCGGGGCCTGGCCTCCAGGCCGAAGCGCAGAAAGTGCTGGAACCGGCAGGAGTGATAGGCGTCCAGCCGGGTGGCGGACATGGGCACCACCTGCCCGAACAGGTCCCGCACCCCCTGGGGGGACAGGCTGCCCCGGCACCAGCGCCCCGCCTGCTCCAGCCGGGCGGCCCGCCGGGCGGTGTCCGGCAGCGTTTTCAGCAGCGCCATCAGCGGCTGACTGGCTCCCGCCAGTTCCAGGGCCGGCTGAGGCGCCGCCAGGCGGCTGTCCGCCCCCTGGACCTGCCGCTCTCCCGTCTCCGGGAACAGGGCGGCCAGCCGCTCCCACAAAAAGCAGGGGGCGCACTCCTGGCCAGAGGCGTCCACCCGGGGGCAGCTGAGATACAGCCGCCCATCGGGCGCGGCGCACACGGAATAGGCGATGGCCAGCTCCCGCTCCAGCTTTTCCTCCTGCCGGGGGCCCAGCTGGATTTCCAGCCCCGCCAGGGCCATCCGGTCCTGGTCGGAAAACAGGCCCGGGTCCGGGGCCACGCCGGGCAGGGAGGCGCTGTCCGTCCCCAGGAAGAAGAGGGCCCGCACCCGCTTGTTCACCATTCTGGGCGCCTCGCCCACCGCCACCCGGTCCAGGGAGACCGGGATGGTGCCCACGTCATATTGGCTCAGGGCCAGGGAAAACAGCCGGGCAAACTCCTCCAACTCCAGCCGGGTATCCCCCAGCAGCAGGGCGCACTGCTCCAGCCCCCCCACCAGGATGTCCCACAGCTGGCGGTACTGTCCGGCGGTGTTCAGATCTCCCCGTTCCTCCAGGGCGGCGGCGCGCTCCCCCAGCCGGGCAGGCAGGCCGATGTCCTCCAGCAGATCGTACAGGGTCAGGGCCCAGCCCCGGCCGGTGGACTCCGGGTTGTTCCGCAGCCGCTCCAGGGGGGCGATCACCCGCCGGCGCAGGCTGTCCAGCCGGGCCACCTGCTCCCGCTGCTCCGGGGTAAAGGTGTGCCCGTACCCCTCGGGATGCATGTCCCAGGGCTTTTCCCGCCGCCACTGTCCCCCCCGGATGTTCCAGGTGAGCACATAGTTTTCCAACGCGTCCCGCTCCGCCAGGGTCAGGCCGGTGAGGTCGGTCTTGAGATAGCGGAACATCTCCTCGTAGGGATAGTCCTCCGCCGCGGCGGCCAGGGCCGCGGTGACCAGGGCCAGCACCGGCTTTTGCAGCACATCCTCCATGGCGCTGCGGAACACCGGGATGCCGTACTGCTGAAATACTCCGGCGATGAGCTCGCCATAGTGCTCCATATTCCGGGCGCACACCGCCACATCCCGGAAGCGGACGTTCTCCTCCCGGGCCAGGCGGAGGATCTCCGCCGCCGCCCACTCCGCCTCCTGCCGGGGGTCGGCGGCCCTCACCCGCTCCACCGCGCACGGCCCCTGCCAGCCCTGAGCGGGCAGGGGGCCGAACAGATGCCGCTCCAGAAAGGCCAGGGAGGAATGCCGGTCCCGGGGCCGCTCCAGCTGCTCCCACCGGACCGGGATCCCCTCTTCCCGGGCCTTGCGCAGCAGCCGGTGGCCGGCCCGCATCCCCGGCTGGAAGGGCTGGTCCTCCTCCCGGCCGGCATCCCCGGTGAGGGCCACCGTCACCTCCCCCTGCCGGGCCAGGGCCAGCAGCACCGCCTCCTCCTGGGCGGCAAAATCGGTGAAGCCCCACACGCACACCCGGGCGTCCCGGGCCCAGCCGGTCTCCTTCAGCTGCCGCTCCAGCCGGTCCAGCCGGTCCCGGGGATCGGCCGGGCCCGCGGCGGCCAGGGCCTCGTAGGCGGCATAGATCAGCCCGATGTCCCGCCACTTGTCCCCCTGCTGCCCGCCGGCGGCCTCCCCCGCCTGGACGAGCTGTTCCGGCGTCACACGGCAGGCCCGGCACTCATCCACCGTGGCCAGCAGCCCGGTGAGAAAGGCCGGCTTGCGGGAGGGGGCGCGGTACACCGTGAGGCTGTCCGCCACCCGGCGCAGGGCGGCGTACATCAGCAGCATCCGCCCTCCGGCGTCCAGCATGGGCGCGGCGCCGCCCCCCGCCACGTCGGTGAGGCGGCCTGAGAGCCGGGTGAGGGAGAGCACCTCGCACTCCCGGGCCCCGGCGTTGCCCAGCACCCGGCATACAGCCCGCTCGCTCTCGTGGGAGTCATCCTCCGGCACAAGGAGCAGCCGCCGGCCGGCCCCGCTCCGGCCCAGCCGCTCCAGCAGCTCTTCCCGGACCTCTTGTCCCGCCCGGGCGTATAAGATGGTCAGCACTGGCGCACCCTCCCTCTGTTCTCTTGCAGATAGCTGCATTATATCAAATTCCCCGCCCCCGGGCAACGTTTCCCTGTCCGGAAAAGCGGACGCAAAACAGCCCCCGCGGTCAAAGAACCGCAGGGGCTGTCCCTGTGCTATTTCACGCCGTAGGTCTCCCACAGCTGCATCAGATTCTGGATCATCAGCTTTTCGCCGAAGGCCTCCCGGAACTGGGCGCTCTTCTGCCTGCCCTCCGCCTTGAGCTGTTCCATGCGCCCTGCCAGCTCTCCGTGCCGGTCAGCCAGCCGCTGGGCGGCGTTCTCAAAGGCGGCCAGACGGCGGGCGGCCTCTTCCTGCCGCCCCTCCGGGATGGTCCAGCCCCCGTCCGGAGCAGATACCGTGATGCGCTCCATGTCCGGTTATTGGGGATTGATGGTGTAGTTGGGGGCTTCCTTGGTGATATAGATGTCGTGGGGGTGAGACTCCCGCAGGCCGGCGGCGGTGATGCGGGTGAAGCGGGCCTTGGTGCGCAGCTCCTCGATGGTGGCGCAGCCGCAGTAGCCCATGCCGGCCCGCAGGCCGCCCATCATCTGATAGATGGTCTCGGACACCGCGCCCTTGTAAGGCACACGGCCCTCCACGCCCTCGGGCACCAGCTTCTTGTTGTTCTGCTGGAAGTAGCGGTCCTTGGAGCCGTTGGACATGGCGCCCAGGGAGCCCATGCCGCGGTACACCTTGAACTGCCGGCCCTGATAGACCTCAGTGTCCCCGGGGGACTCCTCACAGCCGGCCAGCAGGGAGCCCAACATCACCACATTGCCGCCGGCGGCAATGGCCTTGGCAATGTCGCCGGAGAACTTGATGCCGCCGTCGGCGATGATGGGCACGTCGTACTCGGCGGCCACCTGGGCGGCGTCAAACACGGCGGTGATCTGGGGCACGCCGATGCCGGCCACCACACGGGTGGTGCAGATGGAGCCGGGACCGATGCCGATCTTCACGCAGTCGGCGCCCGCCTCAATGAGGGCGCGGGTACCCTCGGCGGTGGCCACGTTGCCGGCGATGAGCTGCACGTCGGGGTACAGGCTCTTGATGCGGGTGACGCAGTCCAGAATGTTGTGGGAGTGGCCGTGGGCGGAATCCAGGCACAGCACGTCGGCGCCGGCCTCCACCAGGGCGGCCACTCGGTCCAGCACGTCGGCGGTGACGCCGATGGCGGCGCCCACCAGCAGCCGGCCCTTCTCGTCCCGGGCGGAGTTGGGGTAGACCTGGGCCTTGTCGATGTCCTTGATGGTGATGAGGCCCTTCAGGTGGAAGTCCTTGTCCACGATGGGCAGCTTCTCGATCTTGTGCTTGCGCAGGATTTCCCGGGCCTCCTGGAGGGTGGTGCCCTCGGGGGCGGTGACCAGGTTGTCCTTGGTCATCACATGGTCGATGAGCTGGGACATATCGGTCTCAAACTTCATGTCCCGGTTGGTGATGATGCCGATGAGCTTGCCGTTGTCACAGATGGGCACGCCGGAAATCCGGTACTTGGCCATGAGCTCGTCCGCCTCGGCCAGGGTATGGCCAGGGCCCAGCCAGAAGGGGTTGGTGATGACGCCGTTCTCACTGCGCTTGACCATGTCCACCTGCTCGGCCTGGGCGCCGATGGACATATTCTTGTGGATGATCCCGATGCCTCCCTCCCGGGCCAGGGCGATGGCCATACGGGACTCGGTCACCGTATCCATGGCCGCGCTCATCACCGGGATATTCAGGGTGATCTTCCGGGTCAGCCGGGTGTGCAGGTCAATGTCAGCGGGCAGCACATTGCTCTCCGCGGGAATGAGCAGCACATCATCAAAGGTCAGGCCCGTCTTTACGAACTTGTCTTCAAAAGAAAACTGCGCCATTGTTCCACTCCTCCGTCAATCAAATTTAATCTATTCTACGCTTTGCCCGGAACCCTGTCAAGGTGCCGGGATCACAATCTCCGTTTTCGGCACTTTCCCCCAGGAAAACAGGGGGATCAACTGGGCAGGTTCCACACTTTTTCTCTCCGGCAGAAGCCCCGCCAGCCAGGCCAGATACCCCGTCAGCTCCCGGGGTGTGTACCGCTGGCGCAGAACGGACATATCCAGATCCCGGTCCCGTTTGGCCAGCCGCCGCCCCGAGGGATCCACCAGCAGGGGCAGGTGGAAAAAGCGGGGCGGCTTGAACCCCAGCGTCCGGTGGAGCCACGCCTGCCGGGGGGCGGAGGGGAGCAGGTCCGCCCCCCGCACCACATGGTTGATCCCCATGAGAGCGTCGTCCACCACCACCGCCAGCTGATAGGCCCACACCCCATCGGACCGGCGCAGGATGAAGTCCCCGCAGTCCCGGGGCAGGTACTCCGTATAGGGACCCAGGTGGCCGTCCACCACCGTCACCTGCTCCTCCGGCACCCGGATCCGCCAGGCGCTCCGCCGGCCGGAGCGCTCCAGCGCCAGGCGCTGCTCCGGCGTCAGCCGGGCACACCGGCCGTCGTACACCACGCTGCCGTCGGCGCGGTGGGGGGCGTTGGCCGCCAGCCGCTCCGCCCGGGAGCAGTAGCAGGGGTAGATCAGGCCCATCTTCTCCAGCCTGTCAAAGGCGGCCTGATAATATTCCCCCCGCTCTGACTGGCACCAGTCGGGCTCCACGCCCCCCTCGTCCCAGTCCAGCCCCAGCCAGGTCAGATCGTCCGCCACCTGCCGGGCCAGCTCCAGGCTGGTGCGCTGGGTGTCCAAATTCTCGATCCGCAGCACCATCACGCCCCCCTGGCTGCGCACGTCCAGCCAGGCCAGCAGGGCGGCGAGCAGGTTACCCAGGTGCATCCGCCCGCTGGGCGTCGGGGCAAACCGTCCACGCACGCTCATGTTTCCTCAATCTCCCCTTTCAGCGGTTTTCCCGCTGCGGCATCCCACGGCCAGGCCGATGTTTTTCCGCCGGGTCCTCCGCTTTTTCCTTGCTCTCCCGCTCCGATTCCCCTATAATATAATAAAAAGGTAGTTCAACCGAGAGGAGGGCACTCTTTGCACGACCGCTACAACCGGATTTTCCCCGCCACCCTGGTGCTGGCCGCCGGGCTGGCCCTGCTGGGTTTTCTGCTGGACAGCCCTGAGCACATCCTGCCCGGTATGTACCGGATCATCACCATGCAGGATCTGCTCATCACCGACTATGTGTACATCGCCGGGCCCGGGGCCGCCCTGCTCAACGCCGCCATCGTCACCGCCATCTCCGTCTGCCTCATCCGCTTTTCCGGCAACCACTTCAACGGATTCACCCTGGTGGAGATCGGGCTGATGGCCGGTTTCTCCCTGTTCGGGAAAAACTGCGTCAACATCTGGCCCATCATCCTGGGCACCTGGCTGTACGCCCGCTATCAGAAGGAGCCCTTTTCCAAGCACGTCTCGGTGGCGCTGCTGGCCACCTCCCTGTCCCCGCTGGTGAGCTACATGGCCCTGGGTAGCAGGATCGGCAGCCTCCCCCTGGGCCTCCTGTCCGGCGTCATTGTGGGGTTTGTCCTGCCCCCCATCTCCGCCTACACCTACAAAATTCAGAACGGGATGAACCTGTACAACATGGGCTTCGCCTGCGGCCTGCTGGCCATGATGATCGTCCCCGTCCTCACCGCTTTTGGCGACCACCCGGACTCCGCCCTCTACTGGGCCGCAGACTATAACCTCCAGTTTGGCCTGGCCATCGGGGTCCTCTGCCTGATTCTCATCGTCCTGGGCTTTACCGCCACCGGCACCCCCGCCTGGGCCGTCTGGGCGGGTTACCGGCGGCTGCTGTCCACCACAGGCCGCTCTCCCAGCGATTACCTGCGCATGTTCGGCGCCGGCCCCGTCCTGGTGAACACCGGCCTGAACGGGATCCTGGGCATCCTCTACATTCTCATTGTGGGCGGGGAACTGAACGGCCCCACCCTGGGCGGCATCTTTACCATCATGGGCTTCTCCGCCTTCGGCAAGCACCCCCGCAACACCCTTCCGGTGATGATCGGGGTGGCCCTGGGCGCCTACGGCATGCACCAGACGCCGGATCTGCCCATGCTTCAGCTGGCCGGCCTGTTCGGCACCACCCTGGCCCCCATCTCCGGCCACTTCGGCTGGCCCTTCGGCATCCTGGCGGGCTTCATCCACTCGGCCCTGGTACTGCAGACCGGAAACCCGGTGGCCGGGCTGAACCTGTACAACAACGGCTTTTCCGGCGGCCTCATCGCCATTGTCCTCTATCCCGTCATCACCGCCGTCTGGCGGCACCGGAACCCCAAGCTGCGGGACCGGGATTACTACGACCTGTTCTCCCAGGACACCCCCATCGACACCTCGTACTGGCGCTCCCACCGGGCCCGACAGGACGCCTCCCGGGAGGGGCCGCAGGATTCCGGGGAATCAGAATCCGCCGGGGAGGGCCCCACCGCCCCGTGACCCCGCCGCTTCGTCCCCTCTCAGGCCAGCCGCCCCGCCGGAACCGGCGGGGCGGATTTTTTACTGCTTCCGGGCTGTCCCCGTCTGTCGCACCGTCACGACGGTGCACACGGCGATGTACACCACCCAGAACAGGGCGTACACTCCCAGGCAGGCCCAGAGGGGCCAGCCCGCGAAGGTGATCAGCTGGGGATAGGGCGCCGGCGGGGCGTCCACCAGCGTATTGTAGACCACCGACAGGGGCAGGAAGGCCAGCAGCCAGATGTTTACCCGCCAGAAGTTCCCCTTGGCCCGGGGCTTGGAGTCCGGGGCGCACTCCACCATGCCGATGCCGAACACCATGCATCCCAGGGCCAAAAAGACCACTCCGATGATGAGGGATCCCATCTCCTGCGTCTCGTACCACACCGCGCAGGCGGTGAGCACCCCGATGAGGTTGAGCACCGTGGCCACAATGGTAAAAATCCGCCCGTCCGCCCTTTTCTCCCCGGCGGCGGGGGGCGCGGGCTCGATGCCCTTCAATAAATAATCGGTGGTCACCTCAAAGTAGTCGCTGAGCAGGATGACCTTGTCCATGTCCGGCGTGCTCTGCTCGCTCTCCCACTTGCTCACCGCCTGGCGGGACACCCCCACCCGGTCGGCCAGCTCCTCCTGGGAGATGCCCTTTTGCTTCCTCAGCTGTTGAATGCGGTCTGCCAATGTCATTACGGTTTGCTCCTTTCTGTTCTGGCTGGCCCGATGGTACCAGAACAGGCGGTTGCCACGCCACCAACCGGGGCTGGAACCTTGTCAACGGCGGGTTGCCCGGGAGATTTTCCCTGTGAAAAACGGCCCTACCCGCACGCGGATAGGGCCGTTTGAGCTGTCTGCTTACTTCTTGTTGAAGATCTTGAAGATGTCATCGAAGGGGTCGTTCCCCGACTCTTCCTTCCCGTTCTCATCCAGGGGCTTGGGGGGAGTCACACCGCCCGCCCCTTCCGCGCCGGCGGACTTGTCCTGCTTGCCGGGCACAGGGTTGGCCACATCGCCGAAGCCGGTGGCAATGACGGTGACCCGGATCTCGTCCTCCAGCCCCTCGTCAAAGGCGGCGCCCATCATGAACAGAGCATCGGGATCGGCCACGTTCTTGACCATGTCGGCGGCCTTCTCCACTTCCTCCAGGCCCATGTCCATGGGGCCGGTGATGTTGACGATGATGCCCCGGGCGCCGGCGATGGAGGTCTCCAGCAGGGGGCTGTTGATGGCGATGCGGGTGGCGTCCTCCGCCTTGTTCTTGCCGGCGGCCCGGCCCACGCCCATGTGGGCGAGGCCCGCGTCCTTCATGACGGCGGTGACGTCGGCAAAATCCAGGTTGATCAGGCCGGTGGTGGTGATCAGATCGGAGATGGACTGCACCGCCTGGCGCAGCACATCGTCGGCAATGGCAAAGGCGTTGGCAAAGGTGATCTTCTCGTCGGTGGCGTACTGCAGCCGGTCGTTGGGGATGATGACCAGGGAGTCCACCTTCTGGCGCAGCTCGTCAATGCCCTTCATGGCCTGCTCCATACGCCGGCGGCCTTCAAAGGCGAAGGGCTTGGTGACCACGCCCACGGTGAGGATTCCCCGCTCCTTGGCGATCTCCGCCACCACGGGGGCCGCGCCGGTGCCGGTGCCGCCGCCCATACCGGCGGTGACGAAGAGCATGTCGGTGCCCTCCAGCAGGGCCGCAATCTGCTCCTTGCTCTCCTTGGCGGACTCCCGGCCCACCTCGGGATTGGCGCCGGCACCCTTGCCGCCGGTGAGCTTCTCGCCAATGGCCAGCTTCTGGGTGGCCTGGGAGGCATCCAGGCACTGCCGGTCGGTGTTCACCGCGATGAACTCCACACCCTGCATGCCAGCGCGCACCATGCGGTTGACCACATTGTTGCCGCCGCCGCCAACTCCAATCACCTTCAGAACATCCCCGCCCATATTGGGTTTGGAATCCATCGCAAAAGCCATAAATAGTCCTCCTAAGTCGTGCATGTTTTATCTTTCTAAAAGCAGTCGCTTGTCATTTTCCAAAACACAGAAAACTTTATTTAGTATTGTAACGTTTTTTTCGTACGGGGTCAATAGAGAAAACAGGTTTTTTATTCCCGAGTCGAAAAAAGCGCCCCAGCCGGGATCGGCTGGGACGTCATTGTGCAGCTTGGCTGGCCGAGGGATCCGGCTCCGGGTCCGGCTGCGGCTGGCTGGCAATGGGCTCCTCGTCCTCCGGCTGGAAATAGGCCCGCCCGTCCTGAATGGTCAGGTCAAAGGTTCCGGGCACGCCCTGGGGCATACGGTCGCTGGTCAGCGCCCCCTGGAACAGGGCCAGATACTGGCTGTAGTCCGACCGCCGGGGCAGCTTCACATGGTAAATGTCATAGTCCAGGGTGATGGAGGCGGCGGCAGTGCAGTCCAGGGCGGTACACTGCCCCAGCATCCCCCGCGCCTCCAGCTCCGTCAGCAGAGCCAGCACATAGCTCAGGGTATTCTCCTCGTCCTGCTCCACCTGGATATCGTCGCTGACCATGGGGTCCGCCGCGGTCAGCCCGGTGACCCGCATCACCGTTCCCGGGTCATCCACCCGCTCCAGCAGCTTGCCCTGGGCGGCCACATACCACCAGGACTCCCCGTCGGACACCGCGGCGGCGGCCACATGCTCCTCCACGGTGATCAGAAGGCCGTCGGGCAGCTTCCGGTCAATGGTGATGGAGCGCACATAGGGCAGTTTGGCAATGAGATTGCCCGCCACACGGCTTTTGGACAGGGTGATGAGGTTATCCCCCAGCTTGATCCCGGAGGCCTCCACAATCTGCTGGGCGGTGTAGCGCTGATTGCCCGACACCGTCACCTCATTGACCCGGAAGAAGACCACACACGCCACAACCAGGGCCACAGCCACCGCCAGCACGGACAGCACCCGGTACAGGCCGCGGAACCGTCCCCGCCGTCGCCGCCGGGAAACATGCCTTCTCTGTCTTGCCATGTGTGATCACCTCCTCTTCTGTGTTTATGCCGGCTGTGTGCGCCCGGCCTCTTCCCGCCGCACGCAGCCGCCCAGCTGCCGGAGGACGTCCTCCAGCGCCTCATAGCCCCGGTCCACATGGTGCAGGCCGGACAGGATGCTCTCCCCTCTGGCCCCCAGGGCCGCCACCGCCAGCGCGGCGCCGCCCCGCAGGTCCTGGGCTGTCACCGCCGCGGCGTGGAGCTGCTCCACCCCCCGCACCCGGGCCAGCCGGCCCGCGACGGTGATGTCCGCACCCATGCGCCGCAACTGTACCACATGGCGGTACCTGCTGTCAAACATTGTTTCCAAAAAACATGTACTCCCCCGGGCCGCGGCCAGCGCCGCCATCACAGGGGCCTGGGCATCGGTGGGAAAGCCGGGATAGGGCGCGGTGCGGATCAGATCCACCCCCCGCAGGGGACAATCCGGGTCCCGCTTCAGCTCCACCCGGTCCTCCCGGCTGCGCACCCGGCAGCCCGCCCGATGAAACACCTCCAGCACCGTGGACAGGTGCCGCCAATCCACCCCTCGCAGCACCACATGGCCGCCGGCCGACGCCGCGGCGGACAGCAGCGTGGCCGCCGCCATCCGGTCTCCCATGATGGTATAGCGCCCGCCGGACAGGGGGCGTCCCCCCTCCACGGTGATGACGCCGCTGCCCGCGCCCCGCACCCTGGCGCCCAGGGTGTTGAGGAAATTCTGCAGATCGACGATCTCCGGTTCCCGGGCGGCGTTCTGGATCACGCTCTCCCCCGCGGCTCCCACGGCGCACAGCATGGCGTTTTCCGTGGCGCCCACACTGGGGAGGGCCAGCCGGATCTCACCCCCCGCGGGATGCCCCCGGCAGCAGATCCGCCCGCCCTCCTCCAGCGCCTCACAGCCCAGGGCCCGGATGGCGGACAGGTGCAGGTCAATGGGCCTGGGCCCCAGCTCACATCCCCCGGGATAGGCCAGACTGGCCCGCCCCATGCGGGCCAGCAGCGGCCCCAGAAACATGATGGAGGAGCGCATGGCCCGCGTTTGCCGCTCTGAGAGGGCGCAGCCCGACGCGCCTTGGGGGTCCACCGTCACCATGTGTCCCTCCTGCCGGACCCGGCAGCCCAGATGGGTCAGAATGTCCAGCGCCGCCGTCACATCGGACAGCCTGGGGCAGTGTTCCAGCACCACCGGCCCATCTGCCAGCAGGCAGGCGGCCAGGATGGGCAGCACGCTGTTTTTCGCCCCCTGAACGGCAACTTCTCCCTCCAGCGGACGTCCCCCGCAGATATACATCACGCTCATGGCAAAGCCTCCCCACACAGGATGAGATCACCTCATCCTATGTGAAGAGGGCCGATTGCGTGCGATTTTTCGCCCTTCAGCCCTGTTTCATGACGCTTCTCAGGGCCTGGTAAATATCCTGGGCCGCATGGGGGGCCGACAGCTCCTTCAGCGCCTTGCCCATGGCGGAGCGCCGGCTGCCGTCAGCCAGCAGCTCCAGCGCCGTGCGGTAGAGCTGCTCC
Source organism: uncultured Oscillospiraceae bacterium (assembly GCA_944385465.1). Lineage (GTDB taxonomy): Bacteria > Bacillota > Clostridia > Oscillospirales > Oscillospiraceae > Enterenecus. The sequence continues at coordinate 23,259 of CALWXH010000003.1, read as the reverse complement.
CCGGTGCACGCCTTTTCCTCCAGCAGCACCGCGCCCCCCCGGTCGGCGAGCACCTTGGCGTTCTTGTACTGGTGGTTGGCCGCCACAAAGGGGGAGGGCACCAGAATGGCCGGCTTGCCCAGGGCGGTGAGCTCCCCCAGGGTGGACGCCCCCGCCCGGCAGATCACCAGGTCGGCCGCCGCCATCACCACCGGCATGTCGTCGATGTAGGGGCGGATCTCGCTGTCGGTGACGGCCACGCCCCGGTTTTTCAGCTCCGAGCGCATGTCCTCATAGTCCCGGCCGGCGGCGTGGATGTAGTGGAACCGGCGGCCCTCGCCGGCCCACAGCTCCACCAGATCCACCGTGCGCTGGCTCATATGCCCCGCCCCCTGGGATCCCCAGAAGGAGATCACCAGCGGCTGGCTGTCCTCCAGCCCCAGCATCTGCCGGGCCCGGGAGCGGTCCAGGGTGAAGAACTCTCCCCGCACCGGGGTGCCGGTGACCTCCACCCGCTTGGCATTCTGATAGAAGGACGCGGCCTCCGGAAAGCCCACCATCACCAGATCCACCTTGTCCGCCAGGGCCCGGGTGGTGAGGCCCGGGTAGACATTGGACTCGTGGATGGCGGTGGGGATCCCCATCCGGGCGGCCTCCCGCACGGCGGGGAAGGAGGCGTACCCCCCGGTGCCCACCACCAGGTCCGGCCGGAAGGAGCGCAGGATGGACGCCGCCTGCCGGCGGCCGATGGGCACCTTCACAACACTCTTGAGGTTGTGCCGCAGCACCTTGAAGCTCCAGGCCCGCTCAAAGGTGGACACCTTCACGGTCCGGATGGGATAGCCCGCCTGGGTCACCAGGCGCTGCTCCATCCCCCGCTCCGCCCCGATAAACAGGATCTCACAGTCCGGATGGTTGGCCTGAAAGACCTGGGCCACCGCCAGGGCGGGATTCACATGGCCGGCGGTACCGCCGCAGGTGAATATCACACGCATTGTCTCCACACTCCTACTCTGCCCTGGGGGCTACAATCTGCCGGGACACCCCCAGCACAATTCCCGCCGAGGCCAGCTGCACCGCTAGGGCGGTGCCACCGTAGCTGAAGAAGGGCAGGGAGATGCCGGTGGTGGGCAGCACCCCGGTGACCACGCCGAGGTTCAGGAGCACCTGGGCCGCCATCAGGGTGTTCAGCCCCACAATGAGCAGGGTGCCGAACCGGTCCCTGGCGTGGAGGGCCAGCCAGTAGCCCCGGATGATGAGCAGGGCGAACAGGGCGATGATCAGACAGGCCCCCACCAGCCCCAGCTCCTCACAGACGATGGCAAAGATAAAGTCGTTGTGCTCCTCCGGCAAAAAGAGATACTTCTGATGGCTGTTGCCCAGCCCCACCCCCAGCAGTCCGCCGGAGCCGATGGCGATCTGGGACTGCCACAGCTGCAGCCCGTCCCCCTGCAGATCGGCGGTGGGGTTGAGCCAGGAATTGATGCGGGCGGTCATATACTCCGTCTGGGTGATGACAAACCACAGCGCGCCCGCCGCCGCCGTGCCCACACCCACAAACCAGTACAGCCGGATGCCCGAGGCAAACAGCACCGAGGCCGCCGCCACCAGCACCAGGATCATGCCCGACATGTGGGGCTGCTTATACAGCAGGAAGAGCACGACAAGCAGGATCACCCCATAGGGCACCAGCTCCAGAAATCCGATCTTGTCCAGGACGGCGCCGATGCGCCCCACCGGGGTGTGGCGGTTCCACTTCTTGGGCGGCGCTTTCAGCTGGTCGTTGCGTTTGGACAGGCGGGCGGCGAAGAACATGACCACCGACACCTTGGCCACCTCCAGGGGCTGGAAGCGGATACCGGCGATGGAAATCCACCGCTGGGCGCCGCCGCCAGCTCTCCCCAGGGGGGTGAGCACCAGGGCCAGCAGCACAACGGAGAGGAAAATCGCCGGCACTGACAGCAGCCGCAGCCGCTGGTAGTCAATCTTCGGGATCAGGAACATGGCCACGATGCCCAGCAGGGCAAACCCCAGCTGCCGGGTAAAATAGTAGTAGGGGTCTCCGCTCTCATAGTAGGCGGAGGCGTAGGAGGAGGAGAGCAGCATGACCAGGCCGATGGCGGTGAGCAGCAGGGTCAGCGCCAGATAGGGCAGGTCGATGGGCCCCCGGGCCAGCTGCTGCTCAATGGTCAGGTCCCGTTTGGCGCGGCGTCGTCTCATGCTGTGTCACCTCCTGTGTTGATGGTTCTCATTTTTCGATCTTCCGGACAGCCGGGCGGACTTTCCCGCCCCGGCCATCGCTTACATGCTGTACCGGTACATCACGCCCACAAAGGCCAGCAGGCAGAAGGCGATGGTGATGCCCGCGAAGGTGAGCACAATGCGCACCTCGCTCCAGCCCCCCATCTCCAGATGGTGGTGGAGGGGGGCCATGCGGAAGATCCGCTTGCCGTGGGTGAGCTTGAAGTAGCCCACCTGGAGAATGTCGCTCATGGTCTCCACAATGTAGATGATGCCCACGGGGATGAGGATGAGGGGTGCGTCCAGGGCAAAGGCCAGGCCGCACACCGCGCCCCCCAGGAACAGGGAGCCGGTGTCCCCCATAAACACCTTGGCCGGATAGAAATTATACACCAGGAAGCCCAGGACGCCTCCGGCCAGGGCGCCGGCGAAGATGCCCACTGCCCCCTTGTCCCACCAGGCGGACAGCACGGCAAAGAACACCGCCACCGGCAGGGTCACCGACCCGGCCAGGCCGTCCAGCCCGTCGGTGAGGTTCACCGCGTTGACGCACCCCACCATGACAAAGGCCGCGAAGATCAGGTAGACGATCCAGGGCAGGCTCACCGACACGTTGACAAAGGGGATGTACAGGTTTGGGGTCAGGTGATTTTCCATGCGCATCAGGGCCAGGAAGGCGATGGCCACCGCCAGCTGGAGCAGGAACTTCCACCCGGCGGTGAGGCCGGTGTTCTCCTTCTTCTTGATTTTGGCGTAGTCATCCACAAAGCCGATGGCCCCGTACAGCAGGGCCAGCACCAGCACGAACAGGGCGGAGAAATCTCCCCCCGCCATGTCCCGCCAGCCGAACACCAGCACCGCCGCCACGCACGCGACCATGAACATGATGCCCCCCATGGTGGGGGTGCCCTGTTTGGACATGTGCCAGTTGGGCCCGATCTCCTTGATGGACTGGCCCGCCTTCATGGCCCGCAGGGCGGGGATGAGAAACCGTCCCACCACCGCCGAGACCGCAAAGGCAAGAATACCTGCCAGCAGCATCCTCATAGCAAAGACCTCCGTCCTTCTCTCTTTTGTTCAGCCCCTGTGGGCCAGCAGCCTGGCCGCCCGCTCCAGCGGCACCCCCAGCGCCAGGGCGCCGGCCAGGGCCGCCAGGCAATCGTACAGCCGGGGCCGGTCCTCCAGGGGCAGACGCACCCGCAGCAGTTCGCCGTCCGTCAGGGCGTCAAACTCCAGCCGGTCGTCCCACAACCGCACATTTTTGGCGGTGAGGTTCGCCTGGGGCCGGCCGTCGGAATAGGCGTACACCTGTCCCGGCAGCGCCGTGGCCAGCCGGCGGCCCTCCGCGTCGTCCAGGGCCACCACCGTCACGTCCGCCCGGGGCGCCAGCGCCCACCGGGCGGCGGCGCAGCAGGACAGCGTCCGGTGATCCCGGGGCTCGAAATTTTCCACAATGACCGCCCGGTACCGGTTGTCCGCCGGGGCGGCCAGCGCCGCCTGGCAGGGGGTGAGCTCTTCCACCGGGCAGCCGGTGAGCCGGCGCAGCAGGCCGGCCGTCATGGTCCCGCCCCGGCCCACCACCGCCAGGGGGGCGCCGGACTCACGTCTCACCGGGCGCATAGTCGATGACATTGGACACAAAGCGCACATCCACCACGGTGCCGATCTTCACGGTGGTGCCCGCCTCGATGGACTGGCTGGAGGCGGTGACGGCGGGATCACTGTAATCCGACACCCCGGCGGCCCGCAGGAACAGCCCCGCGCTCTCCAGCCGCTCCTTGGCCTGGTTGGGGTTGAGGCCGTCCACATCGGGCACCTCCACCTCTTGCTCAGGCTTCGCGTCTCCCAGATACAAAATGACGGTGGACCCGCCGGGGATGCTCACCCCCGCCGCGGGCACCTGGGCGGTGACGATGCTGCCCGTGCCGATGGTGCGCACGTTCAGCCCCTGGCCCTGGGCCTGGCCCTTGGCCACGGTGAGCTCGTAGCCGGTGAGCCGGGGCACGGTGGTATCACTGCTGGCCAGCTCCTGGCCGGTGTACTGCTTCTCCACGCCCATGTAGTCCAGGATGTTGGCAATGAGCTCCCCCGCCATGGGGGCGGTGATGTTGCCGCCGCTGATGTAGGTGCCGGAGGGGGTGTAGTTGGAAGTCCCATTGGCCCGCTCCGGGGAGTCATAGGCCAGCAGCACCAGCACCTTGGGATTATCCACCGGAGCAAAGCCCATGAAGGAGCAGATCACGTCCCCCGTCGTCTCATCCCGCTTTTCCGAGGTGCCCGTCTTGCCGGCGATGCGGTAGCCCGCCATGTAAGCGTTGTGGCCGGAACCGTTGGCCACAACGCTCTCCAGCATTCCCCGGAGGAGAGAGGAGGTGGACTCGCTGATGACCTGCCGGTTCTCCTCTGTCTCGTGATAATACACCGTATTGCCGTTGTCGTCGGTGACTGACTGCACCAGATAGGGGGTGAGCAGATGGCCACCGTTGATGAGGCTGGCAAAGGCCCGGATCATCTGAATCGGCATCACCTTCAAGGTCTGACCGAAGGAGGCGGTGGCGACAGAGGTCGCGCCATACGGCCCCTTGAATTCATCCTCCGGCCAGAAAAAGCTCTCCACCTCGCCAGCCAGGTCAATGCCGGTGGTCTCCATCAGGCCGAAGTTCTCCCAGTACTCCCACATGATCTCGGCGCCGATCTGCTCGCCTATGTCCATCAGGGCCACGTTGCAGGAGTTCTCCAGGGCCTGGGTCACCGTCTGGTCCCCATGGCCGCTGTGGTCGTGGCAGCGGATCTTGTAGCCCCCCACCATCTTGTATCCGCCGCAGTAGTAGTGGTCGTCGGGGCTGATGATCCCCTCCTCCAGGGCCATGGCCACCGTGATGGGCTTGAACACGGAGCCGGGCTCATAGGTGAAGTTCACCGCCTTGTTGCGCAGCTGCTCGCCGTAGGCCTCGTTCCAGGCGGTGCCGTACTCCTCGCTGTCCTCGCCGTACTGGTCGGCCACCGCCGCCAGCTGCTCCAGGTAGGCCTGGGTGATGATCTCGCTGTAGTTGTTGGGGTCAAACTCCGGGGAGCTGGCCATGGCCAGGATGGCCCCGGTGGACGGGTGCATCACAATGCAGAACCCGCCTTTCTTCACGTCGTAGGTCTCGATGCCCTCCGCCAGGGTCTGCTCGGCCATGGCCTGGATCTGGGCGTCGATGGTCAGGTGAAGGTCCATGCCGTCCTGGCCGTCAAAGTACTCCTCATAGCTGGAGAACAGCTCGGTGCCCACCCCGGTGACTCCCGTCACCACCATGCCGGAGGTGCCGGACAGCACATCCTGATAGGCCGCCTCCAGCCCCTGGGCGCCCACCTTCTCCCCGCCGCTGCTCTCGTTCTGGGCGGTGTAGCCCAGCACGTGGGAGGCGGTGGTGGACTGGGGATAATAGCGCTGGGAGGTCTCCACCAGATAGAGGATGGTGGGCATGCTCATGTTCCAGCCGGACTCCTCCCGGTAGCCGTTGATGAACTTGCGCACCTGCTCGGCCTGTTCCTCATTCAAATAGGTGGCCAGCTTCTCGTAATAGGAGTCGGTGCGCTCCAGCCGCTTCAGGTAGGTCTCCTCGTCCTCCCCCAGCAGCCCGGCCAGAAATTCGGCCACATCCGCCCGGGTGTCCTCAATGAGGTCCTGGATCTTGCCCTCGTCGGGCTCCTTTTCCTCGTCCTGGAGCTTGGAGTTGTTCTCCGCCAGCTCGTTGGCGTTGCGCACCAGCTGGGCGGGGGCCAGGATCAGGTCGTAGGCGGTGGCGGACATGGCCAGCACCTCGCCGTTGGCGTCGTAGATGGTCCCCCGGCCGGAGTCCACCGCCACGTCCCGCAGCTGCTGGTTGGCCGCCCGCTCCTGCCAGTAGTCGTGCTGGCTGATCTGCAGCTTCCACAGCTGGGCCACCATGGGAATGAAAAATACCACTCCCATGCACACCATCAGGAAGATGGTGCGCCGGAAGAGGCTGCGGTTATTGTTACCGGCAGAGTGCCGCTCCTTCGGATCCTGCTTCTGCATGGCTTCGCTCCTTCTGTCCCTGTCGGCCCAATGGCCGCATACAACTCCAAAGGGGCGTAAGAATTCCCTATCTTCTTACGCCCCTTCTGTATTTCCTCGTTGTGTTTTTGTCTGGTACAGCCTATGACCGCACACCCCGCCCTTATGACAGGATGCCGGATAAAAGTTCCTCCGCCTGACGGATCAGGCCGGGCAGGCCGGACTGCGCCTGCTCATAATAGACCACGCTGTCCCCCTCAGACAGGTCCAGGTAAACCGTTTGGCTGGGGCCGGCCTTCACCATGGAGCCGTCTGCGGTGAATTGCCGCTCCAGTTCAGACAGGTCAAAGGCCAGCTCGTACTGGGCCTGGAGGGTCTTTTCCTCGCTCTGCAGGTCGGACAGGGTGGAGCGCAGATCCACGGATTCATCCTTGACCACGGCCAGCTGGGCGCTGGTCATTACCAGCAGCACGGCGCACACAATCACCGCCAGAAAGCCCACGATGGCAAAGGGGGCCACGGCGCCCTGGGGGCGCACCTGCACCTGGGGACGGGAAATCGTCCTGGGGCGGGGCTGTACCCGGGGGCGGCGGACCCGCTCCGCCTCCTGGCCGGGGCGCTGCGCCCCGCGGCGGATGGGCTCAGGCTCGGGCTGGTAGGCCACGTTGCCATAGGTGGTGTATCGTCTTGTTCTGTATTGGGTGGACACTGCCATGGTCTACCGCTCCTTTATTCTCATTCCCGCCCGGCGGGAGGTCATAGTTTTTCTGCCACCCTCAGCTTGGCGCTGCGGGCTCTGGGGTTTTCCTCCAGTTCTGCATCACCGGCCACGATGGGGCGCTTGCCGATGAGCTTGGCCCGGGGCTTTTTCCCGCACACGCACACCGGGAAGTCCGGCGGACAGGTGCAGCCCCTGGCCCACTGGGCGTAGGCGGTTTTCACCAGCCGGTCCTCCAGGGAGTGGAAGGAGATCACCGCCAGCCGGCCGCCGGCGCTGAGCAGGTCCAGCGCGCTGTCCAGCATCCGCTCCACCTCGCCCAGCTCGTCGTTCACCGCGATGCGGATGGCCTGGAAGGACCGCTTGGCCGGGTGCTGTTTCTCCCGGCGGGCTTTGGCGGGCATGGCCTGGCGGATGAGCTCGGCCAGCTCCAGGGTGGTGCGGATGGGCGCCTGCTCCCGGGCCCGGCAGATGGCCGCGGCGATGGGGGCGGCGTACCGCTCCTCCCCGTACTGCCAGAGGATGCGTCTGAGCTCCTCCTGGCTCCAGCCGTTCACCACGTTACCGGCGGTGAGGGTGGCCGACTGGTCCATTCTCATATCCAGCGGGGCGTCCTGCAGATAGGAGAAGCCCCGGCTGCCGTCGTCCAGCTGCGGGGAGGACACCCCCAGGTCAAAGAGCATCCCGTCCGCTGCCGGGACGCCCAGATCGTTCAAAATAACAGCCACATCACCGAAGTTGCCGTGAACCAGGGTGACCTTGTCCATCAGGCCGGCCAGCCGCTCCGGCGCGGCGTCCAGCGCCGCCTGATCCCGGTCGATGCAGATGAGCCGTCCGGTGGTGAGCCGCCGGGCGATCTCCCGGCTGTGGCCCGCCCGGCCCAGGGTGCCGTCCACATAGACGCCATCCGGCCGGATGGCCAGCCCCTCCAGGCACTCCTGGAGCAGTACCGGCTTGTGGGTGTATTCCATCTCAGATCCCCAGCCCTTCCAGCAGCGCGGAGATGGTCTCCGGATTGAGCTGCTGCTGGGTCTTGGCCTTCCAGTTGTCGGCGCTCCAGATCTGGGCCCGGTCGTTGTTGCCGGTGATGACCACGTCCCGGTCGATCTTGGCGTAGTCCTTCAGATAGCCGGGCACCTGGAAGCGCCACTGCTTGTCCGCCTCACACAGCTGGGCGGAGGCAAAGAACACGTCCATGGAGGCGGCCTGGGCGGTGGTGAGACCGGCCACCCGCTCCTGGAGCTTGTTCCAGGCGGCCATGGGGTACAGGGTCAGGTTCTCCTTCACCCCCACCGCCAGATAGAAGGTGGAGCCCAGCTCCTCCCGGAGCTTGGCGGGGACGATGAGCCGACCGGCGTTGTCGATGCTGTGTTCGTAGGTGCCGGTCATCCGTCATCCCTCCATCCCGCTCCATTTTGAAGCTATTTTACTCCAATTCACTCCAATCGTATTTTTAGTATACAGCCTCATTATTGAAATTGCAAGCCCTTTTTTCCGGCAAAACGCCGGAAAACACAGAACTTTTTTCGCGTTTTTGTCATCAAACGGGTGTTCTACTTTCTCGCACTTTGCACATTTTCCTGTGCGTCATTTTTTGTCGCGCACTATATCTTGTGGTTACATAATCTTTTCACACTGTAAGCAACGGGAGAACAGGTCAAAGGGGCAGCACCGGAGCGGCTGTCATCCGGGCCGCCGCCTATGGTCCGCGCGTGCCGCGCTCAGGGCTGGTACTCCATCAGCCGTTTATAATAGTGTCCGGCCTGGTACAGGGCCGCCACCGGGTTGTGCCCCAGCACCCGGTCCTTGGCGACCACACAGGTGCACAGGGCGTTGGAGTGCTTGATAAACAGGCTGTCGTGGCCCACACACAGGCCCATGATCAGGTTCAGATCAGTGCCGGCGTCATTCAGCGCCTCCGCCTGGAGGACCGGGTTGCACATATTCACCCCCACCGCCTCGCACTCTTTGGGAATGCCGATCTCCACTTTGGGGACGGCGCCCAGTTTGCAGGCCGCAGCGTATACCTCAAACCCGTTGATCCGCAGGATCTTGGCCAGGGTGCGGGATTCCTCGATCAGGCCCACGCAGGTGGCGATGCCCAGCTTCTTCGCCCCGATCTTCCTGGCGAACTGAATCACCTCTTCCACCCGGGTGCGCCGGCCATATCCCTCGTATTCCACCTGGGCGGCGGCCACCGCCACCGCGTTGTCCTCCCCCTTCAGCGCGTCCATGGCGCGCTTTTTCGTCTCTTCCGACACGTTTGTGGTGAGGCAGAACTCCGGATACCGGCTGTCTTGCAGCCAGCAGTTGTATACATGGCAGTCCACACAGGACAGGCAGGGTTTCTCGCCCTCCATGGCAGTTCCTCCATTCCCTTGGGAAGATTGGTTCCGTACCAGTAGTATTTCAGCTCCCGGAGCCGACACTATATGTAGTATACCACCCTTCTACAAAAACTGCAAGACCGGGGAGCATCCAATTTCGGATGTCCCCGGTCTTTTTTGTGATTTCTTTTTGGGCCGTTACTTCAGGCCGTTCTCATAGGCCTCGATCATCTTCTTGACCATCTGGCCGCCCACGGAACCGGCCTCACGGCTGGACAGGTCGCCGTTGTAACCCTGCTTCAGGTTGACGCCCACCTGGCTGGCGGCTTCCATCTTGAACTTCTCCATGGCCTCGCGGGCACCGGGGACTACCAGACGATTGGAGTTCTTGGTATTAGACATATCCTTACTCTCCTTTTGTTTCTGTTTGTTTTCTCAAACTCATTGGATTTGGAATCCGAGCATAGTTTGAGCCGACGGGACCGTTCTATGCAGCCATTCGACTGGAAATTTTCTTCAGTCATTCAAACAGGACAAAGGGCCCTCACACCCGCAGGTTCCGCTCCAGCCAGCGCCCCCGGAGCAGGCGGATGAGGAAGAGCACCCCCCGGAAGCACAGCTCGCCGCACATGGCGATCCACACGCCGGTCAGGCCGATACGGGGGGCCAGCAGGGCCGCCGCGGTGATGCGCACCCCCCACATGCTCACCAGATTCAGGATGCTGGGAACCAGGGTGTCCCCCGCGCCGCGCATGGCGCCGGCGGCGGCGATGGACACGGCGTACAGCGGCTCGGCAAAGGCCTCGATGCGCAGCACCCGGCTGCCCAGGGCCCGCACCGCCGGGTCCGGGGTGAGCAGGGCGAACACCGCCGGAGCCAGCAGGAACATGAGCACCCCCATCACACTCATGAGGAGCACCGCCAACAGCACGGACAGCCGGGCAAACCGCCGGGCCAGGTCCCGCCGGTCCGCCCCCAGGCTCTGCCCCACCAGGGTGGTGGCCGCCGCGGCAATGCCGTAGCCGGGCAGGTAGCACAGGCTCTCCGCCGTCACCGCCAGGGAGTTGGCGGCGATGGACACGTTGCCCAGGGGGGCCACAATGCGGGTGGAGGCGATCTGCGCCCCGCACAGCACCGTGTGCTCAAAGGCCATGGGCACGGCGATGCGGGCGGCGTTGGCCAGACATTTTCTTGTGGGGCGCCACCGGCCCGCGGTTCCAACCAGCCGCAGCCTGGGGGAGCGCAGGCACACCGCCCCCGCCATGAGCAGGGCGGTGACCCACTCCGCCAGGGCAGTGCCCAGGGCGGCTCCCGCCACCCCCATGCCCGCCCCCGGGACATGCACTTCCACCAAGGGAAGGGTGAAGCCGGGAAAGATCAGCAGGGCGTTGAACACCACATCCTCCAGGCACATCAGGGCGTTGAGCAGGCTGGGGGTGCGCATGTTGCCGCTGCACTGGAGCATACTGCCGGAGAGCTGGCGGATCTGCACCGCCGGCAGGGCACTGGCATAGATGAGGAAATAGCTGGAGGCGTCCGGCCGGATCTGGCCGTCGCCCCCCAGCCAAAAGGGCAGCCGGCCGCTGATGGACATGCCGATCCCCGCCAGCAGCAGCCCCATGGCTAGGGCGCACACCAGGGCCTGGCGCAGCACGCTCCTGGCCTCGTCCTCCCTCCCGCCGCCGATGAGGTGGGCCACCTGGACGGAGAAGCCGGTGGCCAGGGAGATGCACAGCCCGCTCATCAGCCAGGTGGAGGTGGACACCAGCCCGATGGCCGCCGAGGCGTTGGCCCCCAGGCTGCCCACCATGGCCGCGTCGATGTACTGCATGGCCATGGAGCTGATCTGGGCCAGAATGGCGGGAATACTCAGCCGGATGACCTGAGACATCTGATTTTTCAAGGAAGAGGACGCCTGTGCCCCCTCGCCCGGTTTCAATACGTTATGTTCCACAGCGCCCGCGCTCCCGTTGTTCTAATCTCGGCCTGAGCAGTCTGCCTTCCGCCCGGCGATACAATATTATATCACATCATCATCCGTCTGTGTGGGTTTTTCCAAATGCAGAAACCCAGCACGCAAAAAAGGGGAACCGTTTCCCGGAGTGCCGGAAAACGGTTCCCTGAAGATGCTTCACTCTGGCCCTTCGCGGGATCTCCGCAGCCTTACCCCTGCCCTTTCTCCCGGAAGATATCCTCCCGCCCCCGCAGGGGGAAGCACACCGGCGCGTCCCCCTCCAGGTCGCAGTCCTCCAGGGCCACCGCGGTGATGCGGCGGTTCCCATAGGTGGTGTAGCAGTAGGTCCGGGCCGGGGCGCTGTAGCAGCAGGTGTACACCGTGCGCTCAAAGCCGTCCTCCCCCGCCCGGGCCAGTCCGCTGGTCTGGGCCACGGTGTCCATCAGGTGGAAGCACTGCCCCACCCGCTCCGCCTCTGTCTCCCCGGGCAGGGCGTTGCCCCGGGCAAAGGCCGCCCGGACAAACCGGGAGGGGGAGGACAAATCCCCCGGCAGCCCCACAGCCCCCATCCCCAGGCAGTCCGGGGTCAGCTCCAGGCCGGGGGCGAAGCGATTGACCGGCTCCTCCCGGGTGAGGTTCAGGTGCAGCGCCAGATGGTGCATCTGGAAGGGGAAGGGCGGGTTGTTGGTGAGCACCCCCGCCGGGTTGTCGTACAGCCGCAGCCCCTCCGCCATGGGCTCCGCCGCCAGGCACCCCGTCCCGTCGGCAACAAGCCAGTGGAGGGGGGCCGGGGGCAGGTCGGGCCGGAAGGCCAGGTCGGTGACATTGCACCCCTCCAGCAGCTGCCAGGCCTGGTCCGCCGTGTCGCACTGCCCCAGCACCCAGGGGATGAGCTCAAAGGGGGCGATGTTGTCCTTCCCCTCCGCCGGGGGCAGATAGGCGGCGTTGCCGGGGAAGTTCAGCCCCGCCATGACCAGCCCCGCCTCGTTGGCCGCCTCGTAGTACAGCGGGTAGCCCTCCGCCATCAGGGCCATCCCCACCAGGGCGTGGTGCCGCTTGAGCTCTCCCACCAGGCGGAAGGTCAGGGGATGGTTCCGGGGGGTGACCGCCACCTGCTCCCCAAAGGACCGGTCCAGGTCCAGGGTGCGGCCGAAATAGAGCCCGCCCTTCTGGATCAAACTCACCGCGGTACACATAATGGTTCCTCCTCACTAATCACTGCGGGAGACGGGCGCCGCCCGCCCTCCTGATGATTCCACACTCAGGATAAACAGTTGACAGGGATTCCATGCGTTCCACAGGGTGGGCAGGCACTCCAGCTCGGTAAAGCCCATGGCCCGGTAGAAGGCGTTGGTGCGGTCATATTCCGGGTAACGCCCCTCCTGAACGGTTTTGACCTGCAAAAAACGATATCCCCGCGTCTTCGCATACTGATACGCCGCTTCAAAGAGCTTTCGCCCCAGGCCCAGGCGGTGGCACGCCGGGCGCACCCCCATGACATACAGCTCCGCTGCCTCCGGCCCGGTCTGCCGCAGGGCCAGGAAGCCCAGGTCCTCCCCGCCCCGCCGGGCCGACCAGAAGGGCAGCCCCCGGCTGGTCTCCACGTACTCCGCCGTGCTCTCCGGCAGGCCAAACCAGCCGGGCAGATCGGCCAACACCGAGGCGGCGATGGCAGCGCGCTCCTCCGGGTCGCCCACCGGGACGATCCGGATGCGCCGGGCCAGGTATTCCTCCCGGGACAGCTCCAGCACCAGAAGGTCGATGTCCCGGCCGAACCGCCGGGCCCGCTGCGTCCCCACCTGGCGGAAACCGGCGGCCAGGTGGATGGCCAGGGCGGCGTCCCGCCCCGCCTCAAAGTCGTTGCGCAGTTTGGGCACGCCGTCGGTGACGAAGGCCCGCTCCAGCAGCAGCTCCAGCGCCCGCCGGCCATAGCCCCGGCCCCGGCAGGGGGCGTGCAGCAGCACCCCCATGCCCCAGGTGCCCGGCCCGGCGGGCTGGAAGTTCACCTCTCCCAGAAAAGCCCCGTCCATCTTCCGCCGGACATAGGCGTAAAACCGCTCCGGCTCCCGGCCCGTCAGGCGCCGGTGCTCCTTTTCCCAGTTCTCCGGCGGCAGGTCAATGCAGCCGGTGTCCCGGTGGTATCCGGGGAAGTCCACCTCCCAGCCGGCGTTGTAGGCCATGGTGGCCGGGTCTGCCTCCATGGCCGCCCGGAACCAGAGCTCCTCCGCCTCGGGCACATGGAGCTCCAGCTCCTCCCACCGGCCCACGTCCAGCCGGAAGGTGAGCCCGTCGTACACCTCTCCCCGCACCTGGCGGATGCCCGGCTTTCGCAGGTACTCCACAAAGCCCAGCTTTTTCGCCAGGCCGATCATCCGGGTGTTCCCCGACCAGGTCTGGGTGTACAGCTCCCGGCAGCCCCGGTCCAGCCAATACCCCACCCAGGCGGTGAGGGCCTTGGTCCCCCAGCCGCCGGACCAGTAAGCGCTGTCCATGAGGTCCAGCCCCAGGGCCACCGGGGTGTCCGGGCCGGGGACCTCCTCCGGGGCGTGGTCCCGCCACTGGAAGTCCTCTGTCATCAGATAGGCCGCCACCGCGCCGATGTGGGTCCCGTCCGCCGTGTCGATCTCCAGGGACCAGCGAAGCTCGTCCCCCTTTGGGGCCTTGGCGGCCAGCCAGTCCAGCCGGCGCCGGCGGTAGGCCCCCTCGTCAAAGGTTTGGAACTGCTCCTCCCGCTCCCAGGGGGCGTCCCAGTCCCCCCAGGCGGTGTCCACGGTGTTCCAGCGCACCTCGTCCTCGATGTCACTCTCCCGGTAGTCCCGGAGCACGATGTCCTTGTACTTGATCTGCATACAAACGTTCCTCCAAACTAAAATTGGAGGGTTTGGGTTCAGGCGCGCACCCTCCAGCCGCGCTCCATGGTCTTTTTCATGTGTATCCGTCCTTTCTGTCTGATTTTGGGCGGCAATCCGCCAAGGCAAGTATACCACACCGGAATTCCGTCGTAAAGCAGGGCCGGGTCCCATTGTGGGACCCGGCCCTGGGGGGTGTGTATCTCTCGCTTATTCCTTGACCAGCTCAGGCAGCTCCAGCGCGTCCATGTAGTCCGCATACTCCTTCCGGCGCTGGGCAATGTACTCCCGGCTGTCGGCGGCCTTCTTGTGGCCCTTGCGGATGTTGTTGTCGTGGACCTCCTGGCCGGCGAAGCTCCAGCGGTTCTTGGCCCGCTCCTCCGGGGTGAACTCCACCTTCAGCTCCCCGTTCTCCATGGTCAGCTTGGCCTTGGTCAGGCACTGGGGGCAATACCAGCCGTCCGCCCGCTTCTCCAGGAAGGGGCTGTGGCAGTCCGGGCACAGCCCGGGGTCGCCCACGTAAGAAGGCATCTCCCCCTTCTCCTTGGCCAGCAGGGCGTCGGCCACGTTCCCGCCCAGCTGGCGGATCCGGGCGAGCATATCCTCCTCCAGCACGATGGCGCCCACGGAGGGGACAAAGTCAAAGTGGCACTTGTCCACCACCGCCTCATAGGAGCCCACCAGCTCCATGGTGAGCATATTGGCCGCGGCCAGGGTGTAGTTGGTCCAGTCGGTGCCGCCCAGGGTGAAGGTGGCGCCGATCTTGTTGTTGTGGTGCACCACCTCCCGGTAGTCCCCGGAGGCGTGGAGCTTGTTCATGAACTTGATGAGGATGCCGGGGGGCAGCAGGTTATAGGCCGGGGCAGAGACGATGATGGCGTCCGCCTGGCGCATCTGCTGCTCAATGAAATAGAAGTGGTCGCTCCCCGTCTTGTGGACGCAGCGGAAGTCCCAGTTCCCCTTCAGGTGGTTGACCATGCAGGTCTCGCAGCCCACGCAGGCGCGGATCTGGGCGTCCTGCAGGCGCACAAAGCTGCACTCGGCCCCGCACTTCTCCTGGATGGCCTTGAAGGCCTCCTTCATCAGAATCTCCGTGTTGCCGTTTTTTCTGCCGCAGCAGATACCAAATACTTTCATCTCCGATGCTCCTCTCCGTATTGCGGAGCCGCGCTCCGCTCCTGTGGATAATATAGCAGACTTTTTCGCGGTTGAACAGTACCTTGAACGGAAAATTTTATTCCTTGTGGTCCTCCACAATGGCGCCGCTGCGGAAGGCGGAGAGCAGGTCCATGAGGTCGTCGATCTGCTCCTGGAGCTGGCGGCCCACGTCGGTCTCGGCGATTTTCATCCGGTGCTCCATGCGCTCAAAGACCACCGAGGTGGAGGCGATGTCCCGGTTGCCCCGGATGGCGGCGGCCTGGCCGGCAAAGGGCTCATGGGACACCAGGCGCAGGCAGGCGGAGTTGTAGATCAGGGTGTAGCCGGCGATGCCGGTGGTCTTCTGATAGGCTTTGCAGAAGCCGCCGTCGATGACCAGCAGCTTGCCGCCCCCCTTGATGGGGCTCTCCCCCTTCTTGGACTTCACCGGCACATGGCCGTTGATGATGTGGCAGTGGGGCCCCTCCAGGCCGAACTGCTTGAGCAGCGCGTCGCACACCGCCGGGTCGTTGTAGTAGCGGTAGTAGGCGTTTTTGGGCTCGGTCCAGGTGTCCTCATCCTTGATGAAGCGCCGCTCAAAGGTGGTCATCCGGTCTCGGCCGAAGATGGGGCTGTTGCGCCCGGCCCACAAAAACCAGAGAAAGTCCATGCCGAACTGCCGCTCCTTGGAGCCGGGTTTGTTGTAGTAGGCCCGCCGGGCGGTGAGGTCGGCATAGTCCAGGAATTCCTTGCCGGACAGATCCTTACATCCAATGGAGAAGCTCAGCAGCTTGCCGTCCTCCGACATGGGGATGCAGCCGTGGAAGAGCAGGTTGCCGTTGAACACCCGGTACAGGCTGCCCTTGGAGTAGAGGAAGCGCACATGGCGCTGGAGCTTTTCGCTGTGGAGGAAGGACCGGGTGAGCTGGTTGATAAGCTCGTCCTCCTCCGGGGTGAGGGTATAGGGGTCCTTGGGATCCACCGTGGGGAAGTCGGTGTCCTCCATGGGGTAGTCCACCCCCTGGATGTTCACCGTCTTGCGCTCGTAGTCGATCTTGTCCAGCAGCAGCCGGTCCTCCATGCCAAAGCAGGGGTTGCGCAGGATCTTCTGCCCCTCCAGCTTGAAGAGGATGATGGTGATGGCCTTGTGCATCCGGGCCGCCTGGAGCTTGCTCTTCTCGGTGTAGTGGTCCTCGTCCTCGCTGGCAATCTTCACGGCAAACTGCTTCACGTCGCAGTTGCGGTACACCTCATCGGCAAAGACGGACAGGGGCCGCAGGGAGATGCCGTAGCCCGTCTCGATGACGTCCAGGTTGTTGTAGCGCAGGGAGTTGGCCAGCACCGTGGCCACCAGGGTGCGGGAGCCGGAGGCCGCCCCCATCCACAAAATGTCGTGGTTGCCCCACTGGATGTCTACGCTGTGATAGGCCATGAGGGAGTCCAGAATGATGTCCGCCCCGGGGCCCCGGTCGAAAATGTCCCCCACCAGGTGCAGGTGGTCCACCGCCATGCGCTTGATGAGCTCGCACATCTGGATGAGGAAGTTGGAGGCCCGGTCGATGTCGATGATGGTGCTGATGATGTTCTCGTAGTAGTCCCGTTTGTCGCTGTCCTCATAGTGGGTGTGGAGCATTTCGTCGATGATGTAGGCATACTCCTGGGGCATGGCTTTGCGCACCTTGGAGCGGGTGTACTTGGAGCTCACCAGCCGGCACACCTCGATGAGCCGGTGGAAGGTGATGCGGTACCACTCCCGCATGTCCTCCGTCTCCCGGGAGATCTCCTCCAGCTTCTCCTTGGGGTAGTAGATCAGGGTGGCCAGCTGGTCCCGCTCCGTCCGGGACACGCTGGAGCCGAACAGGTCGTCGATCTTCTCCCGCACCACGCCGGAGGCGGAGTTGAGGATGTGCTCAAAGGCCTCGTACTCCCCGTGGACGTCGGAGATGAAGTGCTCGGTGCCCTTGGGCAGGTTCAGAATGGCCTGCAGGTTGATGATCTCCGTGCTGGCGGCCTGCACGTTGGGATACTGCTTGGCCAGCATTTTCAGGTAGTGCAGATTTTCCGGGCTGTAACCCTTTCCCGCTTTCAATGGACTTCCCCCTTTGGTTTTGGCGGCGCGCGCCTGTGGTGCCTCTATTATCGCACGCTTTCCCCCAAATGGGAAGGATAACTTTTGCCTCTTCGCCGATTTTCCGGTCAACCCCCGGCCCACTCCGGCCGGTCAAGGTATGTCAACCGCAATTTTAGAACTGTCTGTCCGGACGAGATGCCCACCCGTTCCCCCACCCTTGACACACCCCGCCCGCCTGTGCTACAATTTCTGCAAGTCAGATAGAAAAGGGTGAGAGAATGCGCAAGTAAACTGAACTTCCAGTCATGAACCATACCGCTGTCAGGCCCATTGGGGATGGGTCTGGGTTTTCGTGACGAGAAGGGCAGTTTACGGACTTGCGCCGGGCAGGGCCACAGGTGGCCCCGCCCCGGTCTTCTTTCGTCATGTAAGCCTGCCTTCGTCAGTCACGGAAGGCAGGCTTTTTTTGCGCGAGAGGAGGCATGCGCCATGTTTCAAGTCAGGAATTTGACCATCACCCATAAAAAGGACCTCACCACCCTGGTGGAGGGGCTGTCCTTCACCCTGGCCCCCGGGGACCGAGCGGCGGTCATCGGGGAGGAGGGAAACGGGAAGTCCACGGTGCTCAAACTGCTCTATGACCCCGCCTTAGTGGAGCCCTATGTGGAGTGGACGGGGGAGATCCTGGACAGGGGGCTGCGGAAGGGCTACCTGGCCCAGGAGCTGCGGCCGGAGGAGCTGGCGGCCCCGGTGCTGGAGTTCTGCCAGACCAGCGCCGCTTTTGTGAAATCGGACCGTCGGGAACTGGCCCAGTGCGCCCGGCAGGTGGGGCTGGAGCCAGAGCTTTTCTACGACTGGCGGCCCATGTCCACCCTGTCCGGGGGCGAGCGGGTGAAGCTGCGTCTGGCCCTGCTGTTGTTGGACGGCCCGGACGTGCTGCTGCTGGATGAGCCGTCCAACGACCTGGACCTGGCCACCCTGGAGTGGCTGGAGGACTTCCTGCTGTCCTGCCCGGTCCCGGTGCTGTACATCTCCCACGACGAGACCCTGCTGGAGCGCACCGCCAACGTGGTCATCCACCTGGAGCGGCTGCGCCGCCGCACCCTCCCCCGGTGCACCGTGGCCCGCACCGGCTACCGGGACTATGTGGCCGCCCGGCAGGCGGGCTTTGCCCACCAGGAGCAGGTGGCCCGGAAGGAGCGGGCGGAATTCGACGCCAAAATGAAGCGGTTCCGCCAGATCCGGGACAAGGTGGAACACGCCCAGGCCACCGTTCCGCGCTATAATTCCGCCGGTATTCCCAACTCCTTTACGGACGGTATGCTGAAAAAGAAGATGCACACCGTCCTGTCCATGGGCCGCCGGTTCCAGCGGGAAAAGGAGGACATGACCCAGCTGCCCGAGTGGGAGGAGGCCATCCTCACCGCCTTTGACCAGGGCAAGGCCGCCCTGCCCGCGGGCAAGCGCGTGCTCCGGCTGGACCTGCCCGAGCTGAAGGCAGGGGAGCGGGTGCTGGCCCGGGACGTGCGGCTGTGGGTCACCGGGCCGGAGAAGATCGGCATCGTGGGGGCCAACGGGGCGGGCAAATCCACCCTGCTGAAGCTGGTGGCGAATCAGCTGCTGCCCCGGCCCGACCTGCGGGCGGCCTACATGGCCCAGGACTACGCAGACCAGCTGCTGGGGGAGAAAACCCCGGTGGACCTCCTGGCCCCCTCGGGGCAGAGGGACGACATCACCCGGGCCCGCACCCTGCTGGGGGCCATGAAGTACAAGGCGGAGGAGATGGAGCACCCGGCGGCGGGGCTGTCCGGCGGCCAGCGGGCCAAGCTGCTCTTCCTGGCCATGGTCTTGAACGGCGCCAACGTGCTGGTGCTGGACGAGCCCACCCGGAACTTCTCCCCCCTGTCCGCCCCGGTGATCCGGCAGGTGCTCGCCGGCTTCCCCGGCTGCATCCTCAGCGTGTCCCACGACCGGCTGTACCTGAAGCAGGTGTGCACCCGGGTGCTGGAGCTCACCCCGGAGGGGCTGCGCCCCGCCGGGCCGGACTGACTCCCCCTTGCCTTTCCCGCCCCCGTCTGGTATGCTGAAATTGGGAAATGCAAACCCCAGGTTAGCAGAAATCAGCCCTCAAGTTGGTGGCATGCCGGCAGGATTTTCTGGTATGGTGGGGGCGAAAGGAGGTGCGGCCATGACCGTAGGCCAACGCATCGCACTCAAACGAAAAGAGCTGGGCCTGTCCCAGGAGGCCCTGGGGGAGCAGTTGGGGGTGTCCCGCCAGTCCATCTACAAATGGGAGTCGGACACCGTCCTGCCCGAGGTGGAGAAGCTCATCGCCCTGAGCCGGCTGTTCTCCGTCTCCGTGGGCTGGCTGCTGGGGGTGGAGGAGGACGCCCGGCCGGAGCCCTCCCCGGAGCTCACCCCGGAGCAGCTGGCCATGGTGAAGGAGATTGTGGAGCAGTATCTTGCCGCCCTGCCCAGGCCGGAGGGCCCCCAGGGCGGCGGCCCGGAGGGCACACCGGCAGATCCGGACGATTCCGCCGCCCCCCAGCGCCCCCGGAGGCGCCGGTGGCCCCGGGTGCTGGCCGCCGTGGCCTGCCTGGCGCTGGTGGTGGCCCTGTTCAACCTCTTTGACCGGCTGAACCGGGTGACCCAGGACTATCAATCCCTCCAGAACTCCATTCAGAACGTACAGTACACCGTGAACAGCCAGATCGGCTCCATCACCGACCGGGTGGAGAGCATTTTACAGAGCCAGAACGAGCTGACGGCGGAGTACCGCACGGAGTATCTCTCCAGCGACCTGGCCGCCAACACCGCCAGCTTCTCGGTGTACGCCGTCCCCAAGACCTATGTGCCAGGAATGACCGCCCGCTTCCAGGCCCGCAGCGGAGGGGACACCGTGGAGCTGACCGTGACGGAGCCGGACGGAAACAACGCCTTTTCCGGCACAATCACCTGCCCCCTCACCGACGACATCACCCTGTCCGTGGTCTTTGTCACCGGGGACAAGGAGGAGACCCAGTGGCTGGAGGACTGGGACTACCTCTATTCCAGCTCCTTCCCCATGCTGAACTTCTGGGGCGGCGGGCTGTTCTTCGAGGAGGAGGACGGGGTGCTCCCCGCCCAGACACCCCGGGACGGCGTCGAGCCGGCGGCCTTTGACCAGAGTAACGGCAGTGAGCTGTCCATCCAGGACATGGACCTCCAGGTGGGGCTGTTCCGGGACAATCAGCTGCTTTTCTGGTATGAGGAGGAAACGGTGGAGCGAAACGTCGACGGCGTCCTCACCCCAGTGCGGCTGTGGTACCGGCCCAGGGAGGTAACCTTGGAACTGGGACACGAATACACCGAGGCCATCCTGTATACCGATGGGTACGGCCGGCAGCGCATCTACCCCGACGCCCCTCTGGCCTATGACGAGACGGACGGGACCTGGGGCGGTCCGGGGGAGTACACCACGGACAACGACCCCGCACACTGGAACTTTTAGCACAGCCTTCCGCCTGGACATACGGATGCCCGGTGTCTTGCTCCCCACACGATTACAAAAGGACGCCCCCGGCCGGGGGCGTCCTTTTCAAAATCTCACGTCATACCAATACCAATGTTCTGTGATCCGCCGGGTATACTGCCGGTTGTCCCCCTCCGGCTCCTCCCAGAGCCAGCCGTCGCCGTGCTCTGCGAAATCCACCTGTGCGCTCTGAAACCCCATAGGCACATCCTCCGGGGAGTAGTAGAACCCGGAATAGGTGGAGGAGGGCACAAGGCCGAAGGCGGAGGTCTGAAATTCGATCATGCCGCTGTGGGGGTAGTAAGTCACGTCCCAGCCGTCATAGGTGTCCCCCGCGGAGTACCCGTGGTAGTCCTCCAGCTGGGCCGGGTCCGTCTCCAGCAGTCTTTGGACATAGGCGTCCAGCTCCTCCTGGTGGCCCAGCACGTACCGCTCCACCGCCCACCGGGGCGGGAACAGCTTGAGCCACAGCACCGCCAGCAGGGCCAGCACCGCCAGCAAAACCCCAAGGCCGATCCACAGCTTCTTGATCCTGCGCGCCATGACGATTCGCTCCTTTCTCTCTGAGAAACGCGGCCGCCGAAACCACCCGGGCCGGCGCTCACTTGTGAAACAGCTGGTTGGTCTGATACTGGGGGGAGCAGGTCAGCCGCAGGCCCAGCCGGGAGTAGATGCCGCTGTCCGCGGCGGACAGGATCACCGAGGAGTGGGCCTCGCAGTCCCGCAGGGCGGACAGGCTGTCCAGCGCCTTGGCCGCCTGGGGGTCGGTGGCGGCGGAGATGGCCAGGGCGATGAGGATCTCATCGCTGTGCAGCCGGGGGTTGTGGCTGCCCAGGTGGCGCACCTTCACCGTCTGAATGGGCTCGATGGCCTCCCGGGAGATGAGGTGTACCTCCCGGTTGATTCCCGCCAGCTCCTTCAGGGCGTTGAGCAGGGCGGCGGAGGAGGCGCCCATCAGCGTCCCCGTCTTCCCGGTGACGATGGTTCCGTCGGGCAGCTGGATGGCCGCCGCCGGCTCCCCCGTCTCCTCCGCCCGGGCCTGGGCCGCCCCGATCACCGGGCGCATCTCCTCGGTGACGCCCGCCTGCTTCATCAGCAGCTCCAGCTTGAATACGATCTCGTCGCTGCCGTGTCCCCTGCGGCGGTCGCACAGGGCGGTGTAGTACCGGCGCAGAATCTCCTGCCGGGCGGCGGCGCACACTACGTCGTCGTCCACGATGCAGTTGCCCGCCATGTTCACCCCCATATCCGTGGGGGACTTATAGGGGCTCTCCCCGCCGGTGATCTTCTCAAACATGGCCGCCAGCACGGGGAAGACCTCCACGTCCCGGTTGTAGTTCACCGTGGTCACCCCATAGGCCTGGAGGTGGAAGGGGTCGATCATGTTCACGTCGTTCAGATCCGCCGTGGCCGCCTCATAGGCCAGGTTCACCGGGTGGTTCAGGGGCAGGTTCCAGATGGGGAAGGTCTCGAACTTGGCGTAGCCCGCCTTGACGCCCCGGCGGTAGTGGTGGTAGAGCTGGCTCAGGCAGGTGGCCATCTTCCCGGAGCCGGGGCCCGGCCCGGTGACCACCACCAGGGGGCGGGTGGTCTCGATATAGTCGTTTTTCCCATAGCCCTCATCGGAGACGATGTGGGTGATGTCGTGGGGATAGCCGGCAATGGGATAGTGGAGGTACACCTTGACCCCCAGGCTCTCCAGCCGGCGCTTGAAGGCGTCCGCGGCCGCCTGGCCGGCGTACTGGGTGATGGTGACGCTGCCCACATACAGCCCCTCCGCCCGGAAGGTGTCCACCAGGCGCAGCACATCCTCGTCGTAGGTGATGCCCAGATCCCCCCGGACCTTGTTCTGCTCAATGGCGGCGGCGTTGATTACCACCACCATCTCCACGCTCTCCCGCAGCTCCAGCAGCATACGGATCTTGCTGTCCGGCGCGAACCCGGGCAGCACCCGGGCGGCGTGGTAGTCGTCAAACAGCTTCCCGCCAAACTCCAGGTACAGCTTGCCCCCGAACTGGGCGATGCGCTCCCGAATGTGGGCGGACTGGGTGTCCAGGTACCGCTGGTTGTCAAATCCGATTTTCTTTGCTGTCATTTCTGTGTGGACGCCGCAGCCGCGGCGCCTGCCCCCTCTCTGCTCATTCCATAGAATTTTATCACAGGAGCTCCCCGGGGACAAGGCCTTCTTTTCTCCCCGGGCATAAAACTTCCTGCGCCGCCGGCGCGCCGCCATCAGGGGCGGCGGCAACGGCGCGTACAGTTTTCCCGCGCCAGTTCCGCCTGTCCCCCAGGGGCGGGGAACTGGCGCGTCTCACATGCTCTGCCATGCTTTTGCGCAGCAAAAATGAATAAATATCCCCCGGCATAGCCTGGGGTATTTCATATACGGGCAAAGCCCTATGTTACTAGCACACGTGTCTCGTCACGCAAATACGGTCTGCCAGCCGC
>CALWXH010000002.1 GCA_944385465.1 uncultured Oscillospiraceae bacterium | reverse complement strand
TGTATGAAATCGTGGTTGTGTCCACCTAAGAGACCTATCACAAGCGCACCAGCCACGGCATGATCCTGGGCGAGGGCGGGGAGAAGATGTCCAAGTCCCGGGGCAACGTGGTCAACCCCAACGACATCGTGGCCCAGTACGGGGCGGACACCCTGCGGCTGTATATCATGTTCATCGGCGACTTCGAGCAGGCCGCCGTGTGGAGCGACAACGCGGTGAAGGGCTGCAAGCGCTTCCTGGACAAGGTGTGGAACCTGGCGGAGGGCTGCTCGGACAGCCTGGAGCAGACCCAGGCCAACGCCGCCGGCCTCCACAAGTGCATCAAGAAGGTGGCCGACGACATCGAGAGCATGAAGTTCAACACCGCCATTGCCGCCATGATGACCCTGGTGGGCGAGTTCCAGAAGAACGGCTGCTCCAAGGGGGACATGAAGGCCCTGCTGGTGCTGCTCTCTCCCTTCGCCCCCCACATTGCCGAGGAGCTGTGGGAGATGCTGGGCTTTGCCGGCGAGGGCTTCGCCTGCCAGCAGCCCTGGCCCGCCTACGACGAGAGCAAGACGGTGGCCAGCCAGATCACCCTGGCCGTCCAGGTGGGGGGCAAGCTGCGGGGGAACATCACCGTGGCCGCCGACGCGGACAACGACACCATTGTACACGCCGCCCTGGCGGACGAGAAGGTGCGCCGCTTCACCGACGGCATGGCCCTGGTGAAGTCCATCGTGGTGCCCGGCCGGCTGGTGAACCTCATTGTGAAGCCGCAATAACGATTTGGGAAAGGGCCGCCTCCGGGCGGCTCTTTTCTTTGTCCTTCTCGCGTACAAAAAGGTTCCAAAGGTCGGAGATTCCGCCGCCCTCCGAGCTGGCATCTTTTTTTCGGAAAGTCCCGGCACATTCTCTGGCTTTTGCCGGTCCTCGCACCGGCGGGCGTTTCCGTTTTCGCCCGGAAGGGCGAGTTCCTTTCGGCACCGCCCAAAAGGAACCAAAGGCCCGTTCTTTCGCCGGAGGGTTCCGGCAAGCCCTATGGATTGCCGGGTCTCGTCCCGGCAGACGAGGTACTTTCTCTTGCACCAGAGAAAGTACCCAAAGAGCGTGTCCAGGGGGAGGGCCCCTGGATACCCCCCGCTCAGTTGGGGTGCGTCCCTCTCTTTCCGGCGTCCTTGACTCGCGGCTGCCCAACTTCCCCCGACGGCCTCCGGCCTCCTGCATCCGTATGCTTTGGTATCTGCACCCCACCGGGGCGCCTGGAATCGCGTGGCACTTTGGTGCCTGCGCCGTTAGCGGTGCAGACCCGCAGGCTTGAACACCAAGATTAGGCGCCCGTAGGCGGCGTAGAAGTGCGGCAAGTTTGCTGGGCAAAAGGCCGGGGGCCGCCGTGCGTGGCAGGGAGTGTCAGCAGGTGTGCGCCGGTCGTTAGAGTGATGCACCCATTTTACGCCCCCGTAATCGGGGGTTCTTAGGGGGCAAGCCCTGCGTACGAGGGACGCCCTCTGTCCCGAAGTTAAGCCGGGGTTGCGCCCCTAAGCCGCCCTTTGGTTCCTTTCGGGCGGTGCCGAAAGGAACTCGGACCGGGGGCCGAAACCCCCGCCCGCCGGGGCGGGACCCGACAAACTGTAAGGCCTGCCGGAACCCTCCGGCGAAAGGGACGCACTCCCAGCGGAGTGCCCCAGAGCCTGAGAACCATTGACTTCTCCCTGTGGTTGGGGTAAAATATAACGATACCAACGATTTTCTCATCAGCGTTCCCCCTGGGCCGCCGATGGACAGGGAGGAACAGACAGGATGATGACACTGGAAGACTTCAAGGCCGCCCGGCGGGTGCTGGACGGCGTGCTCCACCGCACCGATCTGATGTACAGCCCCTTCTTCTCCAAGACCACGGGGAACAGCGTGTACATCAAGCCGGAGAACATGCAGGTCACCGGCGCGTACAAGATCCGGGGGGCCTATTTCAAGTGCTCCACCCTCAGCCAGGATGAGAAGGAGCGGGGGCTCATCACCGCCTCCGCCGGCAACCACGCCCAGGGGGTGGCCTACGCCGCCCAGGCCGCCGGCATTCCCGCCACCGTGGTCATGCCCACCACCACCCCCCTGGTGAAGGTGAACAACACCAAGGACTACGGCGCCCGGGTCATCCTCCAGGGGGAGACCTTTGACGACGCGGCCGCCCTGGCCGCCCAGCTGAGCGAAAAGGAGGGGCTGACCTACGTCCACCCCTTTGACGACCTCACCGTGGCCACCGGCCAGGGCACCATCGCCTATGAGATCTTCCAGTCCCTGCCCGATGTGGACGTGATCCTGGTCCCCATCGGCGGCGGCGGGCTGGCCGCGGGCGTGTCCACCCTGGCCAAGCTGCTCAACCCCCACGTGAAGGTCATCGGGGTGGAGCCCACCGGCGCGGCCTCCATGAAGGCCAGCCTGGAGGCGGGGCACGTGGTCACCCTGCCCAAGGTGGAGACCATCGCCGACGGCGTGGCGGTGAAAACCCCGGGGGAAAAGGTGTTCCCTTACATCCAGAAGAATGTGGACGAGATCCTCACCATTGAGGATGACGAGCTGGTGGACGCCTTCCTGGACGTGATGGAAAAGCACAAGATGGTGGTGGAGAACGCGGGGCTGCTGCCCATCGCGGCCCTGCACCACCTGGACTGCAAGGGGTGCAGCGTGGTGAGCGTCCTGTCCGGGGGCAACATGGACGTGATCACCGTCTCCTCCCTGGTGCAGCACGGGCTCATCAACCGCAGCCGGATCTTCACCTTCTCGGTACAGCTGCCCGACCGGCCCGGTGAGCTGCTGCGGGTGGCGGAGCTGGTGGCCCAGCGCAGCGGCAACATCATCAAGCTGGATCACAACCAGTTTGTCAACATCAACCGCCAGTCCGGGGTGGAGCTGAAGGTCACCTTGGAGGCCTTCGGCAAGGCCCACAAGGAGGAGATCCTGGACAGCCTGCGCCAGGCGGGGTATGAGGTGCGGGAGGTCATGCCCAGCAGCCTGTATATCTGAGGCGGGGGCAGAGTCCCCTGTTCCCCCGTTTCGTTCGCCGGAGGGTGCCGGCAAATCCTAAAGTTTGCCGGGTCTCGTCCCGGCAGGCATTCGGGGTCCCCGCCGAAGCCCAGCGAAGCGGGTTCGGTGGGGAGAGGAGGAGCAAGGAAGTGAAGCGCAGTTTTCGCCGCTCTTGGGCGGAAACGAAGTTAAGCGGACTTTGCGACGACGAGGTTTCGCCTGAGGGCGAGTTCCTTTCGGCACCGCCCGAAAGGAACCAAAGGGCGGCTTAGGGGGTCGGCCTCCGGTTCGACTTCGGCCCCCAAGTGCGGGGCCTCGCTCACAGTCGGCCCACCCCCTAAGAACCCCCATTTTACGGAAGAGTAAAACTGGCGCGGTGTCCTCTTACCGGCGCACGCCTGCTGACACCCTCAGCGACGCAAGGCGGCCTCCGGCCTTTTGCGCAGGTGACCTGTCACCTTGTCCCACGCCTATGGGCGCCTGTATTTGGTATTCAAGCCTGCGGGGCTGCACCTCTAACGGTGCGCCACGCCGGAGGCCCCTGCCCAGCCAGGCGGCCCATTGGAGTGCGACAGCCGAAGCATACGTACGCACGAGCCCGGAGGGCGTCGGGGGAAGCTGGGCAACCGCGGGTTCAGGACGCCGGAAAGAGAAGGGCGCACCCCAACTGAGTGGGGGGGTATCCAGGGGGCCCTCCCCCTGGACACGCTCTTTGGGTACTTTCTCTGGTGCAAGAGAAAGTCCCCCGCCTGTCGGGGCGGGACCCGACAAGCCATAGGGTTTGCCGGAACTTTCCGGCGAAAGTAGGTCGCCCTTCCGGGCGAACCCCGGGCGGGGCGCCCCGGGGTTTGCTTTCAAAAGTCTTAAGACATTCTTTAAGATTTCCCCCTTCCTTTCTTATTGTTTCCGTGATATATTAACTGTACCAACACGGTTAATACATTCAACGCGCTGAAACGCGGAGAGGAGCTGCGCATATGTCCATTCTGGAAGTCAGTCATCTGAAGAAAGTCTACACCACCCGCTTCGGCGGCCAGCAGGTGGAGGCCCTCACCGACGTGTCCTTCACCGTGGAACAGGGGGAGTTCGTGGCCATCATGGGGGAGTCCGGCTCCGGCAAGACCACCTTGCTGAACATCCTGGCCGCCCTGGACCGGCCCACCGCCGGCACGGTGCTGCTCTCCGGCCGGGACCTGGCCGGGGTGCGGGAGAAGGACATGGCCGCCTTCCGCCGGGACAACCTGGGCTTTGTGTTCCAGGACTTCAACCTGCTGGACACCTTCTCCCTCCGGGACAACATCCTGCTGCCCCTGGTGCTGTCCGGGAAGAAATACCCCGAGATGGAGCGCCGCCTGGCCCCCCTGGCGGACACCCTGGGCATCACGCAGCTGCTGGACAAATACCCCTATGAGGTGTCCGGCGGCCAGAAGCAGCGGTGCGCCGTGGCCCGGGCCCTCATCACCCAGCCGGAGATCATCCTGGCCGACGAGCCCACCGGCGCCCTGGACTCCCGGGCCGCCGACAGCCTCATGGCCCTGTTCAGCCAGATCAACCGGGCGGGGCAGACGGTGCTCATGGTCACCCACTCCACCTCCGCCGCCAGCCACGCCGGCCGGGTACTGTTCATCCGGGACGGGGCGGTGTACCACCAGCTGTACCGGGAGGGCCGGGGGGACGGGGAGATGTACCGGCTCATCGCCCACACCCTGACCCAGCTGGCCGCCGGAGGTGAGCGGGATGCGTAACGGACTCTACCCCAAGCTGGCGGCCCAGAACCTGCGGCAGAACCGCCGGTTCTACCTCCCCTATCTGCTGGCCCTGGTGGGGCTGGCCGCCGCCTTCTACGTCATGGCCGCCCTGGTGTTCGACCCCGGCGTCCACCAGCTGCGGGGGGCGGAGTATGTCCAGATCATGATGAGCCTGGGCATGGTCATCGCCGGCATCTTCTCCGCCATCCTGGTGCTGTACATCAACAGCTTCCTCATGAAACAGCGGAAAAAGGAGCTGGGGCTGTACAACATCCTGGGCATGGGCAAGGGCAACCTGGCCCTGCTCCAGTGCTGGGAGAGCCTGTACACCGCCCTCATCGGCATCGTGGGGGGCGCGGCGGCCGGGGTGATCCTCCACAGCCTAGCCACCCTGCTGCTCACCAAACTGCTGCGCTTTTCCATCCCCTTCTCCCCGGGGCTGTCCCTGCCCGCCCTGGCCCTCACCGCCGTGCTGTTCGGGGCGCTGCTGGTGCTGGCCCTGGTCCTCAACCTGGGCCGGGTGTCCCTGGTCAGCCCCATCCAGCTGCTCCGGGGCGGCCAGGTGGGGGAGCGGGAGCCCAAGACCCGCTGGCTGCTGGCGGTGCTGGGCATCGCCTGCCTGGGGGCGGGGTACGCCATCGCCGTCCTCACCGCCGACCCCATGAGCGCCATCGTCCTGTACTTCCTGGCGGTGCTGCTGGTCATCGTGGGCACCTACTGCCTGTTTGTGGCCGGCTCCATCGCCGTGCTGAAGCTGCTGCGGAAGAACAAGGCCTTCTACTACCAGACCGGCCACTTCATCGGCGTGTCCGGCATGCTCTACCGCATGAAGCGCAACGCCGTGGGCCTGGCCAACATCTGCATCCTGTCCACCATGGTGATGGTGATGATCTCGGGCACCCTGTCCCTGTATCTGGGCACCGGGGACATCATCGCCGCCCAGTACCCCGCCGACTTCCAGATCGAGGTGCGCTACACCCCGGATGTGGCGGCCGCCAACGGCGAGGAGCCCTTTGACGGCCAGGCCATGGACGAGCTGGCCCGGCAGTTCCTGGACAGCCAGGGCATCGGGGTGGAGGACGCCCGGTCCGTCACCTACCTGCGCCTCACCGCCCTGGCCAACACCGCCACCCGGCGCGTGGAGATCGGCGCCACCGCCGACCGCACCACCGGGCGCACCATCTACCTGCTCACCCGGGACAGCTACCAGGCCCTCACCGGCCAGGCCGCCCCGGAGCTGGGGCCCGGCCAGGCCGCCCTGTGCGGAACGCTGCCCCAGGAACTGGGGCAGTCCATCGTGTTCAAGGCCATCACCATGGGGGAAAACGGCCCGGAGGAGACCGGCCCCGACCTCACTGTGGAGATCGCCCACACCCTGGCGGCCATCCCCTTCTTCTCCAACACCTTTGACACCTTCGAGGCCGTGGCCCTGATCCTGCCGGACAGCGGGGCGCTGGACGCCTTCGCCGCCCTGGAGACTGCCGCCGCCGGCGGCCCCGACACCACCACCTACTACTACCTGGACCTGCTGGACCTGGACTGCACCCAGGCGCAGGCCCTGGAGCTGGAGAACGCCTGGTACGACCACAACCTGGGAGAGGACGCCTACCAGAACACCGGCTATTTTGACTATCTCTCCGTGTCCACCCGGGCCCGGATGGAGGTGGACGGCTACGCCATGGCCGGCGGCTTCCTCTTCCTGGGCATCCTGCTGGGGGTGGTCTTCCTCCTGGCCACGGTGCTCATCATCTACTACAAGCAGGTGTCCGAGGGGTACGAGGACCAGGGCCGGTTTGAGATCATGCGCAAGGTGGGCCTGTCCGAGGGGCAGGTGCGCGCCTCCATCCGCAGCCAGGTGCTCACCGTGTTCTCCCTGCCCATCCTGGCCGCTGCGGTGCACATCCTCTTCGACTTCAACCTGGTGGTGCAGCTGCTCACCATGTTCTCCGTCCGGAGCGTGCTCACCACCGCGCTGTGCACCGGGGGCACGCTGCTGGTGTTCTGCCTGGTGTACGGGATCGTCTACCTGCTCACCGCCCGGACCTATTACAAAATCGTCCGGTAATCCCCTTCAGGAAAGGAGTCTGCCATGAAACGCCTGCTGTTCCCGCTGGCCCTGGCGGGCCTGGCGCTGGCCGCCCTGGCGCTGGCCCGCCGGGCGCCGGGCCGGCGCCCCTGACCGGCCCACCCCCCCGCGGCCGGCGGAAAAGCCCAGCCTTTTCCGCCGGCCGCGCCCTCTCTTTCCGCATTTTTTGCGCTCCCCGCCATTTATTCCCCATTTTCAGGTTTTCCCCACATCCTCCGGGATTTTTCGCCGAAAAAGTCCGAACATCTTCCCATTTTCTCTCTCCGGCACTTTGACAACTCCTTCACATTGCCCTTGACAGAAAAGACACATCCCTTTACAATAGAGGCAGATAATTTTGAAAATCCGGGCGGTCTCCGCCTGTTTGAGCGTTTGCGGCGCCGTTGGGCGCGTTTTCATATATTTTCATCCCTACCGGCCCCGATATATGACACTCAAATACCCTGCCCATGGCGGGCGGCTTTTCAGTTATCGCGGTGTGCGTGATGCGCATCGCGTCTTATTTTGCAATTCTGGAAATTTATCTGTCACAGGAGGTGTGGAAGCCCATTATGATGCCTGTCATTCTGGCCGTGGTCCTCATCATCGTCGCCCTGGCGGCGGGCCTGATCATCGGCGCCGTCATCGGCTATCAGCGGCGCAAGGCCTTCGCGGAGCGGGAGATCGGCTCTGCCGAGGAAGAGGCACGGCGTGTCATCAACGAAGCCATCAAGAGCGCGGAAAACAAGAAACGGGAAGCCACCGTGGAGGCCAAGGAGGAAATTCTCAAGGCCCGCAACGAGTTTGAGAAGGAAGTCAAGGACCGCCGCAGCGAGCTTCAGCGCCAGGAAAACCGCCTGAACCAGAAGGAGGAAAACCTGGACCGCAAGACGGAAAACATGGAGCGCAAGGAGGAACAGCTCTCCGCCCGCTCCGCCCAGCTGGAGCGGGACAAGGAGGAGATTGAAACCCTCAAGCAGAGCCAGCTGGAGGCCCTGGAGCGCATCTCCGGCCTCACCACTGAGGAGGCCAAGCGCTACCTCATCGAGCAGCTGGAGGACGAGGTCACCCACGAGGAGGCGCTGAAGATCAAGGAGATCCAGGCCCGCTTCAAGGAGGAGGCCGACACTTACGCCCGGGAGCAGATCGCCCTGGCCATCCAGCGGTGCGCCGCCGACCACGTGTCCGAGGCCACCGTCTCCGTGGTCCCCCTGCCCAACGACGAGATGAAGGGGCGGATCATCGGCCGGGAGGGCCGGAACATCCGCACCCTGGAGACCCTCACCGGGGTGGACCTCATCATCGACGACACCCCCGAGGCCATCACCGTGTCCTGCTTCGACCCGGTGCGCCGGGAGATCGCCCGGCTGGCCCTGGAAAAGCTCATCCTGGACGGGCGCATCCACCCCACCCGCATCGAGGAGATGGTGGAGAAGGCCAAG
Organism: uncultured Oscillospiraceae bacterium; assembly: GCA_944385465.1. GTDB lineage: Bacteria > Bacillota > Clostridia > Oscillospirales > Oscillospiraceae > Enterenecus. Next base: position 71,181 of record CALWXH010000002.1, on the reverse strand, counting down.
CGGGAGGTGGACGCCACCATCAAGGCCGAGGGCGAGCGGGCCGTGTTCGAGACCAACGTCCACGGCCTGAACCCCGAGCTCATCAAGCTGCTGGGCCGCCAGCACTACCGCACCAGCTACGGGCAGAACGTGCTCAACCACTCCATTGAGGTGTCCCACCTGGCCGGGTTGCTGGCCGCCGAGATCGGCGCCAACGTCACCGAGGCCAAGCGGGCCGGCCTGCTCCACGATCTGGGCAAGTCCATCGACCACGAGGTGGAGGGCTCCCACGTGCAGATCGGCGTGGAGCTGGCCCGGAAATACCGGGAGGGCGAGGGCGTCATCCACGCCATCGAGGCCCACCACGGGGATGTGGAGGCCCGCACCATCGTGGCCTGCCTGGTCCAGGCGGCCGACGCCATCTCCGCCGCCCGCCCCGGCGCCCGGAAGGAGAACGTGGAGTACTATATCAAGCGTCTGGAGAAGCTGGAGGAGCTCACCTCCTCCTTCCCCGGCGTGGACAAGGCCTACGCCATCCAGGCCGGCCGGGAAGTGCGCATCATGGTCAAGCCGGAGGAGGTCTCCGAGGACCGGATGGTCATCCTGGCCCGGGAGATCGCCAAGAAGATCGAGGACGAACTGGAGTACCCCGGCCAGATCAAGGTCAACCTCATCCGGGAGACCAAGGCCATCGAATACGCCAAATAAACCCAGGGTTGCTGCCCCCGGCGGGGCAGCAACCTTTTTTGTATTGCCTTTATCCTACAACTATGCTATGATAAATCCGCCAAGGCCCCGCCGGGGTCAATTCTGCCAAAGAAAAGGATTTGACGATATGGAACCCTTCCGATGTCCCGATCCCGCCGACCGCCAGTGGGTCCTCCCCCTGCTGGCCGCCGAGGGGGAGATGGGCTGTGAGTACAACTTCGACAACATCTACCTGTGGAGCCGGGCCTATCCCCAGAAGCTCTCCCGGCTGGGGGACCGGCTGCTGGTGCGCATCCAGGGCAGCCTGGGCACCTGCTACCTCTACCCCGCCGGCAGCGGGCCGCTGGCCCCCGCCCTGGACGCCCTGTCCCAGGACGCCGCCGCCCACGGCGCCCCCCTCACCCTGGTGTGCGTCACGGCGGCCCAGCGCCAGGCGCTGGAGGGGCAGTTTCCCGGCCGCTTCTCCTTTCAGGAGGACCGGGACGGCTGGGACTATCTCTACGACGTGAACCGGCTGGCCGACCTGCCCGGCAAAAAGCTCCACGCCAAGCGCAACCACATCCACCGCTTTGACGAGCAGTTCCCCGACTGGATGTTCGAGCCCATCACCCCGGCCAACATCCCCGAGTGCCTGGACCTGGAGCGGGCCTGGTCCGCCCGGCGGGAGGAGAGTGAGCCGGAGGCGGGGGAGGAATCCCTGTCCGAGGAGACCATCGCCGTCATCGAGGCGCTCTACCACATGGAGCCCCTGGGGCTGGAGGGCGGCCTCATCCGGGCGGGGGGAACGCCCGTGGCCTTCTCCCTGGGCAGCCTCACCACCCCGGAGTGCTTCGACGTCCACTTTGAAAAGGCGGACGGGGACATCCAGGGGGCCTACGCCGTCATCAACCGGGAGATGGCCCGAATGGTGCGCCAGCGCCACCCTCAGGTCAGATGGCTCAACCGGGAGGACGATCTGGGGCTGGAGGGCCTGCGGAAGGCCAAGCTGTCCTATTACCCCGACATTTTGCTGGAGAAATTCACCGCCCGGGAGGAATGAGTATGCTGGAACTGCACCAGGCCCGCCCGGAGGAGCTGCCCCAGGCGGAAGCCCTCTGGACCCAGGTCTTTGACGACGGCCCTGCCTTACAACGGGCGTTCTACGCCCTCACCCGCCTGCCCGGCCCCCTGGTGCTGACGGAGGACGGGCAGGTCCAGGCCATGCTGGCCCTGCCGGAGGTCACCCTCACCTTCCCCGACGGCTGGAGGGTGAAGGGGGGCTATGTCTATGCCCTGGCCACCCGGCCGGAGGCCCGGGGCTGGGGGTACGCCGGGCAGCTGCTCAGCTACGCCTGCGAGGTGCTGCGCAACCGCCGGGCGGACTGCATCCTCACCGTCCCCGCCCAGCCCTCCCTGTTCTCTTTTTTTGCCAAGAATGACTTTGCTCCTGCCTTCTATCACCGCCGGGTAGAAGCTCGGCCCGCCGCCGCTCCGGCCCGCTCCATTTCTCCTGAGGCGTATGACGCGCTCCGAGAGTCTCTGTTGACCGGCACCACCCACGTGGTTCAGGACCCCGGACAGATGGAATTCCAGCGCCGGCTCTGTCCCCATCCGGGCAGCGGCCTGTACCGGCTGGAGCTGGCCCACGGCCCGGGGTGCGCCGCGGTGGAGTGCTGGCCGGGGGCACCGGTGGTGAAGGAGCTGCTATGCCACCCTCTGGACGAGGCCCAGGGGGCGGCGGCCGCCGCCGCCCTGTGCGCCGCCCCCGCCCAGGTGCGCCTGCCCGGCGGGCCGGAGGACACCCCCTTCGGGGCCATCCGCTGGCTGTACGCCGCCCCGCCCTCCCGGTGGCAGCGCTCCCCCCAGGGCTACCTGGGGCTGGCCTTTGACTGAGGGATGGACGAGCACCCTGCATAAAAATGCATATACATTCACATCTGAATGGTTAATTTCCATAAAATGCAGGGGGATTCCCAAAATCCTCTTGCATTTTATTCATCGCAGAAGTATAATTACCCCATTCCAGATCATCTGGTCAAGTTCGATGTTATGGAAAAGGAGATAGATGAAAATGAAAGCAATGAAGAAACTGCTGGCCATGTTCATGGCCCTGAGCCTGGTGTTCGCCCTGGCCGCCTGCGGCGACAACGGTGGCGACAACACCCAGACCCCCAGCCAGGCGGGCGCCGAGTCCGCCGCCCCCGCCGGCTCTGAGGAGCCCGCCGCCTCTGAGGGCGGCGCCACCGGCGACTACGGCGACTTTGCCGACGCCCTCATCGAGCCCGGCAAGCTCATCATGGTGACCAACGCCTCCTTCCCCCCCTATGAGATGACGGATGACGACAACAACGTCATCGGCATCGACCCGGACATCGCCCAGGTCATCGCCGACAAGCTGGGGCTGGAGCTGGTCATCGACAACATCGACTTTGACGCCGCCCTGCTGGCGGTGCAGGAGGGCCGGGCCGACGTGATGCTGGCCGGTATGTCCTACAGCGAGGAGCGGGACCTCGTCATGGACTTCTCCGACACCTACGCCACCGGCTACCAGGTGATCATCGTCCGGGAGGATGACGACCGCATCGCCGGCGGCAACGACGACCTGATGCTGGTGGACGCTGACGGTAACGTGGTCGAGGACGTGCAGATCGGCGTGCAGCGGGGCACCACCGGCGAGCTCTACTGCCAGGACGCCTACGGCGTGGACAAGGTGACCAGCCTGGACAACGGCTCCGTGGCGGTGCAGGCCCTGGTCAACGGCCAGGTGGACTGCGTGGTCATCGACATCGGCCCCGCCCAGGAGTATGTGGAGGCCACCCCCGGCCTGAAGATCGTGGAGGGCGCCTACACCATCGAGGACTACTGCGTGGGCGTGGACGAGGGCAACACCGCCCTGCTGGAGGCCGTGAACAAAGCCCTGAACGAGATGATCGACGACGGCACCGTCGAGGAGATCATGAACCAGTACATCGGCGGCTGAGCCCGCACGTGTGTTCCGCGGAGAGGGGCGGCAGGAGCCGCCCCTCTTGCGGTGTCTTGTTAAGAAAGGGAAGGAGAGAGATTGCCCATGGATCTGGCGCAGACTTTTGAGGCGTGGCGCGCACTGATGCTGGACCAGGAAGCCACCTGGTGGCAGGAGTTCTATGTGCGCTTCTATCAGGCATTCATCGAAGCCGACCGCTGGCAGCAGTACCTTGAGGGCGTGGGGGTCACCATCGTGGCCACCGCCATGGCCCTGGCCATCGGCGTGGTGCTGGGGGTGCTGGTGGCCGTCATCCGCACCGCCCATGACCAGCAGCGCCCCGGTCGGCCCCGGAACTTCCTGTTGGGCGTGGTCAACCTAATTTGTAAAATCTACGTCACCGTCATCCGGGGCACCCCCATGATGGTGCAAATCCTGATCATGGGCATGGTGGTCTTTTCCAGCAGCCGGAACTACACCGCGGTGGGCGCCCTGACCCTGGGCATCAATTCTGGAGCCTATGTGGCGGAGATCATCCGGGGCGGCCTGATGAGCCTGGACATCGGACAGAGTGAGGCAGGCCGTTCCCTGGGCCTGAACTACCTGGACACCATGCGCTTCATCGTGGTGCCCCAGGCCTTTAAGGCCATCCTCCCCTCCCTGGGCAACGAGTTCATCGTCCTACTGAAGGACACCTCGCTGATCTCCATCATCGGCGGGCAGGAGATGGTCTACTTCGCCAAGAACATCGTCAACCGGACCTTTGACGCCATGTTCCCCCTCATCGGGGCGGCCATCATCTATCTGGTGCTGGTGATGATCTTCACCTGGCTCCAGGGCAAGCTGGAAAGGAGGCTGCGTCAAAGTGATCGACGTTGAACATCTGAGCAAATCCTTCGGGAGCAACCTGGTGCTGGACGACATCTCCGAGCACATCAGCGAGGGGGAGAAGGTGGTCATCATCGGGCCCTCCGGCTCGGGCAAGTCCACCTTCCTGCGGTGCCTGAACCTTCTGGAGACCCCCACCTCCGGCACCATCACCTTTGACGGCACCGTCATCACCGACCCCAAGGTGGACATCGACGCGGTGCGCCGACAGATGGGCATGGTGTTCCAGCACTTCAACCTGTTCCCCAACATGACCGTGCGGCGCAACATCACCCTGGCCCCCATCCGTACCGGGCTGATGAAAAAGGAAGAGGCCGAGGCAGAGGCGGAGAAGCTGCTGGAACGGGTGGGCCTGCTGGACAAGGCGGACGCCTATCCCGCCCAGCTGTCCGGCGGCCAGAAGCAGCGTATCGCCATCGTCCGGGCCATGGCCATGCGGCCCAAGGTGATGCTCTTCGACGAGCCCACCTCCGCCCTGGACCCGGAGATGGTGGGCGAGGTGCTGGAGGTGATGAAGGAGCTTGCCCAGGAGGGCATGACCATGGTGGTGGTCACCCACGAGATGGGCTTTGCCCGGGAGGTAGGCACCCGGGTGCTGTTCATGGACGGGGGCCACATCCTGGAGCAGAACGAGCCCCACGAGTTTTTCGCCCACCCCAGAGAACAGCGCACCATCGACTTTCTCTCCAAAGTCCTGTAAACACGCCCCCGGCTCCGGCACAACCCTGCCGGGGCCGGGGGTTTGCGCCCTTCTCCCGGGCGTTTCCCGCCGCCGGGATTTTTCTCTTCCCCGGTTGTATTCTCCCGCGGTTGGGTGTATGATGATACTATCTTGAAGCTCCGCCCCAGGCGGAAGAACGGAGGCGCTTATGGATCTGCAAAGCTGTCAGCCCACCACCCCCTCTCTCCCGCCGGAGGCCCTGCTGGCCCGCCGCCGCTCCGTCACCGTCCAGGTCATGCTGGGCGGCCGCTCCACCCGCATGGGCCGGGACAAGGCGCTGGTGGAGCTGGGGGGCAAAACCCTGCTGGCCCGGGCCGTGGACACCTGGCAGAGCTATGGCGCGGGGCTCCAGCTCTCGGTGGGCGACCCCTCCCGCCGCGCCCTGGCCCCCCGGGGCGCCACGGCCGTGGCGGACGTCTATCCCGACCGGGGGCCCCTGGGCGGGCTCCACGCCGGGCTGCGCGCCTGTCCCACCCCCCTGCTGCTGCTCACCGCGGTGGACTGCCCCTTTCTCACCCCCGCCCTGGCGGACGGGCTGCTGGCGGCCATCGGCACGGCGGACGCCTGCGTCTACACCCTGGACGGGCATCCCCAGCCCCTGTTCGGCCTGTACCGGAAAAACTGCCTCACCCTGGCCGAAACCCTCCTGCTGGGCGGGGACAACCGCATGTCCACCCTGCTAGGCTGGGTACATACCATCACCCTCCCCGCCCCGGACCCGGCCCTGTTTCGCAACCTGAACACCCCCGCCGATGTGACGGCGGCGGAAAAAGAGGGTTGCAATCCCCTGTGATCTGCATTATACTGGTAACACCAATTGATCCGAGCCCGCCGGCCTAAGGCATCCGCTATGGCCTCCGGGCCGGGGTGGCGCGGGAAACGGCGCCGCCTTCCTTGTTGAAAAGGGTCAGGCGTTTGTCGGAGCATATGGATTCTGGCGGCCTTGTCCCTTGGGGACAGGGCCGCTTTTGTCATGGAAAGGGAGGAATTTGCCGTGAATCTGGTGAGGACCCAGGACGCCGTGGGCCATGTGCTGTGCCACGACATGACCCAGATCATCCCCGGCGTCATCAAGGACGCCCGGTTCCGCAAGGGGCACGTGGTGACGGCGCAGGACATCCCCGTGCTGCTGAGCATGGGCAAGGAGCATCTGTACGTGTGGGAAAAGACCCCCGGGATGCTCCACGAGGACGAGGGGGCGGAGCGTCTGCGGGCCCTGTGCCAAGGAGAACATATGACCGCCACCCCGCCCAAGGAGGGCAAGATCGAGCTGCGGGCAGCCTGCGACGGCCTGTTCCGGGTGGATGTGAACCGGCTGCGGGCCCTGAACAGCCAGGAGGAGCTGATGGTGGCCACCCGGCACACCAACGCCCCGGTGAAGGCGGGGGACCGGCTGGCGGCCATGCGGGTCATCCCCCTGATCATCGCCGAGGACAAGCTGGACGCCGCCCAGGCGGCGGTGGGCCCAGGCGGGCCCATCCTGTCCCTGCACCCCTATGTGCGGAAAACCTGCGGCCTCATCGTCACCGGCAGCGAGGTGCGCAGCGGCCTCATCCGGGACCAGTTCTCCCCGGTGGTGAAGGCCAAGCTGGCCCAGTACGGCATCTCCGTCACCATGGAGTGCACCCCCGGCGATGACCGGCAGGCCATCACCCAGGCCATCCTGGACTACCAGGCGGCGGGGGTGGACCTGGTGGTGTGCACCGGCGGGATGAGCGTGGACCCCGACGACCGCACCCCCGGCGCCATCCGGGCCTCCGGGGCGGACATCATCACCTACGGCGCCCCGGTGCTGCCGGGGGCCATGTTCCTGCTCAGCGACCTGAAGGGCACCCCGGTGTGCGGACTGCCCGGCTGCGTGATGTACGCCAAGGCCACCATTTTCGACCTGGTGCTGCCTCGGCTGGCCGCCGGCCTGCCCGTCACCCGGGCCGAGCTGGTGGAGCTGGGCCACGGCGGGCTGTGCCTGGGCTGCGGGGAGTGCCGCTACCCCGTGTGCCCCTTCGGGAAGGAGGGGTGAGCATGGAGACCGGCATCACCCTGGAGCGGGCGCTGGAGCTCATCCGGCTGCACACCGCCCCCCTGCCTCCGGTGGAGCTGGCGGGAAACTGGCTGCAGGACCACGTCCTGGCCCAGGACGTCATCGCCCCCATGGACCAGCCCCCCTTTGACCGCTCCCCCCTGGACGGCTATGCCCTGCGGGCTGAGGACAGCCTGGGCGCCAGCCCGGACCACCCCGTTCTCCTGGAGGTGCGGGAGACCCTCTGCGCCGGGGACTGGCCCCAGATTCCGCTGAACCCCGGCCAGTGCGCCCGGATCATGACCGGGGCACCCATCCCCCCCGGCGCCGACTGCGTGATCCGCCAGGAGGACACTGACCGCGCCCACCCCCGGGTGGGCATCTTCCGCGCCCTGGCCCCCCACGAGAACTACTGCTTCGCGGGGGAGGACTTTCAAAACGGCAGCCTGCTGTTCCCCGCCGGCACCCGGATGGACAGCGTCGCCCTGGGGGTGCTGGCCAGCGCCGGGCTGTGGGAGACCCCCCTGTCCGCCCACCCCCGGCCCAAGGTGCTGCTGGCCGGCACCGGCGACGAGCTGGCCCAGCCGGGGGACACCCTGCGCCCCGGCCAGATCTACAACTCCAACCTGCCCCAGCTGGCCGCCCGGTGCCGGCAGCTGGGACTGGAGGCGGCCACCGCCTGGTGGCCGGACGACCCCCGCGCCGTGGCCGAGGCACTGAGCGAGAGCGCCGGACTGTTTGACTGCGTCATCACCACCGGCGGCGTGTCAGTGGGGGATAAGGACATTTTCCACCAGGCCCTGCCCCTGGCGGACGCCCAGCGGCTGTTCTGGCGGGTCCAGCTCAAACCCGGCACCCCGCTGATGTTCTCCCTGATCCAGGGCAAGCCGGTACTGTCCCTGTCCGGCAACCCCTTTGCCGCCGCGGCCACCTTTGAGCTGCTGGGCCGCTCCCTGCTATCGGCCCTGGAGGGCCAGCCCCACTGGCAGCCGGTCCGCCTGTCCGCCCCTCTGGCCACCCCCTTCCCCAAGGCCAGCGGCGGACGGCGGTTTGTCCGGGGCGTCCTCCGGGACGGCTCCATCTCCCTGCCCGACGGCCACTCCTCCGGCCAGCTGCGCTCCCAGGTGGGCTGCAACTGCCTGGTGGACATCCCGGCGGGCTCCCCGGCCCTGGAGGCCGGAACGATGGTAAAGGCGGTGCTGCTATGAGCAGGTGCAGCCCACCCACCGCCGGCAGGCGGCGCGCCTTTTGGCGCGGAGCGGGAGGCAATTCATTTGGCCCCCGCGATTTTGTCATCCTCGGGGGTCCCCGCCCGGCCTGGGCCGGGTGGGGCGGCTGTAACTGCCTGGTGGACATCCCGGCGGGCTCCCCGGCCCTGGAGGCCGGAACCATGGTAAAGGCGGTGCTGTTATGAACGGACTGAATCATTTTGACGCCCAGGGCAAGGCCATCATGGTGGACGTGACGGACAAGGCCCCCACCCAGCGCCTGGCGGTGGCCCGGGGGGAAATCCACGTGAACGGGGCGGTGATGACCGCCATCCAGACCGGCACCGCCAAAAAGGGCGACGTGCTGGGGGTGGCCCGGGTGGCGGGCATCATGGCGGTGAAGCGCACCAGCGACCTCATCCCCATGTGCCACCCGCTGGCGGTGTCCGGCTGCTCGGTGGACTTTGACCTGTTTCCGGAGGAGGGCCGGGTGGAGGCCGCCTGCACCGTGAAGATCACCGGCAACACCGGGGTGGAGATGGAGGCCCTCACCGGCGTATCCGCCGCCCTGCTCACCATCTATGACATGTGCAAGGCCCTGGACCGGGCCATGACCATCACCAACGTGCGCCTCATGCGGAAAGAGGGCGGAAAATCGGGGGTGTTCACCCGTGAGGGGTAAGCCCATTGTCGCCGCCGTCTCCGGGGTGAAGAACTCCGGCAAGACCACCCTGATGGAAAAGCTCATCCAGGAGCTCAGCCGCCGGGGCCTGCAGGTGGCCGCCATCAAGCACGACGGCCACGACTTCACCCCCGATGTGCCTGGCACCGACTCCTGGCGCTTCGGCCAGGCAGGGGCCTGCGGCTACGCCATCTACTCCCCCTGCCGCTTCCAGCTGGTGCGGCAGACCCAGGGGGTGTGCGAGCGGGACTTCTTTGACGCCTTCCCCGGCGCGGACGTCATTCTGCTGGAGGGGTTCAAGGACAGCCCCTATCCCAAGATCGAGGTGGTGCGCTCCGGCAACTCCGCCGCCCCGGTGTGCCCCCCGGCCACCCTGCTGGCGGTGGCCACCGACCTGCCCCTGACCCTGCCGGGCATCCCCACCGTCGGCCTGGACGACATCCCCGCCATGGCCGACCTCATCCTATCCCTTTGCTGAGGAGGCGAGCGTCTTGCTGGACGGATTCGGACGTTCCATCGACTATCTGCGCATCTCCGTCACCGACCGGTGCAACCTGCGTTGCCGCTACTGCATGCCCGAAGGGGGGGTGGAGTGGCTGCCCCACGACCAGATCCTCCGCTTTGAGGACATCCTCCGCCTATCGCGCATCTTTGCCCGCCTGGGCGTCCGCCGGGTCCGGCTCACCGGGGGGGAGCCCCTGGTGCGGCGGGGCCTGCCCGAGCTGGTGGCCGGCCTGCGCGCCATTCCCGGCATCCGGGAGGTGGCCCTCACCACCAACGGCATCCTGCTCAGCCAGCAGCTGCCCGCCCTGCTGGAGGCGGGGCTCACCGGGGTAAACCTCAGCCTGGACACCCTGAACGAGGACACCTTCCGCCGCATCACCCGCCGGGAGGGCGTGGGGCGCACCCTGGGCGCTCTGGACACCTGTCTGGCCGCCGGGGTGCCGGTGAAGGTCAACTGCGTCCCCATCGCCCCGGAGGAGGAGCTGCTGGAGCTGGCGGCGCTGGCCCGGGACAAGCCCATCCCCGTGCGGTTCATCGAGCTGATGCCCATCGGCCTGGGGAAGGAACTCCATGGCCGGAGCGAAGGAGAACTGCGCGCCCTGCTGGAGTCGGCCTACGGCCCCCTGACCCCCTACTCCGGCCGCCTGGGCAGCGGGCCCAGCCGGTATTGGACGCTGCCCGGCTTCCAGGGGCAAATCGGCTTCATCTCCGCTCTGAGCCACCAGTTCTGCCACCAGTGCAACCGGGTGCGCCTCACCGCCACCGGTTTTCTGAAGACCTGCCTGCAATATGACCGGGGGGTATGGCTGCGCCCCCTGCTCTCCGGCTCCGACGGGGAGCTGGAGGCGGCCATTGGTGCGGCCATCCTCCAAAAGCCCGCCGCCCACCAGTTTGCCCAGGCTCAGGCCCAGGTGCCCGGGGCCGAGGGGCATATGATGAGCCAGATTGGGGGGTAATCAGAAGCGTCTGAGCCGCCGCGAACAGCCCGGATGGACGGTCGCGAGGACGAGCGAAGGGCCGCACAGCGGCCCGCAGACCAGTCCGAGTGGTCGGGAAGCCGGGCGTCGTGAGCAGGCGAAGCGTGATCCCAGAAACGTCTGAGCCGTCGCGAACAGCCCGGCCCCGGTTTCGCCCGGAGGGGCGACCTACTTTCTGCACGCGCAGAAAGTAGGCAAAGACGCGCTTAGAGGGACAAATCCATCGGACAAAGGACGTCCTCCAGGATTTGGCCCCCTAAGAACCCCCGTTTTACGGGGGAGTAGAATCGGTGCGTCACTCTAACGACCGGCGCACATCTGCTGACACCCTCGGCGACGCACGGCGGCCCCTGGCCTTTTGCTGTTTTGCCCTGCAATCTTCTGCGCCGCCTACGGGCGCCTGGTCTTGGTGTTCAAGCCTGCGGGTCTGCTCCCCTAACGGCGCACACGCCGAAGGGCCCCGCCCGGCCAGGCGCCCTGGTGGGGTGCGGCAGCCGAAGCATCCGGATTCAGGAGGCCGGAGGCCGTCGGGGGAACCGGCGCAACCGCGGGTCCAGGACGCCGGAAAGAGAAAGACGCAGTGCAACTGAGCGGGGGGATACCCAAGGGGGCGCTCCCCCTTGGGCGCACTTTTGGTGACTTTTCTTGCGTGAGAAAAGTCACCCCAGCGGAGCGTCCCGCCGCCCGCAGGCGGCGGAATCCCCTGCCCTTTGGTTCCTTTCGGACGGGGCCGAAACCTGAGCAGAGGCCTGGCCCCCGCCCCAAACAACGGCCAAATCTCACCACAACTCGTAATGTTCACTTCTCATATTACAAGGAGGAATCACACATGGGCAACGTCATCGCCGTGTGCACCAGCCCTGCCAAGGGCACCCAGAAGACCAACGTGGGCTCCGCCCGGTTCCAGGAGGACTGGGGCATTGTGGGGGACGCCCACGCGGGCAAGTGGCACCGCCAGGTGTCCCTGCTGAGCTGGGACAAGATCGAGGCCTTCCGGGCCAGGGGCGCCCAGGTGCGTGACGGCGACTTCGGGGAAAACCTGGTGGTGTCCGGCATCGACTTCCGCGCCCTGCCCATCGGGACTAAGTTCCAGTGCAACGATGTGGTGCTGGAGCTGACCCAGATCGGCAAGGAATGCCACCACGGGTGCCAGATCTTTCAGAAAATGGGGGAGTGCATCATGCCCCACGAGGGCGTGTTCACCCGGGTGCTCCACGGGGGGACTATCTCCGTGGGGGACACCCTGACGGTACTGGAGGGCTGAACATGAACTACAAAGCGGCAGTCATCACCGCCAGCGACAGCGGCTGGGCCGGGGAGCGGGAGGACCTGTCCGGCCCCGCCGCCCGGGAGCTTCTGGAGCAGGCGGGCTATCAGGTGGTCCACTGCGCCCTGCTCCCCGACGACCGGGCCATGCTGGCCCGGGAGCTGGCGCGGCTGTGCGACACGGACACCGCCGCCCTGGTGGTCACCACCGGGGGGACCGGTTTCTCCCCCCGGGACTGCACCCCGGAGGCCACCATGGACGTGGTGGAGCGGCCCACCCCCGGCATCCCCGAGGCCATGCGGGCTGAGTCCGCCCGGATCACCAACCGGGCCATGCTCAGCCGGGCCGCGGCGGGCATCCGGAAGCAGACCCTCATCGTCAACCTCCCCGGCTCCCCCAAGGCGGTGCGGGAATCCCTGGCGTGCATCCTGCCCGCCCTGGAGCACGGCCTGGACATCCTCCGGGGCAACGCCCACAACTGCGCCGCCCCTGACCCCGCCAGGCAAGTTTGTGAAAATCAGCGGGGCGAAAAGTCTTGACGTCTCTTATGTCAACCCGATTCTGCAGGATTTCCCCCATCCGTGCCCTTCCGCCGGGTGTGGAAAACTTTGTGGAAGCTGTGGAAGCTGTGTGTCCGCTGGACTTGTCAAAAACTGTATGACATCTTGTGGCGGATTTCCCGCAAGTTCCGCCCCGCGAAAATTGCCGAAAAAAATTATCCGCCGCCCGGCTCAGCGCCGGGCGGCGGACTGCGTTATCTGACTTTTTTACCGGATGAGGGTGTTCTCCCGGGCGGGGGCGGACTGGGAGTCCCCGCCGGAGAAATACTGCGCCAGGATGCCCGCGGCCACCTGGGCCAGGCCACCGCCGGAGGATCCGTTCTCCGCCACCAGGTAGATGACCACCTCGGGGTCGTCATAGGGGGCAAAGCAGGTGAAGGTGGCGGTGGCGGTGCGGCCGGCCCCCACCTCGGCGGTGCCCGTCTTGCAGCCCACCTCCACGGGGAGGCCGTCGAAATACCGGGCCATGGAGGCGGTCTTGGACAGGTCGTACATCCCCTGGAGCACCGCCTTCAGATCGCCGGGGGCGATGTCAATGGAGTGGAGCAGCTCGGGTTGGTAGTCGTACACCACCCGGCTATAGTCGCTGGACTTGACCTCTTTGAGCAGGTGGGCCCGGTAGTGGCTGCCCCCGTTCACCAGGGTGACCACATAGTTGGCCAGCTGGATGGGGGTGAACAAGCTCAGGCTCTGGCCGATGGCAGCGGAGAGCACCTCGCCGCCGTACCAGGTGTAGCCCGCCTCTTCCGCCGCCTCCGGCCCGGCCATCTGGCCCTTTTCCTCGGGGAGCTCGATGCCGGTGTACTCCCCCAGGCCGAACTGCCGGGCGTAGTCCCGCAGGGTGGCGATCCCCATTTTCCCGGCGGTGTCATAGAAAAAGACGTTGCAGGAGTCGGTGATGGCCTGGGTCACGTTCTCCAGCCCGTGGCGGCCGGGGGCGATCCAGCACCGCTGGGTGGTGCCGTAGTAGGAGTAGTAGCCGGTGCACTCCACCTGATCCGTCGCGGTGATGACCCCGCTGGCCAGCCCCGCCACCGCCGAGACCATCTTGAAGGTGGACCCCGGGGCGTACAGGCCGCGGGTGGCCCGGTTGAGCAGCGGGTGGGCCTCGTCCGAGACCAGCTGGCTGTAATCCTGCCCGTAGGTGGCCAGGTCAAAGTCCGGGTAGGAGGCCATGGCCAGCACCCCGCCGGTCATGTCCATCACCACGGCGGCGCCGCCGGCGGGGTCATCCAGGCCCTGGATGAAGTCGGCCAGGTAGTCCTCCGTCACCGCCTGAAGGCTGGCGTCCAGGGTGAGCACCACGTTGTCCCCCGGCTCCGGCTCCTCCAGCCACTCCTGGGTGACGATCTTGCCGCTGTCGTCCGTCTCAACGGCCCGGCGGCCGCTGGCCCCGTGGAGGTACTCCTCAAAGGCCAGCTCCACCCCGTCCCGGCCCACCACCGCGTCCATGGGATAGCCCAGCTCCTGATAGGTTGGCCAGTTCTCGGCGGTGATGGCCCCGGTGGTGCCCAGCACGTGGGGGGCCACGTCGGTGTGGTACTGCCGGGCGGTGTCCGTCTCAATCACCACGCCGGTGAGGCCCTGCTCCTTCACTCTGGAGATAAAGGCGATGTCCACATCCCGGGCAAAGGTATACTGGGTGTTCACCACCTCATACCGCCGCAGATAGAGCTCATACAGCACCCCCAGCAACTGCCGGTCGGCCTGGGTGAGGGCCTGTCCCTCCCGCTCCAGGCCGAAGGTGTCCGCCATGGCGGACAGCAGCTCCTGGGCGGTGAGGTCCGCCCGCCGGGCGTCCTCCACCCAGCCGCAGTCCTCCGCCAGCTCCCCCAAGTTGGTGGCTGCCGTTTGGGTGACGCCTTCGTCATCCTCGTACTGGTAGCAGAAGAGGCTGTCCGTTTTGGTGTACCGCCAGGGGGCACCGGCGCTGACGGGCAGGGAGTCGGTCCACTCCACCCCCTGCTCCCGGCACAGCTCCAGCAGGCGGGAGAGGGTCTCGTTGCGCCCCTCCCCCATGAGGGAGGTGTCCAGGGTGACGTGGTAGCTGACGGCGTTGCTCACCAGCACCCGGCCATACCGGTCCAGCAGCTCCCCCCGGACGCTCTCCACCGTCTCCACCTGCTGCACGCTGGTGAAGGCCCGGTCCAGATAGTCCTTCCCGTGGACGATCTGCGTCTGGTAGAGCACCGCGGCAAAAGCCAGCAGAATGGCGGCAAAAATGCCCACCAGCACCCCGGTGCGCACCTGGAGGCGGCGGTTATCGTCTTCCGTATGGGGCTTCCGATCGTCCCGGGAGCCATAGTGACCCTTCTGGTACTTATTCATGATAGATTCTCCCGTAGCCGCGGCAGCACACCCGCCCCACCCAGTAGACCGGCAGGGAGCACACCAGCGAACACAGCAGCTCCGGCCCCGCCACCCGCAGCAGGGCCGCCGGCCCCGCCGTGCCGGCCAGCCAGCGGCTGCCCGTCTGGCACAGCTCCCAGGCCAGCAGCAAAATCAGCATACACAGCAGGTGGCCCACCAGATCCCGGCGCAGCACATGCTGGGTGAGCAGGCTGGTCATCCACCCCGCCGCGGTGAGCACGGGGATCACCAGCAGGCTGGCGTGGCCCGCCGTGGCCATGAGCAGCCCCGCCGCCAGGCCGAAACCCGCGGCGAACTTCTCCCCCTCCAGCGCCCCCACCGCCACCGCGGCGGCGGGGAGCATCAGGGGCAGGGGGATGGGCAGCAGCCCCAGCACATAATAATTTACAATTGTGATCAGGGCCAGGGCCACGCCGTAGGCCGCCCCCCGCAGGACAAGATCCCGTTGGGTCATAGCACGAGTCCTTTCTGGATGAATCTGGCCGCCGCGCGGCTCTGCGCTTTCTTTGGCCCTGGGGGCGCTGCCCCCGGAGCCCCGGACTTTTGCCGGTTCCCGCACCGGCGGGCGCGTCTCAGGTTTCGCCTGAGGGCGACCTACTTTTCTCGCGGGAGAAAAGTAGGCAAAAGCCCGCTTAGGGGGACAAATCCATCGGACAAAGGGCGTCCTCCAGGATTTTTCTCCCTAAGAACCCCCTCGTCCTCGCAAAGTCCGCTTAGCTTCGTTTCCGCCCAAGGGCGGCGAAAACTGCGCTTCGCTTCCTTGCTCGTCCTCTCCCCACCGAAACCGCTGACGCTGGGTTTCGGCGGGGGCCCCAAAGCGGGAGAGCAGAATTGGTGCGTCACTCTAACGACCGGCGTCCTCCTGCTGACACTCCCTGCCACGCACGGCGGCCCCCGGCCTTTTGCGCAGGTGACTTGTCACCCCGTTCCCCGCCTATGGGCGCCTGCTCTTGGTGTTCAAGCCTGCGAGCCTGCACCTCTAACGGCGCAGGCACCGAAGGGCCCTGCCAGTGGAGGCGTGTCACCTGGGCCGCAGGCACCAAAGCATACGGACGCAGCAGGCCGGAGGCCGTCGATGGAACCGGCGCAGCCGCGGGTCACGCACGCCGGAAAGAGATGTTGGCAGGTCTACTGAACAGGGGGTACATAGGGGGTTCGCCCCCTATGCGCACTCTTTGGGTACTTTCTCTTGCGCAAGAGAAAGTACCCCGCCTGTCGGGGCGGGACCCGACAAGTTGAAAGATTTTCCGGAACCCTCCGGCGAAAGGGAAGCCCCCCAGCGGAGCGCCCGCCGCCCGCAGGCGGCGGAATCCTTGGCTCAGCGCTTCTCTGGTGTCACGCCTCGCCTGCTCGCGACGCCCGGCTTCCCTTCGACTCGGGCTGGTCTGCGGGCCGCTGCGCGGCCCTCCGCTCGCCCTCGCTCCGGTCCATCCGGGCTGCTCGCAACGGCTCAGCGCTTCTCGCCAAACAGCGCCCAGGTGGAGCAGTCCACGATCTCCACGTCCACGAACTGCCCCACCAGGGCGGGGTCGCCGCTGAGGTGGACCAGCCGCCCGCCGGGGGTGCGGGCGTTCAGATTGTTCCGGGGGTCGTCGCTGAGCCCGTCCACCAGGCAGCGCTGCACCGTGCCGATGTACGCCTGATGCTTCTCCAGGGAGATGCGGTTCTGCTCCTCCACCAGCCGGTCGAAGTTGGCCGACTTCTCCTCCTTGGACATGGGGTCAGGCAGCTGCGCCGCCGGGGTGCCCTTCCGGGGGGAGTAGATGAAGGTGAACAGCGCGTCAAAGCGCACCTCCTGGATGAGGGACAGGGTGTCCTCAAACTCCTCCGTGGTCTCCCCGGGGAAGCCCACGATCACGTCGCTGGTGAGCACCACATCCGGGATGCGCGCCCGCAGGGCCCGCACCTTCTCCAGGTACTGCTCCCGGGTGTACCGGCGGTTCATGGCCGACAGCACCCGGCTGTTGCCCGACTGGAAGGGCAGATGGATCACCGGGGCCACCTTCTCGCACCGGGCCATCACGTCAAAGAGCTTCTCGGTGGCGTCCTTGGGGTGGCTGGTCATGAAGCGCAGCAGAAAGTCCCCGGGGATGGCCGCCGCCCGCTCCAGCAGGTCGGGGAAGTCCACGCCCTCCCCCAGGTCCTTGCCGTAGGAGTTCACGTTCTGGCCCAGCAGGGTGATGTCCTTATAGCCCTCCTCCACCAGCTGGCGGATCTCCGCCAGGATGGCCTCCGGCTCCCGGCTGCGCTCCCGCCCCCGGACGTAGGGGACGATGCAGTAGGTGCAGAAGTTGTTGCACCCGTACATGATGGACACCCAGGCCTTCACCCTGCCCGAGCGGCGCACCGGCAGGCCCTCGGCGATGGCCCCGGGCACGTCCCCCGTCTCAAACACCCGGCCCCGGCGGGTGATCACCCGGCGCAGCAGCTCGGGAAAGCGCCAGAGCACCTGGGGGCCAAACACCAGATCCACATGGCGGTAGGACTGGCGCAGCTTGTCCGCCACGTGCTGCTCCCGGGCCATGCAGCCGCACAGGCAGATGATCTGCTCCGGCTTGCGCCGCTTGCCGTGGACCAGAGCGCCCACATTGCCCAGCACCCGCTGCTCGGCGTGCTCCCGGATGGCGCAGGTGTTGATGACGATCACATCGGCGTCCCGGTCCGTATCCACGATCTCATAGCCCATCTCGGCCAGCATGCCCCGCAGCAGCTCCGAGTCCGCCTCGTTCTGCTGGCAGCCGTAGGTGTCCACATAGGCGGCAGGGGCGCGCTCCAGCCGGGCGTTGAGGGCGCGGATTTCGGCGCAGTACGCCCGCTGCCGGGCGATCTCTTCCTGGGGAATCACAGGGGTGGTTCGGTTCAATGTCAGGTCCCTCCATATGGTCAGGCGGCAAATTCCGCCGTTTGGTTGATGCTCCCGCCGCGGCGGGCCATTGGGCTACTACTATATCATGAATCGGGGCGCAAAACAAGTCGCAGGGCATACAGAAAAGCGCCCTGCTTCCCAGGAAGCAGGGCGCGTGTTTCCGGCCTTCTCACTCCTCCGGCAGCCTGCCCAGCAGCAGCGCCGCCCCCGCCAGCACCAGAAACAGCTCCGGCGGCGAGCCGTCGTAGGGCAGCACCAGCTCCTGGCGCTCCACCGCCCGGCCGTCCAGGGCGATGAACTCCCGCTGGACCGCCACCGCCGCCCGGTGTTCCTCCAGGCTGGACAGGGTGAGGGTATTGCGGCTGGCCGAACCGTAGCTCACCACCGTCTCCGCCGGCAGCGCCCGGGTGAGGGCGGACAGCCCCCCGGGCAGCAGGGCGGTGTGGCAGCACAGGGCCGGCGCGCCGGCCCAGCCCATGGCCCCCGGGGACACCACCAGCAGGTCCAGCTTCACCCCCGCCAGCAGGGCCGGATGGCGGCAGGCCCGCACCAGGGCCGTCCCCTCCGGGGCCAGGTCCGTCACCCCTTCGGCCAGCCCTTCGCTGCGCTCCCACACCCCGATCTGCCACATGACCCTCGCCCCCTGTCTTGATGGGGATAGCTTGCCTGGTTTCACCCCGGTTTATGCGCGGGGCAGATACAGCGGCGGCGTCCGCAGACGCCGCCGCTGTTCCCGTGTTCACGCTTTTTTCTGCTGCTTCTCCCGCTTCTGCTTCCGGTGGCAGTAGATGACGTAGTTGGCCACATTACCCATGATGAGGATATTCCCGCACAGGTACAGCCAGACCAGCAGGATGATCACCGACGTCAGCGAGCCGTACACCAGGGAGTACCGGGCGGAGTTGCCCATGATGGCGGAAAAGATCATGGAGGCGATGGCCAGCGCCACCGCCGCCCCCACCGCCCCGGGCACCACCGGCGGCCTGGGCTTATCCCAGGGGGCGGTAAAGCGGTAGAGCAGCAGGATGAACAAAAACACCATGGCAATGAGCAGCACGTACTTCATCCACTGCCAGGTGCCGAACCGGTCCACAAAATCCTCCAGCCCCAGCATCTCGCCCAGCAGGTGGAAAAACCAGTTGCCGGTGACCACCACCGCCAGGGACAGGTACACCGTCACCAGCAGCAGGGCGGAGAACAGCAGGCTGGCCCCCAGCTGGCGCATCCCCCGGAAGGTGGCCCGGCCGTAGATCTCGTGCATGATGTTCATCAGCCCCCGCATGGCGGCGGAGGCGAACAGGATGGCCAGGAAGATCCCCGTGACGAACATGGCCATGGACAGGTTCCCGTTCAGGTAGTTCAGATACTCCTGGAACACGGAGATCACGCCCTCCGGCAGCAGGTAGTTGGTCTGCTCCAGAATGGCGGACAGATTCAGGTCCAGCCGTTCCACAAAGGCGGACAGGCAGATGAAGATGGGGAAAAAGGTCAGCAGCAGGAAATAGGCCAGCTCGGCCGCCGCCCGGCTCACCCGCTTGCTGAAGTACAGGCCGGCCACTTCCTTGACATAGCCCATCCCCCGGGTCTGCCCCAGGCGGTGAAAGGCACCTTTCACGCAGCCGCCCTCCTCTCTTTTCTCGGATGATTAGGTATGCTTACCCCTCAGTATACCAGAGCCTTGAAAAAAGAACAACCGGAATTTTCCGCCCCCCGGGGGTCACTCCAGCAGCATGGTCAGCTCCTCCACGCTCAGCTCCGGGTTCAGGGCCAGGCTCACCCCATAGCCGATGACCCGGGCCAGGTCGGCCACCCGGCTGTCCACCTCCCGGGGGGTGACGAACAGCCCGTCCCCGGGCAGCTGCGCCCCGTCCTCCCGGCCCAGCAGGTCCAGGGCCAGGGTGGCCGCCTCCACCACGGTGGGCACCCCCACCGCCAGCACCGGCACCCCCAGGGTCTCCCGGCTCAGGGCCATGCGGTGGTTGCCCACCCCGGAGCCGGGGACAATGCCGGTGTCCGCCAGCTGCACCGTCCGGCACAGCCGCTCCACCGACCGGGATGCCAGCGCGTCCACCGCGATGACGCAGGCCGGCCGCAGCCGGGCGCACACCGCCTGGACCATCGCCGCACTCTCCACCCCGGTGGTGGCCAGCACCCCCGCCGCCAGGGCGGCCACCGGCCGCAGATGGCCGAAGCCCTCCAGCCGCTCCACCAGGTGGCGGGTCACCAGGGTGTGCTCCACCGCCAGCGGCCCCACCAGGTCCGGGGTGATGGCCCGGTTGCCCAGCCCCACCACCAAAGCCTCCCCCCGCTCCGGCACCATGGGCCGCAGCAGGGCCGCCAGCGCCGTCGCCGCCCGGGAAAAGGCCCCCTCCTCCCGGCGCAGCAGGCCGTCCAGCTCCAGGGTGACGTACCGCCCCGGGGGCTTGCCCAGCTCCCTGGCCCCCCGCTCATCCAGCACCTCCACCGTGTGGGTCTCAAAGCCCTGCTCCCGCCCGGTGTGGGACCGGACGCCGGCCAGCCTGGCCCCCGCCCCCGCCCGCTCCCGCCAGAGCCCGTGGGCCTCCCGGGCCAGATCCGTCCTACGCTGCGCCATTTCCCTCACTCCTCTCCCCAAGATATTGTGGAAGCTGCACGATTCTGCCCTATTTTTTGCGGGAAGAAATTTTCTATGCGAAAATCGAAAAATAAGTGTTGCTTTTTTCCCACTTTGATGTTAGAATACATATCTGCTATGGAAAAAACCATATCGGAACTATACTTTCATCGGAGGAGGTGTTTGGTTTGCCCAACATTAAGTCTGCCAAGAAGCGTGTTCTGGTGAACGCCACCAAGGCCGCTCAGAACAAGGCTCAGAAGTCCGCGCTGAAGACCGATCTGAAGAAGTTTGAGGCCGCGGTGGCCGGTGGCAACCGCAGCGAGGCCGATGCCGCTTATAAGGTGGCCGTCAAGGCTGTGGATCAGGCTGCCGCCAAGGGTCTGCTCCACCGCAACAATGCCGCCAACAAGAAGAGCGCTCTGACCCTGAAGCTGAACAAGCTGGCCTGAGTTCTCACCAGCCCGCCTGCGCAAGCAGGCGGGTTTTTCTTTTGCCCGCCGCCCTTGACAGCCCTCACCGGCGGCCACTATAATCTATGGAAAGTCTGATTGCCGCCGCGCTAGCGGCCGGGAGGGATCAACCATGGGCAAACTCTATCCCCGCGCGGAAGATCTGGTGGGCCACACCCCCCTGCTGGAGCTGGGCCGCCTGGCCCGATGCCAGGGGCTGAAGGCCAGGGTGCTGGCCAAGCTGGAGTTTTTCAACCCCGCCGGCTCCGTGAAGGACCGGGCCGCCCTGGCCATGGTGGAGGACGCGGAGCGCCGGGGCCTGCTCGCCCCCGGCGGCACCGTCATCGAGCCCACCTCGGGCAACACCGGCATCGGCCTGGCCTGGGTGGCCGCGGTGCGGGGCTACCGAGCCATCATCGTCATGCCCGACTCCATGAGCGCGGAGCGCCGGCAGCTCATGGCCGCCTACGGCGCCCAGGTGGTCCTCACCCCCGGCGCCCTGGGCATGCAGGGGGCGGTGGACCGGGCCCGGGAGCTGGCCGCCTCCATCCCCGGCAGCTTTGTCCCCGACCAGTTCGCCAACCCCGCCAACCCCCAGGCCCACTTTGACACCACCGGGCCGGAGCTCTGGGCGGACACCGGCGGCCGGCTGGACGCCTTTGTGGCCGGGGTGGGCACCGGCGGCACCATCACCGGGGTGGGGCGCTACCTGAAGGGGCGCGACCCCGGGGTGCGCGTCATCGCGGTGGAGCCCGCCGACTCCCCCCTGCTCAGCCAGGGGCGCACCGGCCCCCACGGGCTCCAGGGCATCGGCCCCAACTTTCTCCCCGCCGCCCTGAACACCGGCGTGCTGGACGAGGTCATCCCCGTCACCCAGGAGCAGGCCTGCCGCGCCGCCCGGCTGCTGCGCGCCCGGGAAGGACTGCTGGCGGGCATCTCCTCCGGCGCCGCCCTCTGGGCCGCTATGGCCCTGGCCCGGCGGCCGGAGTACGCGGGCAGGACCATCGCGGTGCTGCTGCCCGACTCCGGGGAGCGCTATCTCTCCACCGGCCTGTTCTCCGGGGAGGACGCCCCCTCCCCCATCTCATAAGGAAAAGGATTTACGATCATGGCACGACATTTCGCGCTGCTGGAGGCGGCGGTCTCCTGCGGCTCCCCCACCCGGGGCACCGAATTCGCCTACGACGCCCTGGTGGGCACCGGCCTGCCCGCCCTGCTGGGGGGCGCGGCCTGCTACCCCATGGAAAAGCTCCCCCCCTGCACCCAGTATCCCCCCCACCTGCTCCACCTGGACACGGTGATGGCGGTGAGCCGCGCCCTGCGCGCCAACCTGCTCACCGCCTTGGAGGGGGGGCAGTTCCCCGTGGTCATCGGCGGCGACCACTCCATCGCCATGGGCTCCCTGGCCGCCCTGGGGGAGTTCTACGGGGCGGAGAACCTGGCCGTGGTGTACATTGACGCCCACGCCGACATCAACACGGAGCAGACCTCGGTCACCGGCTGCATCCACGGCATGGACCTGGCCGCCGCCTGCGGGCTGTGCTGCGACGCGCTCACCGTGGGCCGGCAGAAGGTGAATCTGCTGGGACACAACCTGTACATCCTGGGGGGGCGGTCCATCGACCCGCCGGAGTACGGCATCCTGGCGGAACAGGGCGCCCACCTGTACACCCCGGAGCAGCTGGCCGGGGATGGGCTGGAGGGGGCGCTCTCCCAGCTGCTCCCCGCCCTGGCGGGCAAGCGGGTACACATCAGCTTCGACGTGGACAGCCTGGACCCCAGCCAGTTCTCCTCCACCGGCTACCTGCTCCCCAACGGGCTGACCCTGGCCCAGGTGCGCGCCATTCTGGAGGCCGTGCTGGGTACCGGCCAGGTGTGCAGCTTTGAATGCGTGGAATACAATCCCTCCCTGGACCGGGAGGGGAAGGACCTGGCCGCCCTGCTGGACCTCTTCCGGCTGGCGCGGGACACCCTGGCCGGAACCTGAGGCGGCTCCCGGCCCATCAACCACAACGGAGGGATCGGTATGAAGATCAAAGTCATGCAGCTGGGCATGATCGGCACCAACTGCTACATTTTCTGGGAGGAGGGGGACCGGCGCTGCGGCGTCGTGGACCCCGGCGACAGCGGCGAGCAGGTGGCCGCCTGGATCCAGGACCAGGGGCTGGAGCCCCAGGCCATCCTCCTCACCCACAGCCATTTTGACCACATCCTGGGCATCCCCGGCCTGCGGGCGCAGTGGCCCCAGCTGCCGGTGTACTGCCACCCCGCCGATGTGGACGAGAAGGTACACACCGTGCGCATGTTCGGCGCCACCTTCCCCTCGGTGAGCTCCTTCGGCAACCTGCGCTACTACCGGGAGGGGGACCGGGTGAGCGTGGGCCCCATCACCCTGGAGGTGCTGGAGACCCCGGGCCACACCCCCGGCTCGGTCACCCTGAAGGGGGAAAACGTCCTCTTCACCGGGGACACCCTGTTCCAGGGCTCCATTGGCCGCACCGACTTCGAGGGGGGCAGCGGCGCGCAGATCATGGCCTCTCTGAAGAAGCTGGCCGCCCTGCCCGGGGACTACCAGGTGTGCCCCGGCCACGAGGGCCTGTCCACCCTGGACGAGGAGCGCCGGAGCAATCTTTACATGCTCCAGGCCATGGCGGAGTGAGCCATGGACCTGTATTTTCGGGGCCACGACTACCGCTACGCGGTGGAGCAGACCATGCTCACCCTCTTCCCCGGCCAGCTGCCCCGCTATCCCCAGGGGGAGCCGGAGGGCGCCTCCCCCTCCGCCCTGGTAACCCTGGAGGAGGAGCAGGACGGCGCCTTTGCCGCCCGGGCCGTCCTCTGGTGGGAAGGGCGGCGGTATGAGGCAGGCGCCGCCGCCCGGGTCGAGCCCGGCTCTGACGCACTCTCCGCCCGGCGGGCGCGGCAGCGCACCGTCCGCCTGGCCTTTTATGACGCCGCCGTCCAGGCCCTGGGCCATCAGCCCCCCTGGGGAGCCCTCACCGGGGTGCGCCCGGTGAAGCTGCCCACCCGGCGGCTGGCCGCCGGGGCCTCCGGGGAGCAGGTGCTGGACGAGCTCACCGGCCTGTACCGGGTGACCCCCGACCGGGCGGCGCTGGCCCTGACCTGCGCCCAGGCCTCTCTGGAGGTGGGGCGGGGGCTGGGCCGGGACGGCCTGTCCCTCTACCTGGGCATCCCCTTCTGCCCCACCCGGTGCGCCTACTGCTCCTTCATCTCCGCCGACGTGCGGGGGGCCCTGGCCCTGGTGGAGCCCTATGTGGACGCGCTGTGCCGGGATATCGCCCTGGCGGGGGCGGAGCTGAAGGGCGCCGGGCTGCACCTGTCCACCGCCTATATGGGGGGCGGCACCCCCACCACCCTGAGCGCCGGCCAGCTGGACCGGGTGCTGTCCGCCGTGGAACAGCATCTGCCCCTGGAGCGGTGTACGGAGTTCACCGTGGAGGCGGGCCGGCCGGACACCATCACGGCGGACAAGCTGGAGGTGCTCCGCTCCCACGGCATCCAGCGCATCTCCATCAACCCCCAGACCATGGAGGACGCGGTGCTGCGCGCCATGGGCCGCGCCCACACCGCCGCCCAGATCCGGGACGCCATGGCCCTGGCCGGGGCCCACTTCGGCGGCCTGGTGAACATGGACCTCATCGCCGGCCTGCCGGGGGACAGCCCGGAGGGCTTTGCCCGCACCCTGGAGCAGGTGCTGGCCATGGCCCCCGCCAACCTCACCGTCCACACCCTGGCCCTGAAAAAGGGGGCCGGGCTCATGGAGCGGCAGGAAAACCTGTGCGCCCCGGAGGCCGTGGCGGACATGCTTGCCCAGGCCAAGGGGGCCCTGGCCGCCGGGGGGTACCAGCCCTATTACCTCTACCGGCAGAAGTACATGTCCGGCTCCTTTGAAAATGTGGGCTGGTGCCTGCCGGGCACCCGGTGCGACTACAACATCATCATGATGGAGGAGCTGCAGAGCGTCCTGTCCCTGGGGGCCGGGGGCATCACCAAGCTGGTGAACCCGGACACGGGAAAGATCACCCGGCTGTCCAACCCCAAGTACCCCAAGGAATACCTGGAGTCGGCGGACAAGCGTGCGCAGCACATCCGGCAGGCCGTCGGCTTCCAGCGCTCACTGCCCCTGTAGTTGCCGCTGTGGATGTGGTTGTTGTTGTATTTGTTTTTTGTCTTTGCGGTTGGCATGTTTTGCACAGCTTTGTATGCACTTGTATGCAAATGCATACAAGTGCACCGTCCGGGGGAAAGCGCGAAAAATTTCCCCGCCCCCGCAAAAAAATCATTGACATTCCCATCTCTCGTTGATATAATGTCAAAGCCGCTTTGAATGGGACATGAGAAGCGCTGAGCCGTCGTGAGCAGCGGGCTAAGACCGGAGCGAAGTCCAAAATCCAGCAGGCCCAGGGGGCCGGAGGGATTTTGGCGCAGTCGCAGGGCTTAGAACCGCGTCGCGAACAGGCGAAGCGTGACAGCAAGAAGCGTGAGAATAGACACACAGGGGAGCTTGGAGTGAAGCGAGCCCTGGAAACCAGGAATTGCCCCGCGATTCCGTTTACAGGGCGAGACGCAGCGAAAGCGACCCGGCCGTGTGTCCAATCCGAGCGTGACAACGAGACGCGCCAAGCCGCCGCAAGCCGGCAAAGCGCGAGCACACAAGTGGGTTGATCCCCTCCCCCGACAGCGAGCCCGTAATAAAGGAAAGGCAGGTGCAAGCAATGCACGCAATCATCGAGACCGGCGGCAAGCAGTACAAGGTGACCGAGGGCGACGTCCTCTACATCGAGAAGCTGGACGCCGAGGCCGGCAGCTCCATCACCTTCGACAAGGTTCTGGCCGTCCTGGACGGCGAGTCCGCCAAGTTCGGCGCCCCCACCGTGGACGGCGCTTCCGTCACCGCCAACGTGGTGAAGAACGGCAAGGGCAAGAAGGTTCTGGTGTTCAAGTACAAACCCAAGAAGAACTACCGCCGCCGTCAGGGCCATCGTCAGCCCTACACCAAGGTGGAAATCACCAAGGTCAACGCCTGAGGGACAGGAGTATGACCACCGTTACGTTCCACAGCACGCAGGACCGGCTGGACGGTTTTACCGTGGAGGGACACAGCGGATACGCAAGGGAGGGCAGCGACATCGTCTGCGCCGCCATCTCCGCCTGCGTGGGCATGGCAGAGTGCACCGTCAATGAGGTGCTGGGCCTGGCCGCGCCGGTGAAGATGCGCCAGAAAGACGGCTTTCTCTCCCTCAAGCTCCCCGGAGGGCTGGGCGAGGCCAACGAGATCACCTGTCAGAATCTTCTGACCGGGCTGATGGTGTACCTGCAGTCCCTCAGCGAGGAATATCCCGACTATCTCGCCGTCCGGCTGGACGACGATGACGAAGAGGCGTAACGCCTCCCACACCTTTGACAGAAAGGACGGAAAAGGACCATGATGAAGATCAGCATTCAGTTCTTCGCCCACAAGAAGGGCGGCGGCTCCACCAAGAACGGCCGTGACTCCGAGGCCAAGCGCCTGGGCGTGAAGCGGGCCGACGGTCAGTTCGTGCTGGCCGGCAACATCCTGGTGCGTCAGCGCGGCAGCCACATTCACCCCGGCACCAACGTGGGCAAGGGCAGCGACGACACCCTGTTCGCCAAGGTGGACGGCACTGTGAAGTTCGAGCGCTTCGGCAAGGACCGCAAGAAGGTCTCCGTGTACGAGATCGCTCAGTGATTTCAGGGCGCACTGCTGACGCAGCGCGCCCTGTTTTTATCGTCCCGCATCTGAAGTTTTCGTCCGGGCAAACTGAATCCGTCAGGCGCCGGGTCTTTTCCCCAGGCGGCGAGACCGCCGCCCGGGGGCCCCTTTTTTCAAATGCTCGGGCGAAGTAGATTCGCCCTGCGCCAAGGTTTTTGCTTCGCAAAAACACTTGTACGGCGCACAGCGCCGTCCCGGCTCCCGCCGGGTCCCTTTGACTGGAGGTAACTATGGCCAATCAATTCATCGACACCGCCCGCATCACGGTGCGGGCGGGCAACGGGGGCGGCGGCGCCGTCTCCTTCCACCGGGAAAAATATGTGGCCGCCGGCGGCCCCGACGGCGGGGACGGCGGCCGGGGGGGCAACGTGGTGCTGCGGGTGGATTCCCACATGTCCACCCTGATGGATTTCCGCTATAAGCGCAAGTACGTGGCCGAAAACGGCCAGGACGGCATGGGCAAGCGGTGCTCCGGCAGGGACGGCGCCGATCTGGTCATCAAGGTCCCCCGGGGCACCGTGGTGCGGGATCTGGAGACCCGGGAGATCATCTGCGACATGTCCGGGGAGGAGGACTTCATCCTGGCCAAAGGAGGCAACGGCGGCTGGGGCAACAAGCACTTCGCCACCCCCACCCGGCAGGTGCCCCGGTTTGCCAAGGCCGGCCTGCCCGGCCAGAGCCGGGAGGTCATCCTGGAGCTGAAGCTGCTGGCCGACGTGGGGCTGGTGGGCTTCCCCAACGTGGGCAAGTCCACCCTGCTGAGCGTGGTCACCCGGGCCCAGCCCAAGATCGCCAACTACCACTTCACCACCCTCTCCCCCAACTTAGGCGTGGTGCCCATGGAGGAGGGGCAGTCCTTCGTGCTGGCGGACATCCCCGGCATCATCGAGGGGGCCGCCGACGGCGCCGGCCTGGGCCACGACTTCCTGCGCCACATCGACCGCTGCCGCCTGCTCATCCACGTGGTGGACGTGTCCGGCAGCGAGGGCCGGGACCCGGTGGCCGACTTTGACGCCATCTGCGCCGAGCTGGAGCGCTGGTCCCCGGAGCTGGCCAGCCGCACCATGCTGGTGGCCGCCAACAAGGTGGACATCATGGAGGACCCCACCCTGCTGGACAAGCTGCGCGCCCATGTGGAGGCCAAAGGCTGCCCCCTGTACGAGATCTCCGCCGCCACCCACCGGGGCACCCGGGAGCTGATGCACGCCGCGGCGGCGCTGCTCTCCCAGCTGCCCCCCATCCTGGTGTACGAGCCCACCTATGTGGAGCGCCCCCCGGAGGTGGACACCTCCGCCCCTCTGGAGATCACCCAGGACGAGGACGGCACCTGGCTGGTGGACGGGCCCTGGCTGCGCCAGCTCATGGCCAACGTCAACTTCTCCGACTACGAGAGCCGCAACTGGTTCGACAAGCGCCTGCGGGAGGCCGGGGCCTACCAGCAGATGGAGGCGCAGGGCGTCCAGGACGGAGACCTGGTGTGCCTGTACAACCTGGAGTTCGAATACAGAAAGTAATGATAGAAAATGGGCCTCTCCCCATGGGGAGAGGCCCATTTGTTATGTTCCGTAGGGCGTCAGGCAGAGATTGAGGTCCACATCGCTGTCGATGCCGTCCACCTGCCCGCTGCTGGAGTACTGCCACATCTGGAAGTGATAGCGGTAGCTGGGGACGTCGCTGTACTGGGCATACCAGAAGTCATAGTCCGTCAGCTCCCGCAGGTCCATTTTGATGTATCCGCAGTAGGCGTTGAAATAGAGCATTCCCCTGTAGCCGGCCTCTTCCACCCGGGCGCAGAAGGCGTCAATCCCCGCGGTGATCTCCGCCGGCTCCGCCCCGTAGGTCCGGGCGGTATTGCCCCCCAGGTACTCCCAGTCGCACACCACCGGGTAGTCCAGCTCCACGCCGTCCAGCAATCCCAGCACAAACTCTGCCTCCTCCAGCCCCTCCTGGGCGTTGAGGGCCTGGGAGAAGAAGTACACCCCCACCTTCAGCCCGGCGGCCTTCGCCCCCTCTAAGTTGGCCCGGAAGTACTTGTCCTCAAAGATGGTCCCCGACTGCATCAGCCGGCCGCCGATGCGGATGATGGCAAAGTCAATGCCCGCCTCCGCCACCGCCTGCCAGTCGATCTCCCCCTGGTGCTCGGACACGTCCACCCCCACCTCATGGGCCTCCGGGTCGTCCCCGTAGGTCACGAAGCCGTTCTCATCCAGGGTAAACTGCGCCGTGTCATAGCCGAAGGGGGCCACCTGGTCCGCCCCAAATGGCTCCACCCAGTAGTTGCTGTGGCGGAAGGTGCCCCCCGTCACGTCCAGGTGGTACATCCGCCAGATGATGGTGGTGATCTCCGCCCGGGTGATCTCCTCCTCCGGCAGAAAGACCAACTGCCCCGCCTCGTCGTACTCCCCCACCAGGATTCCCTTCTCATACAGATGGGTCACATAGCCGTCGTCGCAGTCGGCAAAGGGGCTCTCCCCCTGGGGGATGCTCAGCAGGTCCAGGGCCCGGGCCACCATCTGGGCCACCTGAAGGCGGGTGGGGTGCCACTCCAGCCAGTCCTCGTCAAAATAGTACTTCAGCAGCCGGTTGTCCCGGGCCAGCTGTATGTACGGATAGGCCCAGTGCTTCCCCTCCACCGGCTCCGGCACCTGGCAGCCGATGGCCAGGGTGATGAGCTTGAAGGCCTGGCCCCAGGCGATGGACTCCTCCCCCCGGTAGGTGTTGTCCTCAAAGCCGTCCACAATCCCGCTCTCGTACAGGTCCTTGACGTATGGATAGTACCACGCCGTCTCCGGCACATCGGTCAGATTCATTTCCCGCCGGGCCTCCGCCCCCGAACCGGGCGCCGCCAGCAGGGCCGCGGCCAGGGCCGCCGTCAGCAGCAGCGTCAGAACTCGTTTCCTCATGGCGCACTCCTTTTCTCTGAACCCAGAAGAGATGATGGTCATTAGTATACATAACATCCGGCCCTCTGGCAACCCCCGGCGGGGATTCCCCCCCCCGGAAATTTCTCCGCCACGTTTTTCCGCTCCCCCTCTTGACAAAGGCGGATGACAATGATATATTGCATATTGACAAGTATAGTTGTCAATACGACAAGGAAAGCTGTCACGAGGAGGGGTCCACATGCCTGCCGCCGTCTGGATCGCCATGATCGCCATGTTCCTCATCTTCCGCTCCCTGGGAAAGCAGGACCGGGAGCGCGGTGACCGGGAGGGAAAGGGATGAGCGTATGCCGCTGAAAAACCGCCTGAAAGAATATCGGGCAGCGCTGGATGTGAACCAGCAGGAGCTGGGTCACCTGGCGGGAGTATCCCGCCAGACCATCAGCCTCATTGAGCGGGGGGACTACTCCCCCTCGGTGACCCTGGCCCTGAAGCTGGCCAGAATCTGCCACGCCAAGGTGGAGGACATCTTTATCCTGGAGGAGGACGAACCGTCATGAACCAGTCCAACGACGCCATCCGGCAGGCCAACCGCAGGGCCCTGCCCAAATTCCTGCTCATCATGTTCTGCGCCGCCCTGGTGGGGGGCACCTTCGGCTACTGCGCCGCCTCCTTCGGCCTGGAGGGGGTGGCCGGGGCCCTGGGGCGGGCCGGCGAGTTCTTCTCCCTGTCCGTCGCCCCCTGGCTGCTGCTGGGCTGTGCCGTGGCCCAGCCCCTGGCCGTCCTGCCCCCGTACCGCTCCGCCAAAAAGATGCTGACGCAGTGGGACGGGGAGGACGAGGACGTCCCCGCCCGGGCGGAGCGCACCCTGTCCGCGGCCACGCTGGCCTGCAACGTCTTCATGCTGGCGGCCATGTTCCTCATGGGCGCCTCCTACGCCGCCCCCCTGCTCACCAGCGAGGAGCCCTCCCTCTTGGGGCTGCTGGGGGTGCCCGTCTTCTTCATCGTCACCATGGTGGAGTGCCTGCTCTTCCAGCAGTGGGTGGTGGACCTCACCAAACGCCTCAACCCGGAAAAGACCGCCTCTGTCTACGACCTGAAGTTCCAGAAGAAGTGGTATGATAGCTGTGACGAGGCGGAAAAGCTCCTCATCGGCCAGTGCGCCTACAAGGCCTTCCTGGCCATGAGCAAGGTGTGCGGCGCGCTGTGGCTCATCTTCACCCTGTCCGCCCTGTTCCTGGGCACCGGCCTGCTGCCCATCCTGGCGGTGTGCCTCATCTGGGGGACGGGCCAGATCACCTACAGCTACTGGAACATCCGGCTGGACCGGCCGGGTACAGAACTGCTCTGAGGCAAGGAGGATTTACCATGAATGAAACCAATTCCGCCCGGGCCGCCCGGGTGCTGGCCGCCCTGGGCAAGGCCATAGCCTACGCCGCCCTGTTCTGGGGCTTTCAGGCCCTGGTGAGCGTGGTCTTTGTCCTCGCGGTGGTCTCAGCGGCCCTGCTGGCCACCGGCGGCCTGGATCTGCTCCCGCTGCTGCGGCAGGTTCAGTCCTCCGCCACCGCGCTGGTGCTGGTCTCCAACCTGCTCACCCTGTTCTTCCTGCTGATCTTCTTCGCCGCCCGGCGCAAGCACCCCCTGGAGCAGACGGGGCTGCGCCCCGTCCCCGCCGGGATGGCGGCGGCAGGGGCGGCTGTCGCCCCCCTGTTTTACGCGGCTGTCACCCTGGTGCTCTCCCTGCTCCCCGCCGCCTGGCTGGAGGACTACGCCCAGGCCTCCGCCTCCCTGACCCAGTTCGGCCTGATCCCCTTTGTCTCCACCGCCCTGGTGGCCCCCCTGGCGGAAGAGGTGATCTTCCGGGGGCTGGTCCAGTCCCGCCTGGCCCGGGCCATGCCCGGCTGGCCGGCGGTGCTCATCGCCTCCGCCCTCTTCGCCCTGGGCCACGGCCAGCCGGTGTGGATGGGCTACGCCTTCTGCCTGGGGCTGGTGCTGGGGGTCATGGCCTGGCGCGCCGGCTCCATCCTGCCCAGCCTTCTCACCCACATCCTTTTCAACACCATCGGACAGCTGCTCACCCTGCCTCAGCTGGAGCAGGCCAACGGCCTGGTGGTACTGGCGGTGCTGGCCGGAGTGGGCGTGGTAGCCTGCCTGCTGGCCCGGAAGGGCCTGCGCACCCTGTTTTTCCCTTTGAGAAAGGAGCCTGAATCCCATGTCTGACCTCATTCTGGACGTGCGGGGCCTGCACAAGAGCTTCCGCCTGTCCGCCAAACAGCAGAAAATTGAAAAGACCAAGCAGAAGGTAAAGGTGGCCGTGAACGACCTGTCCTTCACCGCCCACAGGGGAGAGATCTTCGGCCTGCTGGGCCCCAACGGGGCGGGCAAGACCACCACCCTGCGCATGCTGGCCACCCTCATCAGGCCCGACGCCGGGGACGCCCTGGTGGACGGGGCCAGCATCGTCAAAGAGCCGGAGCGGGTGCGGGAGCGCATCGGCTTTCTCACCAGCGAGCTGAAGCTGGAGGACTGCTTCACCCCCAACTACCTCTACGACTTCTTCTCCCACCTGCACCAGGTGCCCGCCGAGGTGCGCGGGGTGCGGAAGCAGGCCCTGTTCTCCCGCTTCGGCATCGACCGGTTCGCCGAGGTGAAGGTGGCTGACCTGTCCACCGGCATGAAGCAGAAGGTGTCCCT
Organism: uncultured Oscillospiraceae bacterium; assembly: GCA_944385465.1. Classification (GTDB taxonomy): domain Bacteria; phylum Bacillota; class Clostridia; order Oscillospirales; family Oscillospiraceae; genus Enterenecus. The sequence goes on along the minus strand of CALWXH010000002.1, from coordinate 39,114 downwards.
GGTCATCTCCATCGTCCACGACCCGGACATCATCATCTTCGACGAGCCCACCAACGGCCTGGACGTGATCACCGCCAAGGTGGTCACCGACTTCCTCCAGGAGCTGCGGGGCCGGGGCAAGACCGTCCTGGTATCCACCCACATTTTCTCCCTGGTGGAAAAGCTGTGCGACCGGGTGGGAGTCATCATCGACGGCGCCATGGCCCTGTGCGGCACCCTGGACGAGGTGTGCCAGGGGAAGAGCTTGGAGGACCGCTTCTTCGACCTCTATGTGGAAAGGATGGGTGAGGACGCATGAAAGGCGGAATGCTGACCATTTTTCGCAAGGAACTGGCCCGGTTCTTCGGGGACAAGCGCACCGCCCTGGCCACCATCCTGCTCCCCGGCCTGCTCATCTTCGCGGTGTACACCTTCATGGGCTCCGCCCTGTCCAGCCAGTTCTCCGTGGACGAGGATTTCGTCCCCGCCGTCCAGGCGGTGAACCTGCCCGGCTCCGTCTCCGCCCTGGCCGGGCAGGCGGGGCTGGACATCCAGCCCGCCCAGGATGTGGAGGCGGCCAAGGCCCTGATTCAGGAGGAGGAGCTGGACCTGCTGGCGGTGTTCCCCCCGGACTTTGACGGCCAGGTGGCCGGCTATGACGTCACCTCCGGCGCCCCCGCCCCGGCGGTGGAGCTGTACTACAACTCCGCCAGCGTGAACTCCTCCGCGGCCTATGCGCAGATGGCCGCCCTGCTGGAGGGGTATGAGACCTCCCTGTCCAACAAGTTCGACGTCAACCCCGGGGACGGCACCACCTATGACCTGGCCACCCAGGCGGACACCGCCGGCACCCTCATGTCCTCCATGATGCCCATGCTGCTGATGATCTTCCTGTTCTCCGGCTGCATGGCCGCCGCCCCGGAGTCCATCGCCGGGGAGAAGGAGCGGGGCACCATCGCCACCCTGCTCATCACCCCCCTGCGCCGCCGGGACCTGGCCCTGGGCAAGATCTGCGCGCTGTCCATCATCGCCCTGCTCTCCGGGCTGTCCAGCACCATCGGCACCCTGCTGTCCATGCCCACCCTGATGCAGATGGAGGGCGGCGTGGGGGCCGCCTATACCCCCGTCCACTATCTGGCCCTGTGCCTGATCATCCTGTCCACGGTGCTGTTCATCGTGGCCTGCATCTCCCTCATCTCCGCCTTCGCCAGGACCATCAAGGAGGCCCAGACCTACGTCACCCCCCTGATGATCCTGGCCATGGTGGTGGGGGTCACCGCCATGTTCGGCGGCGGGGCCAGCCCCCACCTGTGGGCCTACTTCATTCCCTTCTACAACAGCGTGCAGGCCATGGCGGGCCTCTTCGCCCTGGAGCTGAACTGGACCCATCTGCTCCTCACCGTGGGGTGCAACCTGGCCTACACCGCCCTGGGGGTGTGGGGGCTGACCCGGATGTTCAACAGCGAGAAGGTCATGTTCCAGCGCTGAGGGGCAAATCTTCATGAAATCTTAACCCCGGGCCGCTTGACAGGGGCGGGGCAATCCGCTACCCTGAGACAGACCAAATTCCCCCACAAGGAGGCGTCTCCCATGAAACTCATCGTGCAGGACCTGGTGAAATCCTTTGGCACCAAGCAGGTGCTGAAGGGGGCCAGCTACACCTTTGCCAAAGAGGGCATCTACGGCCTGCTGGGCCGCAACGGCGCCGGCAAGACCACCCTGTTCAACTGCCTGTCCGCCGAGTACCCCCCGGACAGCGGCAGCGTGTCCCTCTCCCTGGCCGGAGAGGCCCCCCGCCCCCTGGGCCAGGGGGACGTGGGCTATGTGCTGTCCACCCCGGTGGTGCCGGAATTTCTCACCGGGTACGAGTTCGTCAAGTTCTTCCTGGAGATCACCGGCGACCCGGGAAAGACGGGGCGCACCCCCGACGACTGGCTGGCCCTGGTGGGCATCGAGAAGGACGACCGGCACCGGCTCATGCGGGGCTACTCCCACGGCATGAAGAACAAGGTGCAGATGCTCTGCTTCCTCATCGGCCGCCCGCCGGTGATTTTGCTGGACGAGCCGCTGACCTCCTTCGACGTGGTGGCCGCCCTGGAGATGAAAAACCTGCTGCGGGAGATGAAGGACGAACACATCCTCATCTTCTCCACCCACATCCTCCAGCTGGCCACCGACCTGTGCGACGACATCGTGGTGCTCAACCACGGCCTGCTGGAGGAGGTGGACCCCGCCCTCATCCACACCCCGGAATTTGAGCAGCGCATTGTGGACATCCTGCGGGACGAGGGGGAGGGCCAGCATGAGGAGTAACGCCTGGACCATCTTCCGCCTCAACGCCGCCACCCGGGGCAACAAGCTGATCTACTGGCTGGGCCGCCTGCCCCTGCTGCGCCGGGTGTTCACCGACCGGCTCTACGCCGCCGGGGAGGGCAAATTCGCCCTGTTCCTCCTCCAGAACCTGTGGTGGGTGCTGAAGGCCATCGCGGGCAAGGTGATCTATCTGGCGGTGCTGCTGCTCATCGCCGCCTTTGTGGCCCTGGACGGGGTGCAGGACACCCTGACGGCGGCCAACCTGGGCCCCTTCTGCTGGCTCTTCCTGTGGATGAGCTTTTTCATCGGCGCCCTGATCGTGCCCCACGCGGTGGCCCCCTCCCAGCTGAAGTACATCTGCGTGCGCATGATGGCCATGGACGCCTGGCGCTACCAGATGATCACCGGCCTGGGCCACCACCTGGCCGCCTTTGCCGGCTTCACCCCCCTGCTGATGATTCTCACCGCCCTGCTGGGGGCGGGGCCTTGGGCAGGGCTGGTCATCGGCGTGGAGCTGGCCTTTGTCCGGCTGGCCGCCGAGGGCCTCCACCTGGCCATCTACAGCCGCACTGGGGCGAGCGTGGGCGGCAAGGTGTGGTACATCCTGCTGATGGCCATCGCGGGCACGGCGGGCTCCGCCGCCTGCCTGCTGGCCCTCCCCCAGAGCCGCCCCCAGGACGTGCTGCTCCACCCGGCGGTTTTTGCCGCGCTGGCGGTGCTGGGCATTCTGGGCGCGGCGTACATGGTCCGCTTCCCCCACTACTACCGCCTGGTGCTGGACACCTGCAAGGCGGAGGCAGTCTCCCCGGAGCTGGCCAAGGAGAAGGCCAAGGGCTCCCAGTTCCGGGACGTGCAGCTCAAGGACAGCGACCTGACGGCGGAGGGGGATTCCCGGCTCACCGGCTGGCCCTATCTCCAGGCCCTGTTCTTCCGCCGCCACCGGCGGATGCTGTACAAGCCGGTGAAGATCGTGCTGGCCATCCTCGCCGGGGTGACGGTAGTGGGGGCGGTGGCACTGCTCCTCCTCCGGGGGGAGGAGACGGCGGCCACCTTCGACCTGGTACCCCGGTGCCTGCCCTACTGCGTGTTTTTCCTGTACTTCATGGACAACAACGTGGGCACCCGCATCTGCAAGGCCATGTTCTACAACTGCGACCTGGCCATGCTGAAGTACCCCTGGTACCGCCGGGAGGACGTGGTGCTGAAGAACTTCCTGCTGCGCTTCACCCGGCTGGGCGGCACCATGCTGGCCCTGTCCGGGGCGGTGTGCGTCATGTTCACGGTGCTCACCCTGTGCGCCGGGGGGCGGCCCCCCGTGGGGGAGTATCTCATCTTCCTGGCCGCCATTTTGTGCCTGGGGGTGTTCTTCGCCGTCCACTGCCTGGGCATGTACTACCTGTTCCAGCCCTACACCTCCGATCTGCAGGTGAAGAACCCCTTCTTCTCCGGCATCAACCTGGCGGTGTACATCGTGTGCTACGCCTGCATCCAGATCAAGAGCACCCCCTCCTGGTTCGCCCTGCTGGTGCTGGCGGTGACGGTGGTGTACTGCGCCGTCATCCTCACCTTAGTGTACCGCCGCTCCCCCCGGACCTTCCGGGTGAAATGAAGGAGGCGCTCCCATGAGCCTGTTCCTCTGCCCCATCTGCGCCGCCCCCCTCACCCGGGAGGGGCAGGCCTACCGCTGCCCCAACCGCCACAGCTATGACGTGGCCCGGGAGGGGTATGTCCACCTGCTGCCCGCCAACCAGAAACACTCCAAGCACCCCGGGGACGACCGGGAGATGGCCGCCGCCCGCACCCGCTTTCTGGACGGCGGCTGGTATGCCCCCCTCCGGGACGCCCTGTGCGCGCTGGCGGCGGAGCGGCTGGCCCCGGGCGGCGCCCTGCTGGACGCGGGCTGCGGGGAGGGGTATTATACCCAGGGTATTTTCTCCGCCCTTCAAAACGCCGGGAAATCATGTTCCCTGGCCGGCGTGGATCTGTCCAAGGCGGCGCTGAAAAAGGCCGCCCGCCGGGTGCCCGGGGCGGAGTTCGCCGTGGCCTCGGTGTACCGCCTGCCGGTGGGGGACGGGGCGGTGGATCTGCTGCTGGACTGCTTCGCCCCCCTGGCCCTGGAGGAGTACCGCCGGGTGCTGCGCCCCGGGGGGGTGTTCCTCTACGTGGTCCCCGCCCCCCGGCACCTGCTGGAGCTGAAGGAGATCCTCTATGACCGCCCCTACGAAAACCCGGAGGAGGCGGTGGCCTACCCGGGCTTCGACTATCTGGACATCGTCCCGGTCACCGGCACCATGGCCATCCGGGACAGCCAGAGTCTGCTGGACCTGTTCCGCATGACCCCCTACGCCTGGAAAACCCCCAGGGCGGGGGTGGAGCGGCTGGCCGCCCTGGGGCGGCTGGATGTGACCATGGACTTCCGCATCCACGTATTTGCCCGGCAGTCCCGCTGAGCCGCTGCCCTTCTGACAACACAGCCCGGGGCGTCCGTCTGGATCGGACGCCCCGGGCTGTCTCATGCTTTGGGCGGCGGGCCCCCGTGCCCGCCCTCGCCGGCAGCCAATGCTGGGTGATACGCAGTCAAAATAACCATGCGGTCGTGCGCGGTCGGGGCATTACGATTCCCTCGGGATTCGAACCCGGCGCCTGCCCTGTGAGCGCTGCCACCTGCGGACTCATTCTCAGCCGCTGAGATCACATTCGCACTGCCGGCTACCAGCCGCCACCCGTCACAGGTCGGTGGTCCAGTTGGTCTGCTGGAGCTTGTTGTCCAGCAGGCGCAGCTCTTTGGCCATGGCATCCACATCCGCCTGGATGGCTTTGACATCCACGGCGCTGAGGATGCGGATCTCGGACCGGGTCGCCCGGTGGGCGGTCTGGCTGGCCGCCTCCGCAAGCTCCCGGTAAGCCTCTATTTTCAGCCGCAGGCAGTCCTTCCGGGCGATGAGCTGGGTCAACGTCATGCCGTCCACCACGGTACGGCAGTTGGCCAGGTTAATGGCGGCCATCAGCTCCTCCAGCCGGGCCACGCTGCGGTCCAGCCTCTCCAGCAGCTGTCCGGGGTCCTCGGCGGGCGCCTCCCCTTCCTGGGTTATGGCGTTATTGGCCAGGCGGAACTTCAACTGCTCGATCTGGCGGTTGAGGTCAGCCCGCTCCTGCAGCGCTTCGGCTAATTTCATTGTCGCACCTCCTCGCGGTTTCCATCCCGGCCGGGCCTGCCCGTCCGGGATTTTTCCCAGCCTATCACAGCCGCGGGAAAAAGGCAACAACAAAACGGTGACAATCCGGCGGCGTCCCGCCGCCCCGCGCCCTGGTTTTCTGGTCTTGTACTATTCCTTCCGTTGTGCTATGATGATTTGCGATGAGTTTTCACCCCACACTTTGATTTTGGAGGCACAGCAATGACAGATATGAAGAAAATTCCGGAGCGCAGCCAGGTCCCGGTGGAGGACACCTGGAACCTGGCCGACATCTACCCCTCTGACGAGGCGTGGCAGCAGGACCTGGAAGCCACCCGGGCCCTGGCCCAGAAGCTGCCCGGCTACGCCGGCCGGCTGGGGGAGAGCGCCCACACCCTGTATGAATATGTGGAGCTGGAGCAGCGGGTGGGAGAGCACCTCACCGAGCTGGCCAACTACGCCCAGCGCAAGGGCGACCAGGACACCCGGGTGGCGGAAAACCAGGCCCTGGTGGGCAAGGTGATGAGCCTGTATGTGGAGATCAGCAGCGCCGTGTCCTTCGAGACCCCCGAGCTGCTGAAGATCCCCCAGGAGACCCTGGAGCAGTTCTACGGGGACGAGCCGAAACTGGAGCTCTACCGCCGGTATTTCCAGATCGTCCAGGACCAGAAGGAGCACATCCTGTCCGACGCGGAGGAGAAGCTGCTGGCCGCCGCCGGGGAGATGGCCCAGGCCCCGGAGGACATCTACGGCAAGCTCACCAACGCCGACCTCACCTTCCCCGACGCGGTGGACGGACAGGGCAACGCCGTTCCCCTGTCCGACGGCTCCTTCGGCCCCACCCAGATGAGCGAGGATCGGGTGCTGCGGGAGAACGCTTTCAAAACCTATTACAAGACCTACGGCACCATCCGCAACACCGCCGCCGCGGTCCTCTCCGCCCAGGTCAAGCAGCTGCAGTTCTTCGCCACCGCCCGGAAGTATGACAGCTCCCTGGCCGCCGCCGTGGCCGGCACCCGGGTGCCCCCCCAGGTGTACCACAACCTCATCGACACGGTGAACGCCAACCTGGACAAGCTCCACCGCTATATCCGCCTGCGCAAGAAGCTGCTGGGGGTGGATGAGCTCCACATGTACGACATCTACGCCCCCATGGTCTCCGGCGCGGACAAGGTCATCTCCTACCAGCAGGCCAAGGACACCGTCTACGAGGCCCTGGCCCCCATGGGCGACGACTACCGGGCCATCATCCAGGAGGGCTTCGACCACCGCTGGATCGACGTGTACGAGAACGTGGGCAAGCGGTCCGGCGCCTACTCCGCCGGGGCCCTGTGCCACCCCTACGTGCTGCTCAACCACAAGGACAACCTGGACAGCATGTTCACCCTGGCCCATGAGATGGGCCACGCCGTCCACTCCTACCTGTCCAACCGGAACCAGCCCCCGGTATACCGGGACTATGTGATCTTTGTGGCGGAGGTGGCCTCCACCTGCAACGAGGCCCTGCTCATGGAGTACCTGCTGGCACGCACCACCGACAAGAAGGAGCGGGCCTGGCTCATCAACCACTTCCTGGAGCAGTTCAAGGGCACCCTGTACCGCCAGACCATGTTCGCCGAGTTCGAGCTGCGCATGGGCGAGCTCAACGCCCAGGGCACCCCTCTCACCACCGAGCTGCTGTGCCGGGAGTACAAGGCCCTGAACGAGAAGTACTACGGCCCCGACATGGTGTCCGACGAGGAGATCGCCCTGGAGTGGGCCCGCATCCCCCACTTCTACTACAACTACTACGTCTACCAGTACGCCACCGGCTACTCCGCCGCCATCGCCCTGTCCCGCCGCATCCTGAAGGAGGGCGAGGGCGCCGTGAAGGACTATGTGGCCTTCCTCTCCGGCGGCTGCTCTAAGGACCCGGTGGACCTGCTCAAGGGCGCCGGGGTGGACATGTCCTCCCCCCAGCCCATCCAGGACGCCCTGGACCTGTTCGGCACCCTGCTGGACGAGATGGAGACCCTGATGGCGGATTGATGCTCCGCTCCCATATGGAAAGGCTGGCAGCCCGGTGGCTGCCAGCCTTTTTTCATGGATTTGCCCACGAAATTATTCTTGACATCTTTTATGTCTACCCGTTCGGAACTTCAGCGGCTTCCACGCGGTTGTGGAAAACTCTGTGGAAGCTGTTGAAAACTCTATGTCGGGCCCTTTTCCGCCCCCTCTCCCCCCGGACGCTTTACCCTCCCTTTTCAGAACGTTTTCCCCGGAATCCGGGTGTCAAAAGAATTATCGGTCCACCTGGCGGCGGCCCGCCAAAAAATGCTGTACTTTTCCCCGCCTCTATGCTATACTATTTTGGAATTGTTCCCTCTCCCCTGGGGAGGTCGAGCGTTTCAGACGTGGCGTAAGCGCCTTTCCGGCGTTTTGATTTGGGTGCGGAGCACCCGTGCACACCGGCGCACAGCGCGGGGCAGCAGGTCTGCCGTCCACTCCCATCCGGCGAGACAGGGCCGGGACGGAATGGGGCAAGGTTTCCTCTGCGCCTGCGCGGATCCGCGGAACCCTGCGGGGTCCCGCTGGTTCTGCTGCCGCCGCTCCGCCCCCGGATACATAAGGCACCTCAGGCAGAGCCCCCGGGTTCGGCCTTGTTGCCTTGCGCACAAATTACCTGACATTCATTTGGAAAAGGAGTTATTATGGCAGAAAAACTGAAAATCATCTCTCTGGGCGGTCTCAACGAGATCGGCAAGAACCTCACCGTCTATGAGTACGGCGGGGATATCATCCTGGTGGATGTGGGCATGGGCTTCCCCGATGACGACATGTACGGCATCGACGTGGTCATCCCCGACTTCACCTACCTGCTCCAGAACCGGGACCGGATCCGGGCCATTTTCATCACCCATGGCCACGAGGACCACATCGGCGCCATCCCCTATCTCATGCGGGACATCCAGGCCCCCATCTACGCCACCCGCATGTCCGCCGGCCTGATCCGCCTGAAGCTGGAGGAGCACCATCTGGCGGACAAGGTAAAGCTGGTGACCTGCGAGGCCGGCGAGACCGTCCGGGCGGGCAAGTTCTCCGTGGAGTTCATCCACATCAACCACTCCATCGCCGACGCGGTGGCCTTTGCCATCCGCTGCCCGGTGGGGGTGTGCGTCCACACCGGCGACTTCAAGATCGACCCCACCCCCATCCAGGGCGGCATGGCCGACCTGACCCGGCTGGGCGAGCTGGGCCGGGAGGGGGTGCTGGCCCTGCTGGCCGACTCCACCAACGTGGAGCGCCCCGGCTTCACCAAGAGCGAGCGCAGCGTGGGCGCCTCCTTCGAGGCGCTGTTCCGGGGCTGTGACCAGCGCATCATCGTCACCACCTTCGCCTCCAACATTGACCGGATCCAGCAGATCATCAATGTGGCGGCCAAATACGGCCGCAAGGTGGCGGTCACCGGCCGCTCCATGGAAAACGCCATGCGGGTGTCCACCGAGCTGGGCTACATGCAGGTGCCCGCCGGCACGGTGGTGGACGTGGCCCAGATCAAGACCATGCCCAAAAACAAGGTGTGCATCATCACCACCGGCAGCCAGGGCGAGACCATGTCCGCCCTCACCCGGATGGCCTTCAACACCCACCGCCAGGTGGACATCCAGCCCGGCGACCGGGTGATCATCTCCGCCTCCGCCATCCCCGGCAACGAAAATTCCATCGGCAACGTCATCAACGAGCTCTACCGCCGGGACGCGGAGGTGGTGAACGAGCGGGAACTGCCCCTCCACGTGTCCGGACACGCCTGTCAGGAGGAGCTGAAGATCGTCCACGCCCTGGTGAAGCCCAAGTTCTTCATCCCCGTCCACGGGGAGCAGCGCATGCTCAAGACCCACGCCAAGCTGGCCCGGGATATGGGTATGGACCCCCGGAACATCGTCATCAGCGACGTGGGCAAGGTCATCGAGCTCACCCCCAAGAGCGTCAAGCTCAACGGCACCGTCCCCTCCGGCAAGGTGTTTGTGGACGGCTACGGCGTGGGCGATGTGGGCGCCGTGGTCCTCCGGGACCGGCAGCACCTGGCCCAGGACGGCATGATCGTGGTGGTGGTGTCCATGTCCGGCGAGGACGGGCAGGTCATCTCCGGCCCCGACATCATCACCCGGGGCTTCGTGTACGTGAAGGAGTCCGAGGCCCTGATGGACGAGCTGAAGCAGGTGGCCGTGGACGCCCTGGAGCGCTGCTCCGACCGCCACGCCCGGGACTGGTCCACCATCAAGTCCGAGATCAAGGGCAGCCTGTCCAACTTCCTCTATAAGAAAACCAAGCGCAATCCCATGATCCTGCCTGTGATTATGGAGGTATAAGCCCCCTTCCGTTCAGAATCGACAAAAAACAGCCTGGAACTCGAAACGAGTTCCAGGCTGTTTCACTTCACGCGGTTTTACCAGTTGTCCTTCTCCTCGGCGTACACGCTGGGCAGGATGGCGGCCAGGTTGGCAAACTCCTTCACATTGTGCTGCAGCAGGCACACGGGGACGAACTCGGGGATGGCTGTCCCGTCGGGGATCATCTTCACCGGCTGGCCGTCCAGGATCTGATAGCCGAACCAGAAGCGGCTGCGCAGCTCAGAGCCGCCCTCCACCGGGCGCAGGAAATGGGTCATCACCACGGGGATGTCGGGCATGTCGCTGTTGCCCACGGTGCAGCAGTTGGCGCACACCAGGGCGTTGCAGTGCTCGGTGTCCACCAGGCTCTCGTCATAGCCCAGTTCCCTGGGGCGCTTGAAGCTGATGGTGAGCAGGCCGTTGCCCATGCCGATGTCCTCCCACACGTGGTGGACGCTGCCCCAGTGGCGCTCCCGCATGGACTTGGTGATGTCCCGGGCTTTGATGGGGTCGTCCAGGTACACGTCATAGTGGTCGTCATGATCCCAGATCCCGTAGCGCAGCCGGTCAATGGGATGCCAGGCAAACCACCAGTCAAACATCTCGCCGGTGGCGCCGGGGAAGAAGGTCTTGTTGGCGATCATGGCGGTGCCGTTCTCCAGCAGCCAGTAGCCGAACTCCGACTTGCCGTCGTTGAGGTAGCCGGGCTTGAACAGGTCGTTGCGGTCCTCGATGCGGTGGGCGTACTGATTGTCGCAGGGCCCCTGCTTGATCTTCTCCAGCAGGGCGGGGTCCGGCGCGGCCATCTCCTGGACAAAGTACTTGTAGTAGCTCTTCTGCTTGTCCGCCATGGTGACGGGAACATTGTAGGCCATTGTGCAAACCTCCTGTTTTCCGATGTCTTTGCAGGCTGTGCCTGCCTTATTTTTATTGTATCACCCCGCCGGACAAATGGAAAGGGCCAATCCCCCGGCGGTTTCCCCCTGGCAGCCGCCCCGGCACACCCCGCCGGCATTTTTTGGTCAGCTACCACAAATTCTATGCACATGTTTTGGACAGGTCATCCAATCTTCGCCATTTTCTCTCTCCCTGTTCCACAATTTTTCCCGACCCAAATTTGTGCAACCCATCAAATTTTCAGCATCATATTATGCCCAGAAATCCCCAGTTCCATGCACCCCGCAGAAATTTGACTTGTCTATTTTCCCATTCTGGCTTATACTAAAAAGTAATGACGGGTATGCCATTTTGTCATGGTTCACCCGCTTTCATTATGTCCGGCCGGAGTTGTCCGCTCTGGCCGGCCGGCGCGGAGCGGGTGAGGCTCCGCGCCGGAAGAGAAAAAGTTTGGGAGGTTTCTGTATGGACAACAAACAACTGACCAACAGCCGGTTCGGCAAGTGGGGCTGGAGCATGATCATCTACACCATGCTCCTGTACTACTTCTGGTCCGGCCTGTGCGTGGACGGCCTGAACCTGTACCCCAATGTGTTCGCCGCCACCCACGGCTGGGACAGCAACATGCTGCTGGGCTTCGCCACCCCCGCCGGTATCGTGGGCGTGGTGGGCGGCATCCTCTTCGGCCGCCTGTGCATCAAGACCGGCGTGCGCAAGCTGTGCAGCTGGGCGCTGATCGTCACCGGCGTGCTGTACGCCATCTTCGGCTATGTGATGACCCCGGTCATGTACTTCATCGTGCTGACCGCCTTCACCTTCGTCTCCATGGCCTTCGGCCTGATCGGCACCGCCACCCTCATGGGCAACTGGTTCCCCCGCAAGAAGGGCATCGCCCTGGGCTGGGCCACCATGGGCGCCCCCCTGTGCTCCGCCACCTTCCCCGCCATCCTGGGTGTCCTCTACGGCATGCCCGGCGGCGGCATTGCCACCGGCTCCCTCATCGTGGGCATCGTGGTGGTGGTGCTGGGCATCGTCTCCTTCTTCTGGATCAAGGAGTATCCTGAGGAAGTGGGCGCCTACCCCGACAACATCAAGGACGACGGCAAGCAGCTGGCCGCCCAGCTGGACGCCATGAAGAGCTACAAGAGCCCCTTCACCATCGGCCGCCTGCTCCGGGACAAGGACATGTGGCTGATCTCCGTGGGCTTCGGCATGCTGTGGATGGTCACCGTGGGCATCGTCTCCCAGTTCATCCCCCGGATGCAGAGCGTGGGCTATGACCAGGGCACCGCCACCATGATGCTGACCATCGCCGCCATCATCGGCCTGGTGGGCTCCTACTTCTGGGGCTGGCTGGACCAGAAGATCGGCACCAAGGCCGCCTCCTGTGTGTACGCCCTGTGCTACATCGTGGCCCTGCTGCTGCTGATCTTTGCCCAGATCGAGGTCCTGACCTACATCGGCATCCTCTTCGTGGGCTTCGGCATCGGCGGCCTGCTGAACCTGATGGCCTCCCTGGTCATCGCCGTGTACGGCCGCTATGACTTCATGGCCGCCAACTCCCTGGTCTCCCCCATTGCCTCTCTGATCCAGAAGGCCGCCTTCGTGGTGCTGGCTGTGGGCCTGACCGCCTCTCACGGCGACTACACCCTGCCCTACGCCATCTTCATCGGCGTGGACGTGGTGGGCATGATCCTGCTGCTGCTGGTCACCAACAAGTGCAAGGGCAAGCAGTAATCCCGCACCCTCGTCTTTTCCCGGCGCCCCGGTTCTTTTGAACCGGGGCGCCGTTCTTTGTCTCCCCCGTCCTTGTATTCCCCGGCGATCCACGCTATAATTTCCTTGACCGCCCATTCCACGCGAGGAGGCACGCCCATGAAATTCATCCACCTGTCTGACTTGCACCTGGGAAAACGGGTCAACGGCTTTTCCATGCTGGAGGATCAGCGGCACATCCTCCGGCAGATCCTCTCCGCCGTCCAGGCGGAACGCCCCGACGGCGTGCTGCTGGCCGGCGACATCTACGACAAGGCCGTCCCCTCCGCCGAGGCAGTGGAGCTGCTGGACGAGTTTCTCTTCCGGCTGTCCCAGCTGGACACCCAGGTCTTTGTCATCAGCGGCAACCACGACAGCCCGGAGCGGCTGGCCTTCGGCGGGCGGCTGATGGACACCAGCGGCATTCACCTCGCCCCGGTGTACAGCGGGGCAATCACCCCCTTCACCCTGTGGGATTCCCACGGGCCGGTGGATCTGTACCTTTTGCCCTTTCTCAAGCCCGCCCATGTGCGCCGGTATTTCCCCGACGAGGACATCCAGAGCTATACCGACGCCCTGGGCGTGGCAATCGCCCAGATGCAGGTGAATCCGGAGCGCCGCAACATCCTGGTGGCCCACCAGTTTGTCACCGGCGCCCAGCGCTGCCAGTCGGAGGAGGTGAGCGTGGGCGGGCTGGACAATGTGGACGTCTCGGTGTTCGCCCCCTTTGACTATGTGGCCCTGGGCCACATCCACGGCCCCCAGAACATCGGCTCGGCGCGGGTGCGCTACTGCGGCACCCCCCTGAAGTACTCCTTCTCCGAGGCCGGCCACCACAAGTCCGTCACCGTGGTCCAGCTGGAGGAAAAGGGCGCGCTCACCCTGCGCACCCTCCCCCTCCGGCCGCTGCGGGACCTGGTGGAGCTGCGCGGCCCCTATCAGCAGCTCACCCTCCGGGATTTTTATCAGGGCACTTCCTGGCAGGAGGACTACGTCCACATCACCCTCACCGACGAGGAGGACATCCCCAACGCCATGGGCCGCCTGCAGACCATCTACCACAACCTCATGAAGCTGGACTATGACAACACCCGCACCCGCAGCCACGCCGCCCTGGACGGGGCCCCGGCCCCGGAGCGCCGCAGCCCCCTGGAGCTGTTCGAGGAATTCTACCAGCTGCAGAACAATCAGCCCATGTCCCCGGAGCAGGCCCGGTTTGTCCAGGGACTGATGGAGCAGATCTGGGAGGAGACGCCATGAGACCGCTGAAGCTTGTCCTGTCCGCCTTCGGCCCCTATGCCGGTCTGACCGAGCTGGAGCTGTCCCGGCTGGGGTCCGGCGGGCTGTATCTCATCACCGGCGACACCGGCGCCGGCAAGACCACCATTTTTGACGCCATCACCTTCGCCCTGTTCGGGGAAGCCAGCGGGGAAAACCGGGAGGCGTCCATGCTGCGCTCCAAATACGCCCGGCCCGACACCCCCACCTTTGTGGAGCTCACCTTCCGCAGCGGCAGCCAGGAATACCGGGTGCGGCGCAACCCGGAATATCAGCGGCCCAAAGCCCGGGGGGAGGGCTTCACCGCGGAGAAGGCCGGCGCGGAGCTGCACCTCCCCGACGGCAAGGTGGTCGCCAAACTCACCGACGTGAACCGGGCCATTGTGGACATCCTGGGCATGGACCGCGGCCAGTTCACCCAGATCGCCATGATCGCCCAGGGGGACTTTCTCAAGCTGCTGCTCTCCCCCACCGAGGAACGCAGGAAAATTTTTCAGAAGCTGTTCCACACCCGCCCCTATCAGCGGCTCCAGGACCGTCTGAAGGAGGAGGCCGGGCGGCTCCGGGCAGACTTCGAGGCCGCCGCGGCCAGCATCCGCCAGTACATCTCCGGCATCCAGTGCCCCCCGGACAGCCCGGAGGCCCTCCACCTGGGGCAGATTCAGGAGGGGCAGCTGCCCCTGTCCGAAACCCCGGCCCTGCTCACCCGGCTGCTCCAGGCGGACACCCGGGCCCGGGACCTCTGCCTGGGTGAGATCCAGGAGACAGACCGGGCGCTGGAAGGCCTCAACGCCCGGCTGGTCCAGGCCCAGGAGCAGGAGCGCACCCAGCAGGCCCTCCAGCGTGCCCAGAGCCAGCTCACCCTCTGCCTGCCCCAGCTGGAGCAGGCCAGAGAGGTCCTGGCGGCAGAGCAGGCCGGGCAGGGCCGGGCCGAGGAGCTCACCGCGGCTGCCGCCGCCATCCAGGCCCAGCTGCCCCAGTACGCCCGGCTGGACGAGCTGCGCCGCGCCCACAGCGGCCTGCTCACCCAAATGGAGGCCCAGCGGGAGCAGCTGGAAGAGCACAGCGGGGAGCTCAACTCCATCCAGGCCGGCCTGGACGAGCTGGGCACACGCCAGGAGGCCCTGAAGGACTGCGGGGAACAGCTGGCCCGGCTGGAGGCGGAGCAGGCCGACCTTCTGCGGCGGCAGCAGGCCCTGAAGGCGCTGGAGGAAGAGCTGCGCGCGCTCCAGGCCCTTCAGCAGGACGTCCTGGCCGCCCAGCAGGACTATCTGGCCAAATCCACCGCCGCCCTCCAGGCCCAGCACACCTATGACCGGCTGAACCAGGCCTATCTGGATGAACAGGCCGGCATCCTGGCCGACACCCTCCGGGACAACATCCCCTGTCCGGTGTGCGGCGCTCTGGACCATCCAAAGCCCGCCTGCAAATCCCCCCACGCCCCCACCAGGGCACAGCTGGACAGCGCCGGAAAGGCGGCGGAGCAGGCCCGCCAGGCCGCCAGCGCGGCCAGCGCCAAGGCCGGGGCCAGGCAGGGCGCCCTGGAGGAAAAGCTGGCCGCCCTGACCCGCCAGGCGGAGGAGCTGCTGCCGGGCGTGTCCCCCGACGCCCTGCCCCAGACCCTGGAGCGGGAGCTCACCCGCGCCCGCACCGGCCTGACGCTGCTATCTGACGATCTGGCCCAGGCCCGGCGGGGGGTGAAGGAAAAGGCCGCCCTGGACGAGCTGATCCCCCGGGAGCGCGCCCGGGCCGCGGATTTGGAGCGCAGCTGCGTGCAGCTGGACAAGGAGCTGGCCGCCAGCGCCTCCCGCCGGAATGATCTGGAGTCCCACCTGGGCACGCTGGCCGCCTCCCTGACCTACGAGACCAGCCAGGCCGCCCAGCAGGCCATCCGCCAGCGGAAGAGCCAGGCCGAAGCCCTCCGGCAGGCCCTGGCCGGGCGGCAGGCCCGCGTTGACGACATCCAGGGCCAGGTCACCGCCCTCCAGGCCCAGATCGCCCAGGCCCGGCAGCTGCTGAAGGGGCAGCCCGCCCCGGACACCGCCGCCTGGCTGGAGGAGAAGGCGCGCCTCACCCAACAGCGCGCCCGGCAGGCCGCCCAGGCGCAGGAGCTCCACGTCCGCCTGTCCGGCAACCAGGCCGCCCTGGACAACATTCAGCGCCAGCAGGCCGCCCTGGCCGCGGCGGAGGAGACCTACCGCTGGGTCAAGGCCCTGTCCGACACCGCCAACGGCACGCTCCGGGAAAAGCAGCACATCCAGCTGGAGGCCTATATCCAGGCCGCCTACTTCGACCGGGTCATCGGCCGGGCCAACATCCGCTTCCTGGTGATGTCCGGCGGGCAGTACGAGCTGCGCCGCCGGCGGGAGGCGGACAACAACAGGAGCCAGAGCGGCCTGGACCTGGAGGTCATCGACCACTACAACGGCACCACCCGCAGCGTCCGGACCCTGTCCGGCGGGGAGTCCTTCCTGGCCTCCCTCTCCCTGGCCCTGGGGCTGTCCGACGAGATCCAGGCCAGCGCCGGCGGCGTCCGGTTGGAGAGCATGTTTGTGGACGAGGGCTTCGGCTCCCTGGACGAGGACTCCCTCCAGCAGGCCATGCAGGCCCTGTCCAGCCTGGCTGAGAGCGACCGGCTGGTGGGCATCATCTCCCACGTCTCCGAGCTGAAGGAACAGATCCAGCGGCAGATCGTGGTGACCAAGGAGAAGACCGGCGGCAGCCGGGCGGCCATCCTCACCGGGCTGTAACCAGAAGCCCGGTTGATGCGCGCCTGCGGGTGCGCACGCTGCGGGGCTTTTTGAAAAAATCGAATCCCCTGCCGGGAAACCCGGCAGGGGATGTTTTTGGTATGCGGTTTGATTTATCGGGGCCGGTCGGGGCTGACATAGGTCTTGGCCTTCTCCTCGCCGCGCAGCACCCGCAGGCCGCCCAGGGCCAGGGAGCGCATCTCGTCCTCCCCCGCGTACACCACCACCGGGGCAATCCAGGACACATAGGATTCGATGCCCTTGGTGACGTACTCGGAGTAGGCGATGCCGCCGGTGAGCAGGATGGCGTCCACCTTGCCGCACACGCCGGGGGCCAGCTTGCCGATGTTCTTGGCGATGTTGAGGATCATGGCATCATAGATGAGCTTGGCGTGCTCGTCGCCGGCGTTCATCCGCTTCTCCACTTCCCGGCTGTCGGTGGTGCCCAGATGGGCCATGAGGCCGCCCCGGGTCTTCACCGTCTTCATCATCTCGTGATAGGTCATCCCCTCTTTGAAGCAGTCGGCGATGACGTCAAACATGGGCAGGCCGCCGGTGCGCTCCGGGGAGAAGGGGCCCTCCTCGTCGTTGATGAAGTCCTCAATGCGGCCCTTGTTATGGAGGTTGACCGAGATGCCGCCCCCCAGGTGGGCCACGATGACGGTGATGTCGCTGTAGCCCTTGCCCTGCTCCCGGGCATAGCGCATGGCGGCGGCCCGGGTGTTCAGGTTGTGGCCCATGCCCTTGCGCTGCATAGAGGGCAGGCCGGTGATCTTGTTGATGGGGGTCAGCTCCTCCACGGTGACGCCGTCGTAGATGTAGGCGGGAATGCCCAGCTGGCGGCCGATGTCCAGGGCGATCATGGCGCCCACATTGGAGGCGTGCTCGTTGCGGGGCTTGTTCTTCAGCTGCCAGATCATGTCGTCGTTGACCTCATAGGCGCCCGCCTCAATGGCGGTGAGCAGACCGCCCCGGGACACGATGGCGCTCAGGGAGTCCAGGGAGATCTCATGGCGCTTCAGGCAGTCCAGCACCAGGTCCCGGCGGAAGCCGTACTGCTCGGCCACATGCTCAAAGGGGGCCAGCTCCTCCGGGGTGTGGACGATGGACTCCACAAACAGGGGCTCCTCCCCGTCAAAGACGGCCAGCTTGGTGGAGGTGGAGCCGGGATTCAGAATCAGCAGACGTTCCATGTGTCAGTCCTCCTTATTTCTTCTCCGCCGCCACCGCGCTGATGACGATGGACAGGTACTTCTCCTCGGGGGAGGAGCCGCGGCTGGTCATGACGATGGGGCACTTGGCGCCCACGATGAAGCCGGCCATCTTGGCCCCGCAGGTCACCGCCAGCATCTTGCCCATGATGTTGCCGGCGTGGATGTTGGGGGCGATGAGCACATCGCAGTCCCCGGCGCAGGGGCTCTGGAAGCCCTTGAAGTCGGCGATCTCCTTGGACACCGCGCAGTCGTAGGAGATGGGGCCCTCCACCACGCAGCCGGTGATCTCGCCCCGCCGGTTCATCTCCTTGAGCTCGTTGGCCTCCACGGTCTCGGGCATCTTGGGGTTGACCTTCTCCACGCAGGCCAGCACGCCCACCTTGGGGTTGTCATAGCCCATGGCCCGCAGGGTGTCCACCGTGTTCACGATGATGTCCTTCTTCTGCTCCAGGGTGGGATAGGTGACCATGCCGCCGTCCACGGGCACCATCAGCTTGTGATAGCCGGGCACCTGGAACATGGTGAAATGGCTCATGGTGCGGCCCTGGCCCAGGCCGCACTCCTTGTTCACCACGGCCTTGAGGAGGATGGCGGTATCCAGCTTGCCCTTCATCAGGAAGTCGGCCTTGCCCTCCACCACCAGGGAGACCGCCTTCCGGGCGGACTCGGCCAGGTCGGGCACGTCGTAGATGTCCTCTTCGGGCACCGTGGCGCCGAACTGCTTCAGCGCATCGTCAATGGCGGCCTTGTCGCCCACCAGCACCGGGATGGCAATGCCCTCCTCCCGGGCTTTCAGCACAGCCTCAATGGTGTGGGGGTCGCCGGCGGCGGCCACCGCCATGCGGGCGGTGTGCGGCTTGCTCTTGGCCGCGGCAATCAGTTCGTCAAAGGTTTTGTAGACCATGGGGAATCTTCTCCTTTCCATCGTTACGCAGTGACCGGGAATCCAGCGGCAAGATTATATATCTTGCAAGATTTCTACCTTTAGAATACCATACTTCTCTCAAAAGTCAAGCGCCGCTCCCATGGGATTTTCCACAAAATAACCCCGCCGGTTCCGTCAGATTCGACGAGGCGGGCAAAGTATCAAAATCTGCCCCCGCCCCCTTGTATTCCCGCCCCGCATCTGCTATAGTTAACTTACATATTGCAAGAAACAAGATTTGGAGGGCTGCCTATGGCCGCCATTAAGAAACGCTCCCTGGTGGACCAGGTGTACGAGCGGCTGCGCGCCGACATCGTCAGCCTGCGCCTGCCCCTGGGCAGCAAGGTCAATGTCAACGAGCTGCAGGACATTCTGGGGGTGAGCTGCACCCCCATCCGGGAGGCCATCAACCGCCTGCAGCAGGAGGGCCTGGTCACCTACGAGAACAATGTGGGCGCCCGGGTGCTCACCCTCACCCCCAAGGACGTGGAGGAGATCCAGCAGCTGGCCACCACCCTGCACTGCGCCGCCGCCCGGCTGGCCATGGAGCGGGGCGACCACGCCGCCATGGCCGCCCAGCTGCGCCGCCGCCTTGGCGAATTCCAGTCCGCCCAGGGCGCCCAGGCCCAGGTGCAGGCCGTCCACCATCTCATCGAGGTGTTCTACCTGCACTGCGGGAACCGCCGTCTGGACCGCAGCATGCTGTCCATCCAGGGCCAGCAGCTGCTGCTGCGCCAGCTCTATGCCCAGGCGGGCATGGACGCGCAGGCGAACCTGGCGGATTTTGAGCACATGTGCCGGGGCGTGGAGCAGGGGGACGCGGAAGAAGTCTGCGCCGCCATCGTGGGCAATTCCGACCGGCTGGAGCGGGCGGTGTCCCACTGGCTGGAGAGCCAGGCCGACGCCTGACCCGGGCGGGCAAAATCCGCCCTTCCCCTTGACTTTCCAAGCTTTTGGCAATAAAATAGAGGCTCACAGAAATCCGGGCCGCCCGTCCGCCCTCCGTCGGGGGCAGGCCGGGCCGGCTTTTATGAAGGAATGAATTGCAATGGCTCAAGAGAAAAACAAACAGGTCAGTCAGATCACGGATATGGAAGCTGACTTCGCCCAGTGGTTTACCGACGTGTGCCGCAAGGCGGAGCTCATCGACTACTCCTCCATCAAGGGCATGTTCATCCTGCGCCCCTACGGCTACGCCATCTGGGAGAACTTCCAGAAGATCCTGGACGAGAAGTTCAAGGAGACCGGGCACGAGAACGTGTACCTGCCCATGCTCATCCCCGAATCCCTGCTCCAGAAGGAGAAGGACCACGTGGAGGGCTTCGCCCCCGAGTGCGCCTGGGTGACCTATGGCGGCAGCGAGAAGCTGGAGGAGCGCTACTGCATCCGCCCCACCTCCGAGACCCTGTTCTGCGAGCACTACGCCCACATCATCCACTCCCACCGGGACCTGCCCAAGCTGTACAACCAGTGGTGCTCCGTGCTGCGCTGGGAGAAGACCAGCCGCCCCTTCCTGCGCCACCGGGAATTCCTGTGGCAGGAGGGCCACACCATGCACGCCACCGCTGAGGAGGCCATGGAGGAGACGGTGCGGATGTTCAACATCTACGCCGACTTCTGCGAGAACTACCTGGCCATGCCGGTGGTGAAGGGCCGCAAGACCGACAAGGAGAAGTTCTCCGGCGCCGAGGCCACCTACACCGTGGAGTGCATGATGCACGACAAAAAGGCCCTGCAGGCCGGCACCAGCCACTATTTCGGGGACGGCTTCGCCCGTGCCTTTGACATCACCTTCGCCGGTAAGGACAACCAGCCCCACCACCCCTTCCAGACCAGCTGGGGCGTGTCCACCCGGCTCATCGGCGGCGTCATCATGACCCACGGCGACAACAACGGCCTGGTGCTGCCCCCCCGCATCGCCCCCATCCAGGTGGTAATCATCCCCGTGGCCCAGCACAAGGACGGCGTGCTGGAGGCCAACGAGGCCGTCATGGCCCGGCTGAAGCAGGCGGGCATCCGGGTGAAGATGGACGCCTCGGACAACTCCCCCGGCTGGAAGTTTGCCGAGTACGAGATGAAGGGCGTGCCCCTGCGCCTGGAGCTGGGCCCCAAGGACATGGAGAAAAACCAGTGCGTGCTGGTCCGCCGGGACAACGGCGAGAAGGTCTTTGTCTCCCTGGACAACATCGAGGCCACCGTGGCCGACATGCTGGAGCAGGTGCAGCAGGGCCTGTATGACAAGGCCAAGCGCAACCTGGAGGAGAACACCTATCCCTGCGCCACCATGGAAGAGGTGCGGGAGAAGATGGCCCAGCGGGGCGGCTTCGCCAAGACCATGTGGTGCGGCGACGAGGCCTGCGAGCTGAAGATGAAGGAAGTGGCCGGCGTGTCCTCCCGCTGCATCCCCCTGGAGCAGGAGCACCTGGGCGATGTGTGCGCCTGCTGCGGAAAACCCGCCAAGCACATGGTGTACTGGGGCGTGGCATACTGATCGGCACGTTTCCCGCACCCGTCTCCCCGTGGGACGGGTGCGGGATTTTTATCCCATGATGCAGTTTTAACATATCTGCCTGCAAATTTTCTGATTTACATTTTTCCAATTTTCCGGTATGATAGAAGTATCTTAAAAAGAAACGAGGTAGTCCCTATGGATCGTCCTGTGCTCACCGCAGAGGAGGCAAAGCTCTCCTACGCCAAGTATTTCAATCAGCCCCTGGCCCCCATCCCCCAGGAGAAGCTGGACATCTGGCACGGCCCCGCCGCCGACCCCTCCACTGTCCTGCCCTTTGAGGACCGGGCCAAGTTCCAGCACGCCGATGTGCCCGGCCTGCAGAACGGCTTTGCCGTGGCCGCCAACGGCACCGGCTTCGTGGCCAACACCACCTTCATGCCCGGCGTCACCCCCGAGATGTTCTACTGGTGGTTCGGCTGGCACAGCGTCACCTCTGACCTGCGCTACAAGATCTGGGACAAGGAGGACCACTGGTACGCCCGCGCCAACAAGCCCGACTACGTGAAGGATCCCTCCGTCCCCCTGAGCCAGCGCACCTGGGGCGTGGATCACCAGATCCTGGAGGACATCGGCCTGGGCGCCGACGACCTGCTGCTGTGCTTCCGCCGCCCCGCCGACCTGGGCTATGACGAGTCCCTGCTGGGCACCGACGACTGCCTGGGCATGGTGTGCGCCTTCGGCCGGGGCAACACCCCCGCCGTGATGACCCACCTGATCCGGAAGGCCGAGGGCGGCGTGCTGTTCTGCTCCCGCTTCTGGATGGGCTACGGCCCCAATGAGAAGGGCGAGCTCGTCAAGGTCGTGCCCGACGGCGTGTCCATCCCCGAGATGGGTCCCCGCGCCCTGTACGGCCACAACATCAAGGAGTTCTCCAACCTGGCCGCCATTCTGCCCAGCGTGTACGCTGAGGAGAAGGACAAGCCCTGGTAAGCCAGCTCCCCTTCCATCCACCCAAACGGGCCGGCGATGTGTTCCATCGCCGGCCCGCTTTTTCTGCTTTTTGTCGATTTCGCTCCAAATTTGCAGGTTCTTCTTGTATTTGGTCCTGAATCCCAGGTACCATTTGAGTGGTGGCCCTCCGGAAGGGGCCGCAACAAAATTTGATCTGCAAAGGAGTGTTGTTCATGTCCCAATCCACATCCAAGTCCTCCCGTGCCGCCCCCTGCCCTCCCGCCGACGCGCCGCAGGTCGGGTTCCCCCTGGACGTCCCGGCGCCCCTCCGGGTGGGCACGGAGCTGACCCTGGCCCAGTGGCTGCGCTACTGGATGTCCTACCACGTCACGCCCCACAGGGCCCGCACCACCGTCTACTGCTACTCCAACATTGTGGAAAACCACCTGGTCCCCGCGCTGGGGGAGGTCCGCCTGGCCGAACTCACTCCCGCGCTCATCGACAGCTACTACCAGTGGCTGAGCAGTGAAAAGCACCTGTCCCCCAACACGGTCTACAAGCACCACATCCTGCTTCACACCAGCCTGCAGCAGGCCTACCGCCAGGGCGCGCTCCCGGACAATCCGGTGTGCCGGGCCACGCCGCCGGGCACCATCCCGGGCTGCTCCCACTACTACACGCCCAAACAGGTGGGCCAGCTGCTGGCCCAGGTGGAGGGGCATCCCCTGGACCTGCCCGTCCGGCTGGCCTGCTATCTGGGCCTGCGCCGGGGCGAGATCCTGGGCCTGCGCTGGCGGGACATCGACCTGCAGGGCGGGCTGGTCTTTGTCCGGCAGGTGCGCACCACCATGGCCCACCGGGTGGTCATCAAGCAGCCCAAAACCGCCGGGAGCCGCCGGACCCTGGCCATCGGCTCCCTGAAGGGCCTGATGGCGCTGCTGCGGGAACTGCGGCGGATGCGCACCCGGCAGAATCACCTGTGCGGCCCGGACGACTTCGTGGTGCTGGACACCAAGGGGCAGCCCTGGCACCCCAACTCCATGACGTCCACCTTCACCCACTTTGTGACGGCCTGCGGCCTGCCACCCATCACCCTGCACGGGCTGCGCCACACCTTTGCCAGCATGGCCAGCAACGCCCGGGTCCCCATGTACCAGATCAGCCGCGCCATGGGGCACAGCAGCCCCGTCACCACCCAGCGCATCTATACTCATCTCTTTGATCTCACCCACGGGGAGGTGCTGGCCGCCGTCGCCGCCGCCATCCCCCAGAACGTCCCCAAGCGCTCCCCCGGCAAGCTCAAGCGCCGGGGGCGGAGCAGCAAATAGCCCGCCGGCAAAAACGGGCCCGGTTTCCCTCGGGGAAACCGGGCCCGTTCTCCTGTTCTTTTTCCGTTCAGTCCAGCTCTTCCGGCAGGAAGCACTCCGGCGGCAGCAGCTGGCTGAAGGCGACCATCGCCGGATCAAACCCGCCGGTCTGGCGGGGCAGGGCGGGGCTCTCCAGCCGGGCGTCATCGTCCCCCAGCCGGATGGGCAGCACCGCAGTCACTGTCCCGGGCCCGTCCGCGGCGGCCTCCACCATCAGGCTGCCCCCGTGCAGCTGGGCAATCTGTTGGGCCAGCGGAATATTCCACTCCTCCGGAAGCTGCCCGGGCTCCTGCTTCAGCAGGGCATCCCACTCCCCCGCGTCCAGCCGGGTGCCCGGCCCGCGCACGGTGAAGCAGGCGCTCTCCCCCTGGCGCTTCAGCGTGAGGGACACCTCGTCCCCCGGCCCGGCCGCCTGGACCAGCAGCTCCAGCAGCATCTGCCGCAGCAGCTCCTCATCTGCGCAGGACAGCAGAATGTCCGGCCCCTGATAGCGCAGGGTCACATCCGCCCCCTGCAGAACGCTCTGCAGGCGCTGGGCCAGCTGGGCCGTCCAGCGCCCCAGGTCCATCAGCCGGGGAAAGACCCGGATCTCGTTCTCATCGGTCAGCCTGTGGAGCAGCTCCATGCGCCCGATGGACCGGAGCATCCGGCAGATGCTCTGGTTCACCACCGCCAGATATGCCCGGGCCCGCTCGCCCTGGGCCATCCGCTCCAACAGCTGGCTGGATGCAGTGATATGGGCCAGCTGCAGTCTCAGCTCACCCGCTGTCTTGGCCACACTGGCGGCCAGTCCCTCCCGATCCAATCGCTTCACCTCCGGCTCCGTCTCATTCTCTTTCTGGTTCCCGGGCTGCTCAGACCCCGGTCTTCTCCTCCAGCAGCGCCGCCACCTGGGCCATGGGATTGGGCGCGTAGTCCTCCACCTTGCCCTCGTCCATGGCCCTGGCCAGGGCCGGGTCCAGGGGCAGCTTGGCCAGCACCGGCAGGGACAGCTGGGCGCCCAGGATGTCAATGGTGCTCTCCCCGAAAATGGGGTATTCCTTGCCGCAGCCCGGGCACTTGAAGTAGCTGTAATTCTCCACCAGGCCCAGCACCGGGATGTTCATCATCTCGGCCATCTTCACCGCCTTGGTGACGATCATGCCCACCAGGGTCTGGGGGGCGGACACCACGATCACCCCGTCCACCGGCAGGGACTGGAACACCGTCAGGGGCACGTCGCCGGTTCCGGGGGGCATGTCCACAAACAGATAGTCCAGGTCGCCCCAGATCACGTCGGTCCAGAACTGCTGCACCGCCCCGGCAATCACCGGGCCGCGCCAGATCACCGGGTCGGTCTCCCGCTCGGTGAGCAGGTTCAGGCTCATCAGCTCCACGCCGCCGTGGCTCACCGCGGGGTAGATGCCCAGCTCACTGCCCTCCGCTCGCTGGTGCACGCCAAAGGCCTTGGGCACTGAGGGGCCGGTGATATCCGCGTCCAGCACGCCCACCTTCTTTCCCCGCTGGGCCATGGCCGCCGCGAGGGAACAGGTGACGGCGGACTTGCCCACGCCCCCCTTGCCGCTGACCACGGCAATCACCTTTTTGATGCTGGACAGCTCATTGGCCGGCTTGTGCAGGTCCTGGGGCTCCTGCCGCTCCCCACAGCTGGCGCCGCAGCTGGAGCAATCATGGGTACATTCGCTCATCGCATTCTGACTCCCTTTCCCGCCCCGGCAGACCGGGGCCGCAAAATTTTTCAAAATATACCTTGACAGGTGAGGTATATCGTGCTATCTTAATCTCACAAGATACCTCAACACATGATGTATATCCGACAACAGAAGGAGGTTCCCCTATGAAACGCGCCCTTCCCGACCCCATCCGCCATCCCGGCCGGCAGCATGGCTGCCGCAGTCCGATCCGGCCCCGGCCGGAGCCGGACAGCCTATGCTGCCTGGGCCTGGCCGAGGCAGAGCTTCTGTTCCGGCGGCCGATTCTGTAGGGAAACCCTGACACCACCGAAAGGAGCGGATTCTATGTCCATCTCGGCCGACGTGCTGCGCGGGCATACAGACACCATTATTTTAACACAGTTGATGCGCGCAGACAACTATGGTTATGAGATCAACAAAAATATTCAGCAGCGCACCCACGGGCAGTATGGCTTCAAAGAGGCCACCCTATACACCGCCTTCAAGCGGCTGGAGCAAAACGGGCTGATCACCTCCTACTGGGGCGCCGACGGGCCCGGCGCCCGCCGGCGCTATTACGCCATCACCGACGCGGGCAGGCGGCAGTGGGCGGAAAACATCCGGGAGTGGGAAGACACCCGCGCCCTGCTGGAGGCTTTGATTTCCATTGAGGAGGAAACGTGATTATGGATAACATCAAAATGCGTCTGACCAACGCGGTGGCCAGCCAGCTGTCCGCCGCCCCCCATTCCGTGGCCAAGTCGGAGCTCATTGAGGAGCTGTCCGACAACCTCTACCAGCGCTATCAGGATCTCACCGCCGCCGGCACCCCGCCGGAGGAGGCCTACCGCCAGGCCCTGGACTGCCTGGGGAACACCGACGAGCTGGTGGAGTACCTCAACGGCCTGCACCCCGACGAGGCCCTGCCCGAGCTGGTGCTCCGCCCCGACCAGGGGGACAGCGGGCAGCTGGAGGACCTGCTGAAAAACGTGGAGGAGATCGTCAAGGGGGCCCTGCACAAGGCCAAAAGCGCCCTGCGGGATGCCAAGGACATCACGGAGGACAACCTGGGCATTTCCGTGGACGATGTGGCCAAGGGGGCCCGGGACAAGGTGGGCCAGGCCTTCCAGAAGGCCAAGGATATGGTCGGCGCCGCCGTCTCCTCCCGGGAGGCGGCGGACCAGGCCGGGGACACCATGCCCCGGGGAGACAAATCCGCCTGGCGCAGCGACGACCGGAAGTCTGAGGTCCATTTTGACGAATATGACGATGACCACGGGGAGCATCCTTACGGAGCGGATCACGAGGAGGCCGGGGAGGCCGATCAGGGGCAAAGCAAGTCGGAGGACTCAGGCTGGCAGTTCTCCGTGGGGCACAACCGGGAGAAGGGCGGCTTCTTCACCCAGTGGGACGGCCCCAGGGGCGGCCAGGCCGCCGCCTCCATCCCCCTGGACGGCCCCGTCTGCAGCGGCGCCCTGGAGGGCCTGGACGTGCAGGTGTCCGGCGACGTGACCATCCGCCTCACCGAGGCGGAGGACGGGGACGTAGTCATCGGCGGCGACATCGAGTGGCTGGAGGCCTCCCGCTCCGACGACGGGGTGCTCTCCATCCGGCAGAGCGCCAAGACCGCCAGCTCCTCCTTCTTCTTTGGCCGGGGGCTCCACTCCGCCGACGTCACCCTGGCCCTGCCCCGGCGGTATTGGAGGCTCCTGCGCATCTCCACCGCCGACGGGGATGTAGATATTGCGGGGGACGTGGAGCTGGGGCTGGTCACCGTCAAGACGGCCAGCGGCGACCTGGAGTGCCGCCTGCCCCAGTGCGAACAGCTCACCTTCCACTCCGCCAGCGGCGACCTGGACTGGGAGGGATGTGCCCACCTGCTCCAGGCGGAGACCGTCAGTGGCGACCTCACCTTCCACGGCCAGCTCTCCCGCCTGGGCACCCTCACGTGCAAAAGCGTCAGCGGCGACATAGACTGGGAGGGGGCCGCCCAGGAGGCCCAGGTGCAGACCGTCAGCGGCGACATCTCCCTCAACGGGCAGCTGGACCGGGTACAGGCCACCAGCATGAGCGGGGAGGTGGAGCTGGCCGGGGCCGTGGCCCAGGAGGCCCGTTGCTCCTCTGTCAGCGGCAGCGTGCGCCTGGAAAGCGCCCAGCTGCCCCGGCGCATGGAGCTGTCCTCCAAATCCGGGGACTGCCAGGCCTGCATCCCGGACACCGGCTCGTTCAACGTCCACTTCAAAACAACCAGCGGCAAAGTCCGCTCCGACTTCTTCTCCGGCGTGATGGACGGGCGCAGCGGCACCTTCACCTACCGCAAGGATGACGCCGCAGGCGGAACCGTCCCCGCCTACCGGATCTCCAGCGTCAGCGGCAGCCTGTACCTCAACAAGTACTGAGCCGGGCCCGCGCCCCGGAGCAACCGCAGATCATCTTCTGAACAGAAAGCGTGAGTGAATATGAGACGTCTCTACCGCACCACCCGCTCCGACTCGGTCTTTTTCGGCGTATGCGGCGGCATCGGCCGGTATTTCGGCGTGGATTCCACCGTCGTGCGGGTGATCACCGCCCTGCTGGTCTTTGCCGGCGGCCTGTCCCTCTGGGTCTACCTCATTGCGGCCCTGATCATGCCCAAAGAGCCGGCCTTCGGCGCGTAATCCACAGCTTTTCCCGTTTTCGTGCCATTATCCTCTCAAACCAGACAAGGCACCGCGGAATGCGGTGCCTTGTCTGGTTTACAGCTTGTCAAAAGCCTCGCAGAGTTCACGCCCGCAGGCGCGAAACAGGGTGATCCGTTTTTCCCGGCGACATGCGCGTCGGGAAAAACACTGCTCAGCCCGCAAACGTGCGAACCGCCCCGCCTCTTGGGGCGGTGAGTGCGCTGCGGCGGGCTGTGGCTCTCCCGTCGGAAAAGGCGTGCCTTTTCCGACGGTCTCAAAAAGAGAAGGCACCGCGGAATGCGGTGCCTTCTCTGGTTTCTTCACGTGCGTTTGAATTGCTTTTCCAGGTACGCCTTGGTCAGCTCGATGGCCACAGGACGGCCGTGGGGACAGTAGCGCACCTGGCCGGACATCACCATCCGGGCCACTTCTTCCAGCTCCCGGGGGCCGTTGCGCTGCCCACCCTTGATGGCGGCCTTACAGGCCATGGTGTGCAGCAGCTCGTCCCGGGCGGACTGGGGGTCCGCCGAACCGGTGACCCGGATGCGCCGGGCCAGCTCCAGCAGGGCGGGCTCGATCTCCCCCGCGTCCAGGTAGTCCGGGGCGCACCGCACCGCCAGGGCGGCGTCCCCCAGCTCCTCCACCTCAAAGCCGAACCGGGAGAGCAGGGGCAGCTGCTCCAGCAGGGTCTCCCGCTCCTCCGGGGCGGGGGTAAAGGTCGCCGGCACCAGCAGCTGCTGCACCATGGGCTGGTAGTCCGCCGCCTTCAGCCGGTCGAAGTTGACCCGCTCGTGGGCGGCGTGCTTGTCGATGAGCACCACCTTGTCCCCCTGCTCCACCATCACATAGGTGCGGAACAGCTCGCCCCGGATCTGCCAGGGCTCCTCCTGGGGCTGAGGTTCCGGCTCCGGCTCCCGCTCCGGGCGGGGCGTCTCTTCCCCCTGGACCGGGGCGGCCGGACGGGCCGGTTGCGCCGGTTCCGTTGGTTTTGCCAGCTCCACCGGCTTTGCCGGCGCGGCAGGTTCGGACACCTGCTCCGTGCCGCAATCCTCCGGCCCGGCCACAGGCTCCGCCGGAGCCGGTCTCTCCGGGGGCGGCTCCTCCCCGCCCCCGGAGACGGGCCGGGGCGCGGATACGGGGGAAGCGGGCACCTGGACCAGCGGATCCACCCGGCGGAATTGGAATCCGCCTGCCGGGCTTTGGGAGGGCTGTCGCAGTCCCGCCCCGGCCACCGGCCGGCGATCCCTTTCGGGAGGCCGGCGGTCAGGCAGGGCTCCCGTGTCATCTCGCATGGTCAGCACCGTCTGGTTGGGGGTGACGGTATCCTCCCCCCGCACCCCCGGCAGCACCGCCTGGGGGCGGCTGCGGTCGGCGCCCAGGGCGGAGAGCACGGCGTGGTACACGGTGGAGAACACCTGCTGCTCGTTCTGGAACTTCACCTCGGTCTTGGCGGGATGGACATTCACGTCTACCTCGTTGGGGCGCACCGTGAGGTGGATGACACAGCCGGGGAAGCGCCCCACCATCTTCTGGTTCTTATAGGCCTCTTCCACCGCCGCCATCATGGTGCGGCTCTTCACGTACCGGCCGTTGACAAAAAAGTGCTGGTAGCTGCGGCTGCCCCGGCAGCAGCTGGGCATGGAGGCAAAGCCGGACACACCCATATGGATCCCTGAGCCGGCCACCGGCAGCAGCCCCAGGGCAATTTCCCTGCCCATCACGGAGTAGACCGCGCTCTTCAGCTGCCCGTCCCCGGGGGTGAGCAGCTCCTGCCGGCCGTCCCGGATGAATTTGACCGACAGCTCCGGGTGGGACAGGGCCACGCGCTGCACCACGGCGAACACCGCCGCTCCCTCCGCCGCGTCTTTCTTCAGAAACTTCTGCCGGGCGGGGGTGTTGAAGAACAGGTCCCGCACCACCATGGTGGTGCCGGCGGGGCACCCCGCCTCTTCCTGCTCCAGCACCTGCCCCCCCTCCAGGGTGAGGGCGGTGCCCAGGGTGTCCTCCGGCGGGCGGGTGAGCAGCTCCACCCGGGACACCGCGGCAATGGCCGCCAGCGCCTCCCCCCGGAAGCCCAGGGTGCCGATGGCCTCCAGGTCAAATTCCGTGGCGATTTTGGAGGTGGCGTGGCGCAGAAAGGCCGTGGCCGCCTGGTCCGCGGGGATGCCGCAGCCGTCGTCCGTGACCCGGATGAGGGTCATCCCCCCATGGGCAATCTCCACCGTCACCGCGTGGGCGCCGGCGTCGATGGCGTTTTCCATCAGTTCCTTGACCACCGAAGCCGGCCGCTCCACCACTTCCCCCGCGGCAATGAGGTCCGCCACATGGGGGTCCAGTTGTCTAATTTGTGCCATACGCTTCCTCCTGTGGAGCGGCCGGCTTCCCGCCGGGAGTCCGGCGTACAAGCGTTTTCGCTCCGCGAAAACCTTGGCGCAAGGCGGAATTCAGTTCCGCCGCGCAGAATAAATCTCTTGGGGCCCCGGCGGCCGGGAAACCGCCCTCAAACTTCCAGCAGAATGGTCACCGGGCCGTCGTTCTGGGAGAAGACCTGCATATCCGCCCCGAATTCCCCGTGCTCCACCCGGAACCCCCGGGCCCGGCACTGCTCCATGAACCGCTCATAGAGGGGAATGGCCGCGTCGGGCTTGGCCGCCCCGGTAAACCCCGGCCGGCGGGAGGAGGTGTCGGCATACAGGGTAAACTGGCTCACCACCAGCAGGGCGCCCCCCACCGTCTGGAGATTCAGGTTCATCTTGCCGTTCTCATCCTCAAAGACCCGCAGGCCGCACACCTTGTCCGCCATCTTGTCCGCGGCGGCGGGGGTGTCCTCCAGGCCCACCCCCAACAGCACCAGGAAGCCCTGACCGATCTGGCCGTTGACCGCCCCGTCGATCTCCACCCGGGCCTGTTTCACTCTGGTCACCACTGCGCGCATGGCCGCTCCCCCTTTTTTCCGCCGCCGGCCTCACCGGCCCCGGCGGCGGATGTCGTCTCCGTAAAATGTCAGCTCCTGAAACAGCCCGCCCACGCGGGATGCCACCTGGGGCGTATACCTCCGCCCGATCTCCTCCACCGAGAGGTTGGTGGAGATGATGGTCCGCCGATCCTCCCGGATGCGGCTGTTCACCACTTCGTACAGGGCGGACTGGGCCAGCGGCCCAGTCATCTCGCTGCCCAGGTCGTCCAGGATCAGCAGGTCGCAGCGCAGGTAGCGCCGGGTCTCCTCCCGGGCCTGCCGCTCCTCCTCTCCGTCCCTGGTAAACCGCCGGGTCTCAAAGGCGGCAAAGAGATCGATGGCCGTCTCGTACACCACGGAATACCCCCGCCGGGACACCTCCCGGGCGATGCAGCCGGACAGGAAGGTCTTGCCCAGGCCGGTGCCGCCGGACAGCAGCAGATTCTTCAGGGGGTAGCCGGGGAACTGCCGGGCAAAGCCCTCGCAGACCTGGACAACCCGGCGCATCTGCTCCCGGGGGGAGCGCTCCTCCCCCTGCCAGGGCTGATCGGAATACACGTCCAGCCGGAGCTGGTCAAAGGACTGCTCCGGCGTCAGATTCATCAGGCTGGTGAGCCGCTTCATCTGCTCCTGGAGGCACAGCTGCTTCAAACAGCTGCACATCCTGCCCTCCGCCCAGCCGGTGTCCCCGCATTTGGGGCAGGCGGGGAGGTCCTCCAGCTCCCGGGCCTCGTGGCCCAGCTCTTTGAGCAGCCGCTCCCGTTCCCGCTGCAACGCCAGGTTTTTCTCCCGGATTTGGGTCACCTCCGGCCCGTCGGGGGCCAGCGGCGTCCCCGCCGCCGCCAGACCGGCCAGCTCTATCATGGTGCCCCGCAGCGCCCGGTCCAGGCGCTTCAGCTCCGGCTGGCGCTGGTACAGCTCCTGCTCCAGCCGGCTGCGCTGGCGGGCGCGCTCTTCCTTTTGCTGCTGCAACAGCCGTCCGGCCTGCCGCACCACGCCCGGTTCAAAGGCCATGGCAGCTCACGTTCCTTTCCTCTGTTCTTCCAAAAATTGATCCAGCCAGTCGGCATTCTTCCGGATCCGCTCAGTGCTGGGCTGGACGCTCTCCTGCCCCGGGGCCGCTTTTCCGCCCCGGCGGCGCTGGGGCGGGCGGTCCCCCTGGCGCGCCTGCTCCGGGGTGGTATAGCCCGCCTCGTGCCAGGACAGCAGGATCTTGTTCATATAGGCCCAGTTCATCTCTTTTTTCTGGAACACCGTGCGCTCATAGGCCAGGGCGATGAGCGCGTCGCTCAGCCCCAGCGTCACCCAGCGCTGGATGTACTCCCGCTCCCGCTCCACGGCGGCCCGGGGCTCCTTCACGCCGATGATGCTCAGGATCTTCCACTCCCGCTGATCCGTCAGCTCCTCCCGGCGCAGATACTCCTCGGCGCGCTCCACGGTATCGATGCCCAGGCGCTTCCAGCGAAAGCCCTCCCTCTGGATCTGGGGCATCCGGGGCCGGGCCCCCGGGCTGTTCTTCAGCCTGCGGACCTTCCGCGCCACATAGCCGGCCAGCATCAGGATCACCTCCGGCGACAGGCCCAGGGAATCATACAGGACATACAGGCACTTCAGGTCGCTGTCCGACATCGGCCGGCTGAGGATCCGCTCCACCTCCTGGTAGAGCCCCTGGAACTGCGGCTCCTGGTCCAGCGCGTCGGTGAGGTCTTTCTGGCTGTACTCCGGCACGCTGTCCTCCGGCTTGGGCGCCGCCGGCTCCGGCGCGGGCGTCCGCTTCTCCGCTAGCTCCATGCCGGTCAGCCGGTCCCACGCCCGGTCCACCCGCTCCTGGGGCCAGCGCAGCCGCGCCCCGGCGCTCCGGGCGTCGCCCCCCCGCTCCAGCATGGCCAGATAGAGCAGCGCGGCGTCTCCGTCCCCCGCCTCCACCAGGCGCCGTGCCGCCTGGGCGGACATGGACAGTATTTCATTGGGCAGCAACAGCGCGGACACAGCCGGCACCCCCCTGAAGGTCAATCTCATTAGAGTTCTATTCTACACGAAAGGCGGAAAAATGACAACTGAAAAATCCCGTTTCCGCCGCAAAGGGCCCCGGTCCGCGGACCAGGGCCCCTTTGTGTTTCAGCCTCTGTCACGGGAGGACCGGCAGAGAATCGTCCTCGTCCACCCACTCTTTCTGCACGTCCACCACCCGGTACTGGGTGGGCGTATCCCGGATGACCACCTTGGCGATACCGGCATTGATGATCAGCCTGCGGCACATGGAGCAGGAGGTGGAGTCGGGCAGCAGCTCCCCGGTCCTGGGGTCCCGGCAGGCCATATACAGGGTGGCCCCCAGCACCTCCCGCCGGGAGGCGGAGATGATGGCGTTGGCCTCGGCGTGGACCGAGCGGCACAGCTCATACCGCTCTCCCGAGGGGATGTTCATGGCCTCCCGGGTGCAGTACCCCAGATCCCCGCAGTTCTTCCGCCCCCGGGGCGCTCCGTTGTAGCCGGTGGATACAATCTCATCGTGGTTGACCACAATGGCCCCATAGCACCGGCGCATGCAGGTGGAGCGCTCCGATACCGTCTGCGCGATGTCCAGGTAGTAATTTTCTTTGTCGATGCGTGCCATGTCCGCCGCCTCCTGTTTCCGTTTCGTCCATTATATCAGCCGGAACTCCGTTCTGCAACGCCGCGCCGGCCCCGGCGGCATCATTTTGTCCCCTGCGTCCGCCGGTAGTCGGTGAGCGCGCCGCTCTCCGCCTCCCAGGCCACGCCGCCGTACCGGCCCAGCAGCTGCGGCAGGCCGTCCTCCCCCGCCGGGACGGTGACCATGGCCTTGCCGTTGCAGCGGCGCAGGGCGCGCTCCAGCCGGGCCGCCTCTGCCCCCTCCAGCCACAGGGGCAGCCGGGACACCTCCTGCACGGCCTCCACCGCCTCCAGGGGGTCCAGCCCGCTTTCGGAGAAATCCAGCCGGAGCAGGGGCTCCCCCTCGTCCTGGCGGTCAAAGACCTCATCCAGCAGATCGTCCGGATCCTCCGGCACGGCAATGGCCGCGATCTCTCTCAGGTCGACCGCGCTCACATCCAGGGCCTGGGCGCCCGAGGAAATCCAGATCTGCCCCTTGGCGCTGCCCGCCGCCGGTTTCCATTCCCCGCAGGCCGCGTGGAGCCGGGCAATGTGCTCCGGCGTGGTGCCGCAGCAGCCGCCGGCCACCCGCACGCCCTTGCGCACCATCTCCGCCACCGCCCGGGCAAAGGCGTCCTCGTCGATGTCATAGCGGACGGTGCCGTCCGGCTCCGGCCGGGGCATCCCGGCATTGGGCTTGAAGATCACCGGCACCGAGGCCAGCTCCAGCAGGCCCCCCACGGTGGCGCTCAGCTGCAGGGGCCCGGCGCCGCAGTTGAGGCCCAGGGCGGACACCCCCAGCCCCTCCAGAAGGGATACCAGCGCGGCGCCGTCCCCGCCGGTGAGCAGCCGTCCGTTTTCCCCGAAGGCCGCCGTGGCCAGCACGGGCAGGTCACAGCACTCCCTGGCCGCCAGCACCGCGGCCTTGAGCTCGTGCAGGTCGGTCATGGTCTCGATGACCACCGCGTCCACCCCCGCCCGGACGCCGGCCCGGATCACCTGGGAAAACGCGTCCACCGCCTGGTCAAAGTCCAGCTCCCCCATGGGCGCCATCAGCCGCCCGGTGGGGCCCACATCCAGGCCAAGCCAGCCGCGGCCCGCCTGATCCCTGGCCGCACGCAGATTGTCCACCGCGGCCGTCACCACCTCCTCCACCGAGTAGGGGCAGTTGCGCAGCTTCAGCCGGTTGGCCCCGAAGGTATTGGCCAGCACCAGGTCGGCCCCCGCTTCGTAATAGGCCCGGTGGATGGCCACCATCTCCTCCCGGCGCTCCACATTCCACCGCTCCGGGCTCTCCCCGGACTTCAGCCCCCGGGCCTGGAGCAGGGTCCCCGTCCCCCCGTCCAGCAGCAGGATCCGGCTGTCCAGACATTGTTTCAGCTCCATCCGTCTCTCCTCCTCGCGCATGGCCGGCAGTTCCGGCCCAGATTGGCAGATTGCCTTCATTATATAATAGCCCCGCCCGGAATTTCAACCGTCTTTGTCCCGCCTCCGCCCCCGCCGGCGGTGCAAATTCACATTTTGTTTACGGATACCCCATTGACGTTGTCCGGCTGGGAGATTATCATAAAGAATGTAATATGAAACTATTTTCTGCCGGGAGGTGAGTGCGGATGATCCGACAGTGGATGGCAAGATTCATGGTGGGCCGGTACGGCATGGACCAGCTGAATGTGTTCCTCATGGTTTTGTACCTGGTGCTGTACGTGGTGTTTCTGTTCACTCGCCTGATTGCCCTGGACTTCATCGTGCTGGTGCTGCTGTTCGTCACCCTCTTCCGGATGCTCTCCCGGAACATCGACCGGCGGCGGGCGGAAAACGCCAAGTTCCTCCAGCTCACCGGCCCCATCTGCCGCAGATTCAAGTCCTGCCGCACCCGGATGCAGGACCGGGAGCACCGCTACTTCAAATGCCCCAACTGCGGGCAGCAGATGCGCGTGCCCAGAGGGAAGGGCCGCATCACCGTCCACTGCCGCTCCTGCGGCGCAACGTTTGAGGAGAAGAGCTGAGCCGTCGCTCACAGCCCGGATGGACCGGAGCGAGGACGAGCGCAGGGCCGCAATGCGGCCCGCAGACCAGTCCGAGACGGAGGGAAGCCGGGCGTCGTGAGCAGGCGAAGCTTGACAACGTCGTCGCAAAGTCCGCTTAGCGCCGTTTCCGCCCAAGGACGGCGGCAAGCATAAAAATTCACCCCCGTCTGCCCGGTGCGGCAGACGGGGGTTTGCTTTTCACGCCTGGCCCGGCTCCTTCCGGTTCACCGTCACGTTGTCTCTGCTCATCTTCTGCCGCAGCAGCATGAAGTTGGGCATTCCGCCGGCGGCGCACACCTGTTTGGCCAGCATCTCCGCATAGGGGAAAAGCTGGTGGTAGCACTGCACGTGGAATTCCTTCTTGTCCTCATCGGTGACCGTCCCGGTAATGGCGAACACACCGATGATGTCCACAGACACAAAGAAGCGGTGGTCCGGGCCGTCGCTCTTATCCTTCACGCACTGGTACAGCTTGGCCACACAGCGGGTGTTATCCGGCGTGTAGCTGACGGAGAAGGAAAAGTTGTTCTCCAGCTGCACCTGTCCGGGCTTGTCCAGCTTGTTGAAAAACTGCAGATCCTGCAGCTTATAAGATACTATGTTCAGCTCTGCCATGGCGGGCACCTCCCAATTGGATTTGCCCTATTCTACCACACCCCGCCGCCCGGCGCAACCTCTCCGCCCCGGTTGCCAAATCCCCCCGGACATGGTATAGTGTCAGGACACAACCATCCCGCAGTATCTGAGGTGACTGTCTATGAACGATACCATTGCCGCCATCGCCACCCCTCTGGCGCCCTCCGCCATCGGCATTCTGCGCCTGTCCGGGCCGGAGGCCATCGCCGTGATAGACCGGGTGTTCACCCCCGGCCACGGCGCCCCTATGTCCCAGCGGCCCGACCGGGCCCTGGTGTACGGCGCCCTCCGGGACCCGGAGGGCCAGGTCATCGACTACTGCCTGGCCACCGTCTCCCGGGCCCCCCACAGCTACACCGGGGAGGACACCGCCGAGCTGCAATGCCACGGCTCCCCCTCCGCCCTGGTGCTGGCCCTGGACGCCCTGTTTGCCGCCGGCGCCCGGCAGGCCCTGGCCGGAGAGTTCACCCGCCGGGCCTTCCTGGCCGGCAAACTGGATCTCACCCGCACCGAGGCCATCGCCGATCTGATCCACGCCGAGTCCCCCGCCGCCGTCCGCCAGGCCGCCGGCCAGCTGGGGGGCGCCCTGGCGGTGGCCATTGAGGAGATCTATCAGTCCCTCACCGATCTGCTGGCCCACTTCCACGCGGTGCTGGACTACCCGGATGAGGACATCGAGCCCTTTCAGGCCGCCGAGATCTCCCGGGCGCTCCAGGCCGCCGCGGGCAAGCTGGATCAGCTGGCGGGCAGCTACCGCCGGGGCCGCGCCCTGATGGAGGGCGTCCCCTGCGCCATCATCGGCCGGCCCAACGCCGGCAAGTCCACCCTGTTCAACGCCCTGCTGGGCTATGACCGGGCCATCGTCACCCCCATCGCCGGCACCACCCGGGACACGGTGGAGGAGCGGCTGAACCTGGGCGGCATCCTGCTCCGGCTCATCGACACCGCCGGTCTCCACCAGGCGGACGACCAGGTGGAGCAGCTGGGCATGGACCGCAGCCGGGCCGCCGTGGCCCAGGCGGAGCTGGTGCTGGTGGTGCTGGACGGCAGCCGCCCCCTCACCCAGGAGGATGAGGCCGTGCTGGCCCTGGGGCTGGCCGCCCCCCGGTGTGTGGTCATCTTCAACAAGGATGACCTGCCCGCCCCCGAAAAGCTCCAGCTCCCCCCTCTGCCCGACGCAGTGCCCGTAGTCCGCCTGTCCGCCCTCACCGGGGACGGCGTAGACCAGCTGGAGCTGGCCATGGAGCAGCTGTTCCCGGAGGATCCCGGCGTGCGCCCCGGCGCCCTGCTCACCAATGCCCGCCAGGCCCAGGCCGCCGGTCAGGCCAGGCAGGCGGTGGCCCGGGCCGCCCGGGCCCTGGAGGACGGGCTGTCCCCCGACGCGGTGCTCACCGATGTGGAGCAGGCCCTCACCGCCCTGGGCGAGCTCACCGGGCGGGTGGTGCGGGAGGATGTCACCGCCCGCATCTTTGAACGCTTCTGCGTGGGAAAATAAACGCACACCCCGAAGAGCGGCAGCTTCGCCGCCTCTTCGGGGTGTTTTGCGCCATGAGCCAATGTGCTCTGGAGTTTTCAAGAGAGTGTCACTTGTTTGTGTCCGCGCTCTCTTTTCGCCGCGGCAGCGCAGCCGTCCGCGGCGCCCCTCTCCCGGCCAGCAGCCAGCCTGCGGTCAGCGCGGTAAAGGGCGCCACCGTCACCAGGCCGAAGGAGCCGATCACCGTGTGGATGATCTCCGCCGCCACATACTTGTAGTTGAGCAGGTTGTCCAGCGGGGTTCCCTGGGCCATGAACACCATCAGCAGGGCGATATAGCCGCCGGAGTAGGCAAAGAGCAGCGTGGTGGTCATGGTGCCCATGGCCGCCCTGCCCACATTGAGGCCGGACTTTACCGCCTCCCGCCAGGGCAGATCGGGCCGCTTTTCCATCACCTCGTGGACGGCAGAGGTGATGTCCACGCTCAGGTCCATCACCGCGCCGGAGGCTCCCAGGAAAATGGACGCCATATAGATCTGGGTCAGATCCAGGTGCTGGTAGCCGGAATAGAGCAGGCTTTCGGAGTAGGACATCACCGCGCCGTGAATCTGGAACAGGTCGGTGAACACCACGCCCAGAACACAGGTCACCAGGATGCCCAGGAAGGAGCCGGACACCGCCGCGGCACACCGCCGGTCGAACCCATACACCAGGGCGATGATGAGCACCGTGAGGAACAGGGTGATGGCAAGCCCCACCCAGATGGGGTTGTAGCCCCGCAGATAGGCGGGCACCAGGACCTTCCACATCGTGAGGATGGTCAGGACAAAGGAGGCCAGGGCCCGCACCCCGGTGCGCCCGGCGAAGAGGATCAGGAACACGGCGAATATCACCGCCAGCAGGGCCTCCCAGCCCAGGCGGAAATGGTCAGACATGGTGACGTTGGTGATCTCATCTCCATCGTGGCTGATCACCACCAGGGCGGTATCTCCCGGGACAAAGATCTTGTCCTGCTCCAGCGAGCCGTTGAGCATATTCACGCCGGTGACCGTCTCTCCCCGGAACATGCCGTCCAGGATGGTCAGCTGGCACAGCTGCTCGCCAGAGCGCACCAGCCCGGTGTCAATGACGGCGGAATTGTTGACGCTGATCACCTCAGCCCGGCAGCGCTCCGCCTGCTGATAATTCAGCGCCCCCTCAAATCCGGTGGGCATCAGCAGCAGGACCACGATGGCCAGCAGGCACACCAGAACCGGCGCCTGATAGCGGATCCGGTCCCGGCTCAGAAGTCTTTTCATGGTCATTTCTCCTATGGTCAGATTCCGCACAAGTCCACTCCGGGTGGCTTGAGCCTGCCGGGAATCTGTTCCCGACACGCTCAAGCCACCCCGGTCCCGCGGGACCGGGGTGGCGCTTGCGCGGTGCGGTGAGGATCGGTGCGTGTTGTCTCAGGCCACGTCCAGCATGGCGGCCAGCTTGTCGTAAATGGCGGTGTTGTCGTAGTAGCCGTTGAAGACCTCGCTGTTCACGCCCTGGGCCAGCACCGCCACCGGCAGGCCGGTGTGGCTGTAGGAGGTGAAGGAGATGCCGGACTTGTTGTTGATGATGTGGGTGATGGTGACGGACAGGGGCTCGTAGGTGCCGTAGAG
>CALWXH010000001.1 GCA_944385465.1 uncultured Oscillospiraceae bacterium | reverse complement strand
TCTTCTTCAGATTTCTCATTTCGGATGTTCCTCCTTTTGTTTTTTCCCTCGTTTCCCGCCATAAGAAGATGAGCCATCTTCTCGCCTTTAAGCACCCAAAAATCAACAAGAGCCGCCATTTTCAGGCGGCTCTTGTATTTATAATCCTCTATTTCCTTTTTAACGGATTTGTCCCGTTCCCCGGATGATATATTTGTAGCTGCACAGCTCGGTCAGGCCCATGGGCCCCCGGGCGTGAAGGCGCTGGGTGGAGATCCCCATTTCGCAGCCCAGGCCAAATTCTCCGCCGTCGGTGAACCGGGTGGAGGCGTTCCAGTAGACGGCGGCGCTGTCCACGCAGGAGAGGAACCGGGCGGCGGCCTGGCCGTCGGCGGTGATGATGGCGTCGGAGTGCCCGGTGGAGTGGGCGGAAATGTGAGCCACCGCATCCTCCAGGCTGTCAACCACCTTCACAGCCAGAATGTAGTTGAGAAATTCCGTGTCGAAGTCCCGCTCCCCGGCGGGGGTGCCGGGGATGACGGAGGCGGCCGCCGGATCCAGCCGCAGCTCCACGGGAGGCTGGCCGGCGGCGGCGCGCCGGTCCACCAGGCGCTCCCTCAGTGCCGGGAGAAACTCCGGGGCGATGTCCCGGTGGACCAGGCAGACCTCGGCGGCGTTGCACACGCTGGGCCGGCTGCATTTGGCGTTCTCCACGATGTCCAGGGCCATGGCCGGATCGGCGTCCTTGTCCACATAGATGTGGCAGATGCCGGTGCCGGTTTCGATGACCGGGACGGCCGCGTTTTCCACGCAGGCCCGGATGAGTCCCGCTCCCCCCCGGGGAATGAGCAGGTCCACCAGTCCCCGGGCGGCCATGAGCTCGTTGGCGGACTGGCGGGAGGTGTCCTCCACCAGAACCACGGCGTCCTCCGGCAGGCCGGCGCCGGCCAGTCCGGCGCGCAGCGCGGTGACAATGGCGGCGGCGGAGCGGTGGGCCTCCTTCCCGCCTCGCAGGACACAGGCCGAGCCGGCCTTCAGGGCCAGGGCGGCGGCGTCCGAGGTGACGTTGGGGCGGCTTTCATAAATGATGGCAATGACGCCCATGGGGACGCAGGTCTTTTCAATGACCAGGCCGTTGGGCCGCTCCACCCGGCGCAGAACCTGCCCCACGGGATCGGGCAGCTGGGCCACCTCCCGGATGCCGGCGGCCATGCCGCGCACGCGTTCTTCGCTCAGGGCCAGGCGGTCCAGCATCACGTCGGACATGGTCCCTCTGGCCGCGGCCAGATCTTCGGCGTTGGCCGCAAGAATGGGGGAGATCCGGGCCTCCAGCGCATCGGCCATGGCCAGCAGCGCGGCGTTCTTTTTGTCCGTGCCGGCCAGCGCGACGGCAGTTTTGGCCGCCCGGGCACGGTGCAGCAGTTCCTGAGTTGTCATGGACATGTCCTCCTTGCAATCAATTCCGCCGGGCGAGAAACCGGGTCCCCACCGGAGCTCCCGCCACGATTTCATAGAGCAGTTCCGGCCTGGCGCCGTTGGCGATCACCATGTCGCAGCCCTGCTGGGTCACCATCCGGGCCGCCTTGAGCTTGGTGGCCATGCCGCCGGTGGCCAGGGCGCTGCCCGCCTGGCCGGCCAGGGCCTCGATCTCCGGCGTGATGGTTTCCACCACCGGGATGAGGGCGGCACTGGCGTCCCGGTGGGGGTCGGCGGTATACAGCCCCTCGATGTCGGACAGCAGCACCAGCAGATCCGCCCCCGTGGTGCAGGCCACCACCGCGCCCAGGGTATCGTTGTCTC
This sequence comes from uncultured Oscillospiraceae bacterium, assembly GCA_944385465.1. Taxonomy (GTDB): domain Bacteria; phylum Bacillota; class Clostridia; order Oscillospirales; family Oscillospiraceae; genus Enterenecus. Next base: position 166,645 of record CALWXH010000001.1, on the reverse strand, counting down.
CCACGGAGATCTCCGCCGTGGCCACGGTGTCGTTTTCGTTGACAATGGGCAGGACGCCCAGCTCCAGCAGCCGGTTGACGGTATTCTCAAAGTTCTGACGCCGGTCCTCATGGTCGATGTCCTCCCCGGTGAGCAGAAGCTGGGCCACCGTGTGGTTGTACTGGGAGAACAACCGGTCGTAGGTATACATCAGCTCGCACTGCCCCACCGCGGCGGCGGCCTGTTTGGTGGGCATATCCGCGGGCCTTCCGGGCAGATTCAGCTTGCCCACACCCATCCCGATGGCGCCGGAGGACACCAGGATCAGCGCGTGCCCGGCGCTGCTCTGATGAGAGAGGGTTTTCACCAGCTCCTCCACATGGCGGATGTTCAGCCGGCCGGTGGCATAGGCCAGGGTGGAGGTCCCCACTTTGACCACGATTTTCATTGGACATCGCCTCTCTCACTTTAGCGTATTGCAGAGTCAAAGTCATGATACCACACCCGGCGGCAAAAGAAAAGTCTCGCAGGCAAAAAAGTTCCGGCCCTTCCCCAGAAAAGCCGGAACCAGATAGATCAAGAAATTGAAACGCCCTCGCGGTCAGTACCGCCGGACGACGGCCACCACCCTGCCCAGGATGCGGCAGCCCTCGCCGTCAATGGGCTGATACTCCGGGCTGGAGTTCTCCGGGTAGAGCCAGATGTGCCCGTTCTCCCTGCGGAAGGTCTTTACCGTGGCCTCGTCCTCAAACAGGGCCACCACAATGTCCCCGTTTCGCACCTGCTGCTCTTGGTGGACCACCACCACGTCTCCGGGGAGAATGCCGGCCTCCAGCATGGACTCGCCCCGGACCCGCAGGGCAAAGTGCTCTCCCACCCGGCCGCCGGTGTCAAAGGTGAGGTAGTCCTCGATGCACTCCTCCGCCAGAATGGGGCTGCCGGCGGCGACGGAGCCCAGCAGGGGCACCTGGTTGCGGCGGTTGTGGGCCCCGTCGGTGACGGTGATGGCCCGGGTCTTGCCCTCCGCCTGCTCGATGAGCCCCGCCTCCCGCAATCCCTTCAGATGAAAGTGCACGGTGGAGGGGGAGCGCAGGTCCACCGCCTGGGCGATCTCCCGCACGGAGGGGGGATAGCCGTGCTCATCCGCGAAATTCAGGATAAAGTCATAAATCTGCTGCTGTTTGGGGGATAATTTGCTCATAAAAGCAGTCTCCTTCCCGCAGAATCTCAGGTTGCACGGACATTGTACCATAGTCCGGCCACAATGTCAAACATTTGTTCTAAATTTGTGCCAAGGGCTGGTTTTTGCTGAAATTTGGGCAGTTCGCCGTCCGGCCGCCGGTTGAAACAGGCAGCCACATTTGTTATAATAAAACTAATTTTTTATCTCTGTTTTGAGGATGAAGTCATGAAATACAAACAGTGGAATCTGTCCCCGGCCCCGGGGGTGGACGCCCTGCGCCGCATGGAGCTGGCGGGACTGCCGCCCCTGTGCGCGGCCGTGCTGTGCGCCCGGGGGCTGGACACCCCGGAAAAAGCGGCCGGTTTTCTGGCCGAGACCCCGGTGCTCCAGCGGGATCCCTTCCTGCTGCGGGATATGGACCGGGCGGTGGCGCGCATCCGCCGGGCCCTGACGGCGGGGGAGATCATCGCCGTCTACGGGGATTACGATGTGGACGGCATCACCGCGACCTGCCTGCTGCTGGAGGCCCTTCAGGCTTTGGGCGGGCAGGCGGTGCCCTACATCCCGGACCGGACCCATGAGGGATACGGGCTGAACACCGGGGCCATTGACGCCCTGGCTCAGTCCGGGGTGCGCCTGATTGTCACCGTGGACTGCGGCATCACCGCCAGCCGGGAGGTGGCCTATGCCAAGGGCCTTGGGGTGGATGTGGTGGTCACCGACCATCACCAGTGCAAGGGGGAGCTGCCCGGCGCCGCCGCGGTGGTGGATCCCCGCCGGCCGGACTGCCCCTACCCCTTCAAGGAGCTGGCCGGCGTGGGCGTGGCCCTGAAGCTGGCCCTGGCCCTGGTCCCGCCGGAGAGGCGGGAGGATGTGCTGCACCGGTACGGGGAGCTGGCCGCCATCGGCACCATATCCGACGTCATGCGCCTCACCGACGAAAACCGGGCCCTGGTGCGCCTGGGGCTTGCCCTGCTGAGCCACACCCGGCGGCCCGGCCTGCGGGCTCTGCTGCGGGAGGCGGGCTGCGAGCCCGGCCGGCTGCCCACCGCTGTCACCGTGGGCTACGGCCTGGCCCCCCGGATCAACGCCGCCGGCCGGATGGAACAGGTGGATGTGGCGCTGAACCTGCTGCTCACCCGCAGTGAGGAGCAGGGGCAGGCCATGGCCGTGGAGCTGTGTGAGCTCAACCGGCGGCGGCAGGCCATCGAACTGGAGATTTACGAGCAGTGCGACAGCCTGCTCATCCGGCAGCCCCAGCTGGCCACCCCCGCCATCGTACTGGCCGGTGAGGGCTGGCACCAGGGGGTGGTGGGCATTGTGGCCTCCCGCCTGTCGGAAAAATACGCCTGCCCCGCCTTTATGATCAGCCTGGATCACGGGCGGGGCAAGGGCTCCTGCCGCTCCTTCGGCGGGTTCAATCTGTTCGCCGCCCTGGAGCGGTGCGCCCCCCTGCTGGAGGAGTACGGCGGGCACGAGCTGGCGGCCGGCTTCACCATCCGGGAGGAAAACATCCCCGCGTTCCGCGCGGCCATGGCCCGCCTGGTGTCCGGCTATTCCAACGGCCAACCCATGGTCACGGCCCTGGACGTGGACGTGGAGATCGACAACTGCGCCCTTCTGAACTGCCAGGAGGTGGACGCGCTGTCCCTGCTGGAGCCCTTCGGGGCGGGCAATCCCAAGCCGGTCTTCCTGCTGCGCTCGGCCTGCGTGCTCTCCTGCGCCGACGTGGGGGGCGGCCGGCACCTGAAAATGAAGGTCCGCCGGGACGGCGTGGTGCTGGAGACCATCTTCTTTTCCGCCAACACCGCCGCCTGCGGCATTGCCCCCGGGGAACGGCTGGACCTGGCCTTCCACCTCCAGGTCAATGAATACCGGGGCAACCGCACCGTGCAGCTTCAGCTGTGCGACCTGCGCCCCGCCCCTACCCGGGCTCAGCTGGAACAGGCTCTGTTCCGGCGGCTGCAGCAGGGGGAGGCCCTGTCCCGGTGGGAGGCGTCCCTGCTGCTGCCTGACCGGCAGGATTTTGCCCACCTGTGGCGTTTTCTGGAGCACAGCTGCGCCGGCGGCCCCACCGTCTCCCGGCTGGACCAGCTGGTGCGCCACGCCGTGCGGGGCCAGACGGGGCGCTGCTCCTACGGGCGGGCCCTGGTGTGCCTGCACGTGATGGATGAGCGGGGGCTGATCCAGCTCTCCCTGTCCGGGGAGGAGATCTCCGTCTGCGTGCGGCCCCGGCAGGGCAAGGTGGATCTGGAGCAGGCCGAGATGATGAAACGGCTGCGGGCCATTCTGGGCCCGGGGCCCAGGAGAAGAGAGGAGGTATAGGAATGGACGTGGCAAACGATATCCAGGCGCGTTACGAACAGCTGGAGCGCCGGGTGCTGGAGAGCAATCCCCACGCGGACACGGGCCGACTGCGCGCCGCCTTTGAATACGCCAACGCCCACCACGGCAGCCAGCTGCGCAAGAGCGGCGAGCCCTATATCACCCACCCCATCGCCGTGGCGGAAATCGTGGCCGAGCTGGATCTGGACATGGACTCCATCATTTCCGCCCTGCTCCACGACTGCATCGAGGATACCGACTCCACCCATGACGACATCGCCAAGCGCTTTGGCGCCACGGTGGCCAATCTGGTGGAGGGGGTCACCAAACTGACCCGGATGCAGTACACCTCCAAAGAGGACGAGCAGATGGAGAACCTGCGCAAAATGTTCATGGCCATGGCCAAGGACGTGCGGGTCATCCTCATCAAGCTGTGCGACCGGCTGCACAACATGCGCACCCTCCAGTACCAGTCCGAGCGCAAGCAGAAGGAAAAGTCCCTGGAGACCATGGAGATCTACGCCCCCATCGCCCACCGGCTGGGCATGCAGCGGCTGAAGTGGGAGCTGGAGGACCTGTCCCTGCAGTATCTGGACCCCATCGGATACAAGGAGGTCCAGCAGGAGCTGGACGCCCTCACCACCGAGAACTCCGAGTTCCTGGCCCGGATGCAGAAGCAGATCGAGGAGCGGCTGGCCCAGGAGGGCATCCAGTGCACCGTCTACGGCCGGCTCAAGCACATCTACTCCATCTACCGGAAGATGTACGCCCAGAGCAAGACCATCAAGGAGATCTTCGACATCTACGCCTTCCGGGTGATTGTGGCGGATGTCTCCGCCTGCTACAACGTGCTGGGCTGCATCCACGATATGTTCAAACCGGTGCTGGGCCGGTTCAAGGACTATATCAGCACCCCCAAGCCCAACGGCTACCAGTCCCTGCACACCACCGTCATCGGCAACGACGGCATCCCTTTCGAGGTGCAGATCCGCACCTGGGAGATGCACCAGACCGCCGAATACGGCGTGGCCGCCCACTGGAAATACAAACAGGGCATGGCCAACAGCAAGCTGGGCACCGAAAAGGAATTCGAGTGGGTGCGCAAGCTGCTGGAGAGCCAGCAGGACACCGACCCGGACGAGTTCGTGCGCACCCTGAAGGTGGATATGTTCGCCGACGAGGTGTTCGTCTTCACCCCCAACGGGGACGTGAAGAGCCTGCCCGCCGGGGCCACCCCCATCGACTTCGCCTACTCCATCCACTCCGCCGTGGGCAACTCCATGACCGGGGCCCGGGTGAACGGGCGCATCGTCACCTACGACACTCCGCTGAAAAACGGGGATATCGTGGAGATCATCACCTCCAAGTCCGCCAAGGGCCCCAGCCGGGACTGGATGAACATCTGCAAGTCCAACGAGGCCCGCAACAAGATCCGCCAGTGGTTCAAGAAGGAGCGCCGGGAGGAGAACATCGCCACCGGCCGGGCGGCCTTCGAGTCCGAGCTGAAGCACATGGGGCTGACCATGGCGGCCATCACCGCCACGCCGGAGCTGCTGGACACCCTGCTCAAGCGGGTGCGCTTCAACTCCCTGGATGAGCTGTACGCCGCCATCGGCTACGGCGGCATGTCCGCCCAGAAGGCGGTGGCCCGGATGAAGGAGGAGATGACCCGGCAGGGCCGGCTGGAGCGGCAGAACGCCGAGCGGCTGGCCATGCAGGACAGCCTGGCCGCCGGCGAGGCCATTTTCCCCGCCGCGGCCAAGCCGCAGCAGTCCGGCGGTTCCTCCAACCGCCCCCGCCACTCGGAGAGCGGCATCATCGTGGAGGGGCTGGACAACTGTATGGTGAAATTCTCCAAGTGCTGCACCCCCGTGCCCGGCGACCCGGTGGTGGGCTTTATCACCCGGGGCTACGGCGTGTCCATCCACCGGGCGGACTGCCCCAACGCCACGCCGGAGAAGCAGAAGGCGGAGGCGGGGCGCTGGGTACAGGTGTCCTGGGTGGAGAGCGAGCAGTCCTCCTACCGCACTTCGCTGGAGATCTCCGCCAAAGACCGGGACGGCCTGGCCCTGGACGTGGCCATGGCCCTGTCTACCCAGAAGGTGAAGGTGAACAACCTCTCCGCCCGCAGCCAGCCCGACGGCTACGCCCTGGTCTCCCTGGAGCTGTCCGTCAAGGACCGCAGCGAACTCACCGGCGTCATCAACAAGCTGTCCCAGATCCCCGGCGTCTTCCTGGTGAAGCGGGCCGGAGGCTGAGGCTTGACAGAGAAAAATTCTATATTATAATGTAGGGGCATCCGCGGAGGGATTCCGCGGATGCCCCGCTGAGAGTCCGCTTTTTCCCAAACAGAAATTACGATATGAGGAGCATGATCCGCCCTATGTCCACGCCTGCGTTCCAGCCGCTGCTGTTCGGCGGCGATATCAACGTGTACAGCGTTGCCCGCGCCTTTCACGAGGCCTACGGAGTGAAGAGCATCGCCTTTGGCAAATACATCTCCTTCCCCTGCGCCTACAGCTCCATCATCGATTACCGCCCTTGCCTGGACAATGAGGACGCCCAGACCTTCCTGAAGAACGTGAAGGCGGTGGCGGCGGAGTGCGGCGACAAAACCGTGCTGGTCATCGGCTGCGGGGACAGCTATGTGAAGCTGGCGGCCCATCTGAAGGACCAGTTCCCCGCCAATGTGAAGTGCAATTACATCAGCGGGGAGATGCTGGACCGGCTGACCAACAAGGAGCAGTTCTACGCCCTGTGCGACCGGTATGGCATCGACCATCCGGCTACCTTTGTCTACGACGGGGCCATGGGCCACGACTTCACCCTGCCCTGGCAGCCCCCCTATATCGCCAAGCCCGCCGACGGGGTGGCCTACTGGGCCACGGGGCACAGCGAGCTGAAGAAGGTGTACCTGTGCCAGAGCTGGGAGGAGCTGCTCGCCGCCCTGGACGAGGTGTACGCCGCCGGATATCCGGGCAAGATGATCCTCCAGGAGTTTATCCCCGGGGACGACACCTATATGCGGGTGCTCACCAACTACTCCGACACCCACGGCAAGGTGAAGATGATGTGCCTGGGCCACGTGCTGCTGGAGGAGCACTCCCCCCACGGCATCGGCAACCACGCCGTCATCATCACCGAGCACGACCAGAACCTGTGCAACAAGATCCGGGCCATGCTGGAGGACCAGGGGTACGTGGGCTTCTCCAACTTCGACATCAAATATGACCAGCGGGACGGGAAGTACAAGGCCTTTGAGATCAACTGCCGCCAGGGGCGCAGCAACTACTACGTCACCGGGGCCGGGGCCAACATCGCCCGGTATCTGGTGGGCGACCTGCTGGAGGGGAAGGATCTGCCCCTCACCGTGGTGGAGCGGGAGACCATCTGGCGGATGATCCCCCGGCGGCTGGCCCTGACCTTTATTCCCAGGTCCTATCACGCCCGGATGAAGAAGCTCTTCCGCCGCGGCACCGACCACCACTCCATGGAGTACCGGCCGGACTACACCGCCAAGCGCATCTGGCGGATCTGGAAAAACCACATCGGCACCTATGTGCGCTTCCACAAGCACAACGACAAGCCCGCGGGATAAGGAGGGGCCATGGAACAGAAATTAGGCGTGCTGGGCGGCATGGGCCCCCAGGCCACCCAGGTGTTTTATCAATTTGTGCTGGACCGCACCGACGCCGCCCGGGACCAGGATCACATCCCCGCCCTCATCCTGTCGGACACGGGCATCCCTGACCGGACCCAGGCCATTCTCTCCGGCGAGACGGGGGAGCTGTACCAGCGCCTGCTGAAGGACGCCCGGCTGCTGGAGAACTGCGGCTGCACCGCCATCGCCATCCCCTGCAACACCTCCCACTACTTTGTGGACAAGCTGCAGGAGGATGTGGGGGTGCCCATTCTCCACATGATCCGGGAGACCGCCCAGGAGCTGGCCCGGCAGGGGAAGAAACGCCCCGGCATCCTGGCCACCGACGGCACCATCCGCACCGGGCTGTACCAGAAGGAGTGCGCCGCCGTGGGGATGGAGGCGGTGGCCCCCGACGCGCTGACCCAGCGGCTGGTCATGTCCATCATCTATGACGAGATCAAACAGGGGGAGCAGGGCAGCCGGGAGAAGTTCGCCCACATCGACCGGGCCATCCGGCGGGCGGGGTGCGACTGCGCCATTCTGGCCTGCACCGAGCTGTCCGTCTTCTCCACCTATCACAGCCTGCCGCCGTTCTACCTGGACGCCATGGCGGTGCTGGCCCAGCGGGCGGTGACCGCCTGCGGCTATCCCCTGCGTACCATCTGACTGCGAGGTGACCCTGCGTGAAACTGGAGCTCTATCCGCTGAAAGACTACTGTGCCCTGCTGGAGGGGGAGGGCCTGCTGGCCGCCCCGCTGCCCAGCGATCTGGAGCTGGAACGCCAGGTGGAGCTGGTGTCCTGCGACTCCCGCCAGGCGGTGCCCGGCACCCTCTTCCTTTGCAAGGGGGCCCATTTCAAACCGGAATTCCTGGTGGACGCCGTCCGGCTGGGGGCCTTTGCCTACGTGAGCGAGACCCCCTACCCCCAGGTGGAGCTGCCCTGCATCCTGGTGCCCGACCTGCGCCGGGCCATGGCCCGGCTGGCGGTGAAGTACTACAACGATCCCTCCCGGCGCCTGCCGGTGATCGGGGTCACCGGCACCAAGGGCAAGTCGTCCACCACCTATTATCTGAAGCATATTCTGGATGAGTACCTGGCCCCCAGGGGCAGCTCCTGCGGGGTCATCTCCTCCATCGACACCTACGATGGGGTGGAGAACTTCGAGTCCCACCTCACTACCCCGGAGCCGCTGGAGCTGCAAAAGCACTTTGCCAACGCCCTCTCCTCCGGCCTGGGCTACCTGGTGATGGAGGTGTCCAGCCAGGCGCTGAAGTACCACCGCACCCTGGGCACCCGGTTTGCCGCGGCCTGTTTCCTGAACATCGGCCGGGACCACATCTCCCCGGTGGAGCACCCGGATTTCGAGGACTACTTCCACTCCAAGCTGAAGATCTTCGCCCAGGCGGACTTCTCCTGCGTCAATCTGGACTGCGACCGCGCCGAAGAGGCCCTGGCCGCCGCCAGGCGGGACTGCGCCCACGTGCGCACCTTCTCCCGGCGGGATCCCGCCGCCGACGTGTACGGCAGCGACGTGCGCAAGCAGGGCCACGACATCTGCTTTCACGTGAAGGCCGGGGCGCTGGACCGGGAGTTCCGCCTGACCATGCCCGGGCTGTTCAACGTGGAAAACGCCCTGGCCGCCATTGCCATCTGCTGGGGGCTGGACATCCCGGAGCAGGCCATTGCCGCCGGGCTGGAGAAGGCCCGGGTGCCCGGTCGGATGGAGGTCTACTCCAACGCCGACGCCTCGGTCACCGCCATCGTGGACTACGCCCACAACCGCATGAGCTTTGAGACCCTGTTCCAGTCCGTCCGGGCGGAGTACCCCGGCCGGCGCATCGTCACCGTCTTCGGCTGCCCCGGTAAAAAGGCCTATGAGCGCCGCCGGGACCTGGGCGAGGTGTCCGGCAAGTACTCCGACCTGGTGGTGCTCACCGAGGAGGACTCCGGGGAGGAGGACACCCTGTCCATCTGCCAGGAGATCTCCGGCCACGTGGCCCAGCAGGGCTGCCCCTACGAGATCCAGACCAACCGGGGCGAGGCCATCCGCCGGGCGGTGATGAGCTGTGAGGTGCCCTCGGTGCTACTCATCACCGGCAAGGGGGCGGAGACCCGGCAGAAGCGGGGCATCGAGTACATCGACACCCCCTCCGACGTGGAGTACGCCCAGACCTTTCTCCGGGAGTACGACGCCCGGAAGCGTGCCCAGGCCGCCGGGGAGGAAGTTCCCCCCCGCCAGGCAGGGGCCTGATATCCCATATTTCACAGGCAGGGCCTTCCCCGTGGCGGGAAGGCCCTGCTTTTTGCGGATTCACCCTTTTTTCAGCGGCGTCATAGACTGGGGCAGCAATGTGGAGAGGAGCGCCGCCCATGAAGCTGTCCCGTCTGCTCGCCCCCCTGAATCTGCCCTGCCCGCCGGAGGACCCCGAGATCACCGGCCTGACCTGCGACTCCCGCCAGGTGGAGCCCGGGATGCTCTTTGCCGCCCTCCCCGGTGCCCGCCGGGACGGTCAGGACTTTCTCCCCCAGGCGCTGGCGCGGGGGGCGGCCGCCCTGCTCATCCATGGGGAGGCGGACGCCCCCGCCCCCACCGTTGCCGTCCCGGAGCCCCGGAAAACCCTGGCCCTGCTGGCCCGGGAGTTCTACCGCCGCCCGGACCAGGCGCTGGTCACCATCGCCGTCACCGGCACCAAGGGCAAGACCACCGTGGCCCACATGCTCCGCGCCATCCTCACCGCCGCCGGGCACAAGACCGGCATGATGGGCACCCTGGGGGCTTTCTCCGGGGAGCGGCTGCTGGAGGAGACCGGCAACACCACCCCCGAGCCGGTGGCCCTGCACCGCCTTTTGCGGGACATGGCGGACGGCGGCTGCACCCACGCGGTGCTGGAGGTGTCCTCCCAGGCCATGAAGCTGCACCGGGTGGAGGGCATCCGGTTTGACGCGGCGGTCTTTCTCAATCTCTCCCCCGACCACATCGGCCCCGGGGAGCACGCCGACCTGGCGGAATACCGCGCCTGCAAGGCCGCCCTGTTCCGCCAGTGCGCCCTGGCCGCGGGCAACGCCGACGACCCCGCCTGGCCCGCCGTGGCCCGGGAGATCCCCGCCGGCGTCCCCGCCGTCACCTTCGGCTTCGGGCCGCAGGCCCGGAGCCGGGGTGTGAAGCTGGAGCCCGACAGCGCCCGCCCCCTGGCCTCCCGGCTGTGGGTGGCGGACTGCCGGGAGCCCTGGCCCGTCCCTCTGCCCGGGCGGTTCAACGCCGAAAACGCCCTGGCTGCCATCGCCCTGGCCCGGGCCCTGGGGGTGGAGGACGCCCACATCCGGGCGGGGCTGGCGGCCGCGTCCGTCCCCGGCCGGTGCCAGCTCGTCCCCATGGGGGGCGGGGTGAACGCCCTCATCGACTACGCCCACAACGGCCAGAGCGTCCGCGCCCTGCTCCGCGCCCTGCGCCCCCACGTGGGCGGCCGGATCATCGCCGTGCTGGGCGCGGGGGGCGACCGCCCGCCCATGCGCCGCCGGGACATGGCCCTGGCCGCCGCCCAGGGGGCGGACTATGCCGTGTTCACCGAGGATAACCCCCGCAGCGAGCGGGCGGAGGACATCTGCGCCCAGATGGCCGCCGCCCTGGACGGCGCCATCCCCCACACCATCGTCCCCGACCGGCGGGAGGCCATCCGCTTCGCCCTGGCCATGGCCCGGCCCGGGGACCTGGTGGCCCTGCTGGGCAAGGGGCATGAGGCGTACATCGAGGCGGGTGGCCTGCGCCGCCCCTTCTCCGAGCGGGCGGTGCTGGAGGAGTGGCGGAAAGAACACAAATAAAAACAGCGCCCCGCCTTGCGGCGGGGCGCTATTGACAAGTTTCCAGAAAATAGTGGGTTTGGCTATGGGCACTGCCCTTATGGGGCCCCCGCCGAAACCCAGTGTCAGCCCCAGTTTGACAAATTCCGACAAGTCTGATACACTGACTTCGGGCACTGCAACAAACGGCAGGTGGTCAGCCACAACTCCCGAAAGGGGGTGAGGCTGTGCGGATTACTTTGCACATCGGGCCCTTCACGGTCACGATCATCGTAAAACGCAGAAACCGCCACCCTGGCCGGTGACGGTTTCTTCTAAAAGAACCTTTAACCTGTAAGGGCTGACCGCTTGCGGCAGTGCCCTTTTGCACCTTTAGAATACCACACCCGCCGCCCGGTGTCAAGACGGCCCAACCGCCACCCTGGCCGGTGACGGTTTCCAAAGCCCTGCTTTTCCAACCAAACCGGGCTGACCGCCCGCTTCCGCCCCCAGAATACCGCAGTTCCGTCCCCCTGTCAACCCATCCCGCCTTACAGAATGGCCAGCCTCGCAGAGTTCGCGCCCGCAGGCGCGAAAAATATAAAATCCGTTTTTGGCCGGGGCGTGTACCTGGCCAAAAACACTTCTCGGCCTGCAAACGTGCGAGCCGCGCCCTTTGCGGCGAGTGCGCTGCCGCAGGCCGCAGCCCCCTCATTTGGAGAGAAATTTTCTCTCCAAATGAATGCTGTTGCACGCAACCGGGCAACTTTTCCACCCCGGCGGGCCGGTGTGGGACGGGAACTGTGACAGGATCTGCCTGCCGCCGCCGGTGGACAAATCCCCCCGGAAGCCGGGGAAAACAAGCTGTTTCCCACAAAAAAGTGCCGGAATCGGGCAGCTTCCCGGCATTTTGGCCCGCCTTGGCTTTATTACACTTGTGTTACAGTTGCCCTGGAACGATTGACATTTCGGGTGGACAACCGATATAATCACAGTACCCTGAAATCCAATATAAGGGGAGATCCTACCCTTCCGAGAGGGAGAAGATGGCTCATCTTCTTATGGCGGGTAAGAGGGAAAAAACAAAAGGAGGAACATCCGAAATGAGAAATCTGAAGAAGATTCTCGCGCTGGTTCTGGCTCTGATGATGACCGTCTCCCTGATGGTTGTCGCCAGTGCCGCCAGCTATGACGACTACAGCGATAAGGAGCAGATCGATGAGACTTACGCTGAAGCCGTTGAGGTGCTCGCCGGTATTGGTATGTACCAGGGCGACACCGAGGGCACCTTCCGCCCCCAGGAAAACCTGTCCCGGGCCGAGGTTGCCACCCTGCTGTACCGCCTGACCACCGGTGACTATGACGGTTCCAAGGTGGACACCTACGCCGGCTATGACGAGTTCACCGACGTGTCCAAAGACCAGTGGTACGCTGGCTATGTCAACTACGCCTATGTTGAGGGCTACGTCATCGGCAACGGCGACGGCACCTTCAGCCCCGAGAACAACGTCACTGGCGCTGAGCTGGCCACCATGCTGCTGCGTGTTCTGGGCCGCGACGCCGAGGGCGAGGAGATCAGCGGCGACGACTGGGCGCTGGACGCCTCTGTGCTGGCCGCCAAGCTGGGCCTCAACGAGAACCTGCCCTCCGTCTTCATGAGCAAGGACGCCACCCGTGAGCAGACCGCTCAGATGATCTTCAACGCTCTGCAGATCCAAACTTACTGGAACTGGAGCGGCAACTACCGTCCCACCGGTGATACCCTCATCGGCCTGGGCAGCAAGCGTGACCGGGATGAGTGGGGCCGCCCCGGCGATCAGTGGTATACCGACAGCAACAGTAACGTGGCCTTCCTCGAGGATGAGCCCGTGGCTGTCTACTACACCGCTGAGACCGAGTGCGACATTGCCACCGACCTGGGTGCCGCTCTGAAGGCTGACTACAAGGTGTACACCAACGGCGAGAACAACGAGACCGCCGACACCATCAATCCTCTCAACCGGGTGTCCACCCTGGGTGAGCAGGGCCGCCGCACCGAGATCTATGCCAACAAGCCCACCGAGGGCACCATCGTCTACATCGACACCTTTGTGGCCGTGGTGGACAGCGTGACCGACCGCACCTACGACGTGGCCTCCCATACCTGGAAGCCCGCCACCATGACCTACACCATTTCTGGTGACGGTTATACGAATGAGTCCGTCCAGTACACGGTACAGGACTACACCGCTGACTATCCCTATAGCAAGGGCGACGTCCTGTCTCTGAACAAGATCACCGAGGGTGATCAGTACCTGGGCAGCCCGCTGTCTACCTACCCCGCCTATAACCTCACTGAGCTGTCTGCCACCATGGTCACCGTGAAGGCCATCACTCAGGCCGCCAACGGCGACGAGGCTGGCTTTGTGGGCACCAACGGCGTCAGCTATCTGTACAACTACACCTTCGCCGGCACGAAGCTGGACACCACCGCGATTGGCAGCACCTACACCGTATGGACTGACGCCCACGGCAACGTGCTGAAGCTTGCCAAGGTTTCCGTTGCTACCGCCGGCTACGGCGTGGTCACCGGCCTGGATGTGGAGCGCATCGCGCTGAACAAGCATGTTGTAGTGGCCGACGTTCTCCAGGCTGACGGCAGCACTGACAAGGTGTATCTCACCGATTCCACTGCCACTAATGGCGTGTACTATCAGGACGAGGATATGGCTGACACCGCCGCCAATGCCGTGGGCCTGAACACCCTGATCAGCTACACCGACGCTGACGGCGACGGCGTGTACACCTACGAGAAGGGCATCACTGCCAACTGCCAGATCGTGGAGAGCGGCGAGACCAACGCCATCAACAGCAGCAACCTGGTGGATGATGACACGGTGTTCTTCATCGCCAACTACACCTATCAGAACGCCACCAAGACCTATGTCTTTACCAACTACTCCATCGTCACCGGCTTCAAGAACATCAAGGATCTGACCATTGATGCCGGCAACTTCGAGACCGGCGCTGAGACTCAGCTGGACATCGAGGTTCTGAAGGATGGCACGAACGCCAACGTGGTGCTGGTGAAGAACGCCAACAAGCAGGTGGAGCCCGCCACCCAGGACGTGAAGAACTACGCCTTCCTCACCACCGTGGGTGACTATGTGGATATCTCCGACGACTTCCACACCTACACCAAGGCCCTGATCAACGGCGCTCCCGGCCAGCTGCAGGTCACCAACGCCGCCGCTGCCAACGTCACTGGTAAGGGCACCGGCCTGTACAGCTACACCAACCACACCACCAACGGTTGGGACACCGTGGTGAAGGAGACCGTCAACGAGGCCAACAAGGGCAGCTGGACCGCTCCCGTGGCTGGCGTTATGGAGCTGGATGGCGCCAAGAAGACGGTTGCCGATGACTGCGTCATCTACCTGGTGAACGCCACCACCGGCACCTGCGACGCCCTCAGCATGAGCGTGCTCGGCCAGTACACCGTTGACTGCGGCATCGCTGTCCAGTACGACAACTATGGTTACGTTGACCTGATCTACGTGGTGGATGCCGACCTGACCTAAGTTCAGGACAGCCAAACCCGTATCACAAAACGGTAACTGCCCCCCGGCTCTTCGGAGCCGGGGGGCTTTGCTCATTCCGCCTCGTAGCCCACTGCCACATAGTAATACGTGACGCCATCGGAGCTACCCTGGGCCGAGGCGTCGTAGGTGGAATACCAGGATAGTCCGCTGCCGCTCCAAGTCAGGGAGATGGCAAAATTCCCACCGGGGCCGGGCAGCGTGGACATGCTGCGCAGCAGCACAGTTGGCCTGGAATAGATGTCGTCGGCGCAGGCCAGAAACACTGCGGCCGGGGTAAAGCCAAAGCTGAGACTGGTGGGGTGGCTGGCCCCGTACTGCCCGTCTCCGGTGTAGCTCCCCCATTGGATGCGGGCGGTCTTGCCATGGGAACCCATGGCGCTCAACACCCCGGCAATGCTCTCTTCCACGCTTTCAAACTGTTCCTCCACCTTCTCCATGTTGTCGTTGAGTGGTGTGGGCGAGAAATCGTCCGTCCCCTCGATGAGCTTGAACTGATATTTGCTGGTTTGTTGCATCTTTCATCCCTCCACTGCGGGAGGGATGGAGGTGGTTTGTTGCCTGATTTCATGCAACGGAAAAAGAAAAAATTTCCCCGCCCGCAGGGCGGGGAATTTCCGCGCCGGATATTTGCCCGGGGGTGCAACGTTGCACGCTATCATTTTTTAGGGCCCCGCCGGAGGCGGGGCAGACATTTTCCCTGGAAGCAAGCCGCGCCGCCAGCCCTCCCGGCAAGCGGCGCGCCCCGGAAGGGCCGTCCCCCCACAGGTGGCATACACATGATCCTCCCCGTGCGTCTGCGCCCCCGCACAGAAAACACACGCATTATCTCACTCTGCGGTGCTACGCTCGCCAAGGAACGCGCGTTATCCTCCCTGTGCGTTTGTGCCCCGCATGGGGAACATGCGTTGTCTCCGGCCCTTATGTTGCGCCCCCAGAGGAAATGCTTTATCCCTCCCGGTATGTGTTTAGGGCCCCGCCGGAGGCGGGGCCCTAAAAAAATCATTTTTGTTGCACAGAAGGGTGCAACAAACCGCTGTTTATCCCTCCCATATGGGAGGGATAATATTATGCAACAGACAACCAAATACCAATTCAACTTAGTGGACGCCACCGACGACTTTTCCCCCACGCCGCTGAACCAGAACGCCCAAAAGACGGAGGATTTGATCGAGGGGGTGGAAGAAGACCTGGCGGCCCTGGAAACCCAGATTTCCGGGCAGCTGGACGAGCTGGAGGAGGCTCTGGGCAGCGGCGGGCACACCTGCCGCATCGCCTGGGGGAGCTATACGGGAACGGGAAGCGCAGGCAGCGGAAGCCCCAATACCCTCACCTTTGGCTTCAAACCAATGGTGATCCTGTTTGCCACAGAGCCAAGTTTTAATTGCTGGCCGGGGATTTTCTACAGTGGCATTGAGGTGGGAAAATCCTGCGTCACCAATGATTCCTTTTTTCTCTATGTCACCTGGCAGGGACACAGCGTGAGCTGGTACAGCCGGGATAACAACAATGAATTCCAGATGAACGCCAGCAACCGCACGTACTTCTATGTCGCGCTGGGCTATGATGACGGTGTCGCATAACATGGATAGAAACAGCCCCCGGGCCAATTGGCCCGGGGGCTGTTTTCCTGCTCAGGTGAGCAGACGATCACGCATCAGCAGATTACTTGCCGAAGTAGTAGGCGTGGTAAGCAACATCACCGTTGACCTCAGTCATGATGACAATGTAGTAGCCCTCGCCCACGGTGGTAAAGGTGTGAGTACCGTTCAGAGAAGAACTCTTATCACTGGCGTCCAGGTCGCAGGCCAGAGCAGCGGCCTTGTCGCCATACCCCTGAATCGCGCCCCAAGCGGGAGTGGTTCCGCCAACCAGCTTGGTGTTGACGGTCAGGGCATAGCTCTGAGCAGCATCGGTGGTCAGGGTGATCTTCACAGCGTTGTTCACAGCCTCGGCGGCGGTCTCATAAGAGGTGGGAACCGTCAGGATGTGAGCATCGTTGTTCAGGGTCACGGAGTCGATCATGTTCAGAGCCTGGTTGGGAGCGGGAGCCTCCACGACATTAATGGTATAGCCCTTGCTCACAGCATCATTCTCAGCGAACACAGTTACACTATAAGTGGCAGTGTTGCTGGCAGCCCAAACAATGGTGCTGTCCTCGAAGGTCGCGGTACCATTCTTGGCGTGGCCGTTGAGGTTCAGCCAGTCGCCGGTGCCACCGTTGGTGCCAGTCAGGATGTAAGCGTAGTCGGCATTGGCGCTGGCGGTCAGAGTCCAGGTGGTGGTGCCATGGGGCACGGTGATGGTGTAGGTGTCGCGAGCGGTGTCCCAGGTGCCGGTGTAGGTCTTGGCGTCATCGCCGGTGCCCACCACGGCGGTGGGATTGACCAGAGCGGTGTTATCGCTCAGCTTGGTGCCGATGTAGACGGTGGCAGCCACGTTGGTGGCGGGGTTGTTGCTCTCCACAACCCACACGGCCAGCTGCTCATTCTTCAGAGCTTCATCCAGGGTCTGGACATTGTAAGCCACGGTGGTGCCGTCCAGCTCCACGATGGTGGTGGCGCTGGAGACGTTGTAGCTCACATCGTCGCACTCGATGGTGCCGGTGCCCAGGTGGATCTCGTCATAGGGATACAGGTAGTCACAATTGTTGCCATCGGTGGCCTCAGTGACCAGATCCACGTCGGTGACAAAGCCGTAGGTCTCGTTGACGGAGCCATCGGTGTCCAGAGGAGTCTGATCGAAGGTCACGTGGAACAGCTTGCCCTGGTTGCCCTGGGCGGTCAGAGCGGCAGCGATGTTGGTGTTGATGGTGCGGATGGTGGTGGAAACGCCGTCCACGACCACGGGGATCTCCCACACCTGCCGGCCGTCAGCGAAGTCGGCAGTGGCATGGCCATAGTTGCTGCTGCTGGTGGTGAACAGGTGGTCGCCGAAGGTAGCCTGCGCCACAGCGCGCTTGATGTACACGTTCTGGGTGAACGCGCCGTCCACCACGGAGTAGAAGATCTCCATGGACCGACCGGCCAGGTTGGGCAGGGTGCTCCGGGTGTAGGCGGAGTAGGTGCCGTCGCCATTGTTCACGATGATGCGGGTGCTGTCGTCAATGTGGGCCAGGGCGGATCCGTCATTGGCCAGGATGGTGCTGGCATTGGCGGACAGGGTGCCGTTGGCCACATAGTTGATGACGGTGTCGGTCTGGCCCTCAGCGGTGGAGCCGGTCAGCACCACGGTGCCGTTGTCCAGGGTGGTCACCTGATACAGGGCGTAGCCCAGGTAGGTGCCGTTGTAGTTGCTGTTGGAAGAGACCTGGGCAATGCTCGTAAGGGTGTTGAAGGGGTTGCCCTGGAAGGAGTCAGACAGGGTGGGCACGCAGTCGATGGCGCCCCAGTTGAAGCCGGACACGGTAGCGGCCACATAGTTGCCGTCGCCGTCGATGAGGGCCACGGTGGCGGTGTACTCAGTGCCGTCCATGTTCACCAGGGTGGCCTGGGCGTAGCCGGGGGTGCCGTCGATCCAGATCAGATCCTTCAGCACGGCGTAGCTGTTGCGGTCAATGGCGGTGGAGCCGATGACGTTGCCGTACTGATCCAGCCACCAGTTGAAGTTCTCGGTGCGGTCAATGCCGGCGTCGTCCCGGACATAGAACAGCGCGTCGTTATAGACGGTGCCGTTGATGGTGTGGGTGTTGGCGTTCCACTGGTTGTAGGTCTGAGCGCCCACAAACGAGCTGGCCTTGTCCACGATCTCCAGGTGGTCGGCCACGTTGTAGAGGTTGCCGTAGCCCAGCGGGGTTTCAGCGGTGACATCCACAGCGGAGGAGGCGGCGCTGGTAGTGACAGCGTTCACCAGCAGCATCTCACCCCGGACATAGTTCCAGTCGGTGTCAGAAACCTTGTACACCAGCTGGCCGTTCTGGCCGTTGACACCGTTGTACACCCGCAGCTGGAGCAGGGCCTGGCGGGCCAGATGGCCGTTGACATCCACCTCAGTGGTGGTCACGTCGGTCACCAGAGCCAGGAAGGTGTCGATGTACACGATGCGGTCGGTCATGGTGCCGGGCAGGTTGTACACATAGGTCTGACGGCCCTGCTCGCCGATGGTGGCCTTGGTGGCGTTGGCGCTCAGGGTGACGGTGCCCTCGTTGCCGTTGGTGTAGGTGGCAGCGGTGGTCACGCCAGTCTCGTCCACCACGTCGCACTCAGCCACGGGGGTGGTGTACAGGGTGGAGGCATACTCCCAGTAGGTGCCCTTGTCGCCGGTGCTGTAGCTCCAGCCGTAGCTGGGACGGCCCCAAGCGTCCTCGGTCAGGTCAACCTTCTTCAGGTCGAACAGCTCGTCGCCCAGCAGCTCGCCGGTGGGACGGTAGCCGTAAGCCAGGGTGTACTTCACCTTGCTGGTCTGGAGAGCCTGGAACATGAGGGCGGCAATCTGCTCACGGGTCATGGCCCGGTTCGGGTTGGCAGAAACCAGCACGTCGGTCAGGCCGATCTCCTCAGCGATGGTGGCGACCTCGATGCGCCAGTCGTCGCTGTTGGCGAACTCCTGGTTCTTGTCGTAGCCCAGGGCGCGCAGCAGGATGGCCAGCATCTCGTAACCGGTCACGTCGCTGTTGGGGTCAAACTTGTTGTTGCCAACACCGATGACCCACTTCACGTTGGCGGCGTAGTTCACGAAGCCGGCGTACCAGGCGTCGGAAGCCACGTCGTCAAACATGGTGTATTCCTTCCAGACCTCCACCTTGGAGTCGGTCACGTCACCGCTCAGCACGCGGTAGACGGAGGTGGAGACCTCAGCGCGGGTGATGGTGTCCTGGGGGCGGAAGCCCTCCTCATCGCCCTTGAAGATGCCCATGCCGGTCAGGACTTCGACAGCTTCCGCGTACTCGGCGCTGACTTCATCCCCATCGACATAGTCCTCGAGGCTGGCAGCGCTGGCGAAAACCATGGTGGAGACCACCATCATCAGCGCCAGAACCAGCGCGAGAATCTTCTTCAGATTTCTCATTTCGGATGTTCCTCCTTTTGTTTTTTCCCTCTCACCCGCCATAAGAAGATGAGCCATTTTCTTGTGATTAAACCGCGAAAATGGGCAAAATTGGATTGCGGTTGCCTGCCGCTGGGCATATAGCGGTACCTTTGCGCCGCTTTTCCCATCCCCAAATCACCTCATTGACACCCCTGCGGGGATACAGAGCGGAATCCACCGCCTCTTTCTTGACTATACGGCGGAATTGGCGTTATAATAAAATGATTTGATATGTCTAAAAGTAGGTGCGAACATGGCAAAAACCAGATCCAAAGCCCAATATGACAACCAGGCGATCTCCGCCCTGAAGGGAGCCGACCGGGTGCGCAAGCGCCCCGGCGTCATCTTCGGCTCCGACGGGCTGGAGGGATGCGAGCACGCGGTGTTCGAAATTCTCTCCAACGCCATTGACGAGGCCCGGGAGGGCCACGGGGACCTGATCATCGTCACCCGGTATGAGGATCAGTCCATTGAGGTGGAGGACTTCGGACGGGGCTGCCCGGTGGACTGGAACGAGGCGGAGGGCCGCTATAACTGGGAGCTGGTGTTCTGCGAGCTGTACGCCGGCGGCAAATACGGCAACGGCGAAGGGGACAACTATGAGTACTCCCTGGGCCTCAATGGCCTGGGCTCCTGTGCCACGCAGTACGCCAGCGAATACTTCGACGCGGTGATCTACCGGGACGGCTTCAAATACACCCTTCACTTTGAGAAGGGCGAAATCGTGGGCGAGATGAAGAAGGAGCCCGCGGACCGGAAGAAGACCGGCTCCAAATTCCACTGGAAGCCCGATCTGGACGTATTTACCGACATCCGCATCCCGCTGGACTACTATACCGATACCATCAAGCGCCAGGCGGTGGTAAACGCCGGGGTGACCTTCCGGCTGCGCAACCAGGTGGGCGGCAAGTTCGAGACCACCGAGTTCCGCTATGACAACGGCATCATCGACTACGTCCGGGAACTGGCGGGGGAGGACACCCTCACCCAGCCGGTGTTCTGGCAGACGGAGCGCCGGGGCCGGGACCGGGAGGACAAGCCGGAATACAAGGTAAAACTCAGCGTGGCCTTCTGCTTCTCCAACCGGGTGCAGGTCATCGAGCACTACCACAACTCCTCCTGGCTGGAGCACGGGGGATCGCCGGAAAAGGCGGTGCGCTCCGCCTTCGTCTCCGCCATCGACGGCTGGTTGAAGCAGAACGGCAAATACCAGAAAAACGAGAGCAAGATCACCTTCAACGACATCCAGGACGCGCTGGTGCTGGTGTCCAACAACTTCTCCACCCAGACCAGCTATGAGAACCAGACCAAGAAATCCATCACCAACAAGTTCGTCCAGGAGGCCATGACCGACTTCCTCCGCAGCCAGCTGGAGGTCTACTTCATCGAGAACCCCATGGACGCGGAGAAGATCGCCGGGCAGGTGCTGGTGAACAAGCGCTCCCGGGAGACGGCGGAGAAGACCCGGCTGGGCATCAAAAAGAAGCTGTCCGGCTCCCTGGACATCTCCAACCGGGTGCAGAAGTTTGTGGACTGCCGGACCAAGGACGTGTCCCGGCGGGAACTGTATATCGTGGAGGGCGACTCCGCCATGGGCAGCGTGAAGCTGTCCCGGGACCCGGAGTTCCAGGGCATCATGCCCGTCCGGGGCAAGATTCTCAACTGCCTGAAGGCGGACTACGCCAAGATCTTCAAAAGCGAGATCATCACCGACCTTCTGAAGGTCATGGGTTGCGGCGTGGAGGTCAAAAACAAGAACAACAAGGACCTGTCCGAGTTTGACCTGGGCAACCTGCGGTGGAACAAGATCATCATCTGCACCGATGGCGACGTGGACGGCTTCCAGATCCGCACCCTGATCCTCACCATGCTCTACCGCCTCACCCCCACCCTCATCCAGGAGGGCTATGTCTATATCGCGGAGTCTCCCCTGTACGAGATCACCTGTAAGGAGAAAACCTGGTTTGCCTACTCCGATCAGGAGAAGAACGCCATCTGCAAGCAGCTGGACGGGGAGAAGAAAAAGTACGATCTCCAGCGCTCCAAGGGCCTGGGTGAGAACGAGCCGGACATGATGTGGCTGACCACCATGAGCCCGGACACCCGCAGGCTCATCAAGGTGATGCCGGAGGACGTGGAGCGCACCGCGGCGGTGTTTGACCTGCTGCTGGGGGACAACCTCCAGGGCCGGAAGGACCACATTGCCGAAAACGGATACAAGTATCTGGAACTGGCGGATATCTCCTGACACGAGCGGGATTTGCCATGGAACTCACTGAGGTGCAAGAGAGAAGCGGGCCGCTGCTGACCCAGCTGCTCGCCGTGTGGGAGCGCTCTGTCCGGGCGCCCCACACCTTCCTGACCGCGGAGGAAATCGCCCGCATCAAAGAATACGTTCCCAGCGCCCTGGCGCAGGTGCCCATTCTGGTGATCCTAACAGATTGCGGCGTCCCCGCGGCGTTCATGGGGCTCGCGGGGGATAAGCTGGAGATGTTGTTTGTGGCCCCTGAATCCCGGGGGCAGGGCCTTGGCCGGCGGCTGATCCGGTACGGCATGGACCGCCACGCCCTTCGGGAGGTCTCCGTCAACGAGCAAAATCCCCAGGCCGTCGGGTTTTATGAACACATGGGCTTTCAAACCTACCGGCGCACGGAGCGGGACGAGCAGGGCGGGCCGTATCCCCTGCTGTACATGCGGAGGGGCAGAACCTCCGGGCAGGCGAATCTCTGAGGAGGCAGGGCGAGGTGCCATGATCGAAACAATCAAGGTGGAACAGAAGACCGGGAGAGAGCCGTTCCTCGGGATGCCCCACACTTTGTGCGACTACTGGGCCTGGGCCCATTCAGACATCGCTTCCAACGCGGAACGGGGGAAGCTGGCAGAGTATCTCGTCCGCTGCGCGGTTCAAGCGTATTCCCCCTACAGGACCGAGTGGGACGCGTTTGACGTTCTCTCCGAAGAAGGAATCAAAATTGAGGTGAAAGCCTCTTCCTATCTTCAAACCTGGCGGCAGGAGCGATTTTCCGCCATTCAATTTGACATCGCACCAAAGCGCTGGTGGGACGAGGAAACAAACACATACGCGCAGGACAAAAGCCGTCCTGCCGATGTATATGTGTTCTGCCTGTTTTCCTGCAAGGACGCGGGGACGGCAAACCCGCTGGATCTGAAGCAGTGGGAATTTTATGTGTTGAGTACGCGGGTTTTGGATAAGCAGGCCCCCCCATCAAAAACGAATTGGCCTGAACGCGCTGCTCCGTCTCGGGGCAAAAAAGGTGACGTTTGCAGAGCTTCACCCCGCAGTGAGGGCCTACCAAACGGCACAGGGCCAATTCAGGCCGCAAAAACCGGGAAAGCTGTAACCGGTGCCATCATACTGCTGGCTTTGCGTTGTGCCGCGCGCTGGTTCTGCGGCGGCAGACGCCGGCCTTTGTATCATTGAGAGGGAATCCCGATGCAACCTGTATTTGTCCTGATGATTTTGGAAATGCTCTGCGTCAATCTGTACGTGGGCCATATCTGCCATGAGCGGAAGGCCTCTCCCGTGATTGTAGTGCCTGTGATGGCAGCGTTCACTCTGCTGCTTCTGGGGCTTTCCGCCCTTACCATCTCAACCCTGCCGGGGTATGGAGAGGGCTCTTTTGTGATTTTCGGCTTTTTGTACGTGATCCCCCTGGCCCTCCTGTACCGGTGCGGGATCAAGCTCACCGTGTCGGTCATGTGCCTGTCCTGGTCGTACACCATGCTGCTCTTTCTCTTCGCCCAATACCTGGGGCAGCTCTTTCCCGAGCCCGCTCAGCAGCCCGCCATGCTGATCATCCAGACCGCGGCGTATGCCCTAACCCTGCGTTCCTTTTTGCGTCTGCTCCATGAAAAGCTGCTCTATGTCATCGCCCACGGGGAACCCAACAAGGGCAATATGCTCTTCCGCCTCAGCCTCTCTATCTGCACGCTGACTTTTTGCGCGGGCTGGGTGTTGAAAGCGGAGTCCCTGGCGGCAAAGCTGGCCCTGATCTGCGCGATGGCGGTGAACACCGTGATGATGTACCATGCCCTTTACGGCCTGACCAAGGCCCGGCAGTACGCAGTCCAGAACCGGCAGGAGTCGTTGACTGACACATTGACCGGTCTGAGCAACCGCAGGGCCTTTTTCGAACGGGCGGAACAGCTGGTGGCGGCGGGGCGCCCATTTGCCATTGCGTTTCTTGACCTGGACCGGTTCAAATCCATCAACGATACCCACGGCCACACAGCGGGGGACTGGTACCTCAGGCAGTTCGCCCGGGAGTTCACCCGGCAGTATGGCGCTGAGGACGCCCTCTACCGCATTGCCGGGGACGAATTTGTGGTTTTGCGGGAAGGGGAATCCCGCGGGGACGCCATGCTGGAGCGGATTGGCGGCATTTCCATCCAGTCCACCGACCCGGACATCCCCTTCCTGGGCTTCAGCTGCGGCGCCGCCTCCTTTCCGGTCGACGCCGGGGCGCTGGATGAATTGCTCAGCGTGGCGGACAGCAGGATGTACCGGGCAAAAACCAGGGCGCAGACAGGGAAAAACACCTTAAACGAGGATTGATATCATGGCTAAAAAGAGAACCCCTGAAGAGGGGGCCAAGAAGGTCCAGAATCCCAACGTCATGGGCCTACGGGCCCAGGTGCTGGAACAGCCCATCACCGAGACGCTGGAAGTCAACTATATGCCCTACGCCATGTCCGTCATCGTCTCCCGGGCCATTCCGGAGATCGACGGCTTCAAGCCCTCCCACCGCAAGCTGCTGTACACCATGTACCAGATGCACCTGCTGGGGGGCAGCCGCACCAAGAGCGCCAACGTGGTGGGGGCCACCATGAAGCTCAACCCCCACGGGGACGCCGCCATCTACGACACCCTGGTGCGCCTGTCCCGGGGCTACGGCGCCCTGCTCCACCCCCTGGTGGACTCCAAGGGCAACTTCGGCAAGGTGTACTCCCGGGACATGGCCTGGGCCGCCTCCCGGTACACCGAGGTGCGGCTGGACCCCATCTGCCAGGAGCTGTTCCGGGACATTGACCAGGACGCGGTGGACTTCGTGCCCAACTACGACGGCAAGCTCCAGGAGCCCACCCTGCTGCCCACCACCTTCCCCAACGTGCTGGTGGCGGCCAACCAGGGCATTGCCGTGGGCATGGCCTCCAACCTGTGCGGATTCAACCTGGCGGAGGTGTGCGACGCCGCCATCGCCCGGATGAAGAACCCCAACGCCGATCTCATGGCCATCCTCAAGGCCCCGGATTTCTCCACCGGCGGTCAGCTGCTCTACGACGGGGCGGCCCTGGCGGAGATCTACCGCACGGGGCGGGGCAGCGTGAAGCTGCGGGCCAAGTGGCGGTATGTGAAGGCGGAAAACCTCATCGAGATCTATGAGATCCCCTATTCCACCACGGTGGAGGCCATCCTGGACAAGGTGGCCGAGCTGGTGAAGGCGGGCAAGATCCGGGAGGTCTCCGACATGCGGGACGAGACCGGCCTGGACGGGCTGAAGCTGGCCATCGACCTGAAGCGGGGCACCGACCAGGACAAGCTCATGGCCAAGCTCTTCCAGCTCACCCCCCTGCAGGACAGCTTCTCCTGCAACTTCAACATCCTCATCGCCGGTACCCCCCGGGTGATGGGGGTGGGCGAGATTCTGGACGAGTGGATTGCCTGGCGCATGGACGGCGTGCGCCGGCGCACCTACTATGTGTGCAAGCGGAAGGAGGAAAAGCTCCACCTGCTCCGCGGCCTCAAGCGCATCCTGCTGGACATCGACAAGGCCATCGCCATCATCCGGGAGACGGAGGAGGAGGCCGAGGTGGTGCCCAACCTGATCATCGGCTTCGGCATCGACCAGATTCAGGCGGAGTATGTGGCGGACATCAAGCTGCGCAACATCAACAAGGAGTATATCCTCAAGCGCATCGAGGAGGTCTCCACCCTGGAAGAGGAGATCGCCGACCTGAAGGATCTCATCAACTCCCCCAAGCGCATCCAGAAGGTGATGGCCGGCGAGCTGGAGCACGTGAAGAAAAAGTACGCCGCCCCCCGGCGCACCGAGATCGTCTATGAGTACCAGCTGGCCCAGGAGGTGCTGGACCCCGCCCAGGAGATCCCGGACTACCCGGTAAACGTCTTCCTCTCCCGGGAGGGCTACTTCAAGAAGATCACCCCCCAGTCCCTGCGCATGAGCGGGGAGCAGAAGTACAAGGAGGGGGACGGGCCCTATCTCCAGTGGGAGGGGAGCAACCGGGACGAGCTGCTGGTGTTCACCGACCGCCAGCAGTGCTACAAGACCCGCCTGTCCGATTTCGACGACACCAAGGCCAGCGTGCTGGGGGACTATCTGCCCACCAAACTGGGCATGGACCCGGAGGAAAAGGTCCTGTGGGCCTGCGACCCCGGGGACTACTCCGCCCACCTGCTGTTCTTCTACGCCAACGGCAAGGCCGCCCGGGTGGAGCTGTCCGCGTACCAGACCCAGACCCGGCGCAAAAAGCTCACAGGGGCCCTGTCCGACAAGGCGCCTCTGGTGTCCGCCATGATCCTGGAGGAGGATATGGAGGTGGCCGTGGGTTCCACCGAGGGGCGCTGCGTGGTGTTCCACACCGCCTCCCTCACCCCCAAGACCACCCGGTCCACCCAGGGCGTCAACGTGATGACCCTGAAGCCAAAGTATCAGCTGGAGTGGGCAAAGCCCCTGGCGCAGACCCCCATTGTCAACGTCGCCCGCTACCGGGCCCGTTCTCTGCCCATCGCCGGCGCCCTGCTCAAGGAGGAGGACCGGGGGGAGACCCAGATGTCCCTGATGTAATCCGCGCGGTCTCCGCCGCCCAGAAAGAAGGAGCTGAATCCCATGAATCCCTCAAAGGTTAAAAAGCAGGTGCTCTCTTTTATCATCATCACCCTGGCCTCCGCGGTCTATGCGCTGGGGTTTGTCTGGTGTTTTGAACCCAACGGTATCGCCTTCGGCGGAATCACCGGCCTGGCCCAGATCATCAACTATCTCATCCCCGTCGCCCCGGTGGGCGTCACGGTGATCGTGCTCAACATCCCGCTGTTCCTGCTGGGCTGGCGCCTGTTGGGGGGGAAACTGCTGCTGGGCTCCCTGTACGCCATGTTCATCTCCTCCATCTTCATTGATATTTTCACTCCCCTGTGGGACTGGCAGCCGATGGAGCCCTGGCTGGCCTGCATCTTCGGCGGCCTGACTTTGGGTGGCTCCCTGGGGTTTGTGTTCCAGCAGGGGTCCACCACCGGCGGCACGGATCTGGCCGCCCGGCTGCTGAAGCTGAAGCTGGCGTGGCTGCCCATGGGCAAACTGCTCATGGCCGTGGACCTGGTGGTCATCGTGCTGGTGGCGCTGACCTTCCGCACCCTGAGCACCCTGCTCTACGGCCTGGTGGCCCTCTATATCTCCTCCCTCGCCATGGACGGGATCCTTTACGGCCTGGACCAGGCCAAAGTCGCCTATATCATCAGCGACAAAAACGACGATATCGCCAATATGCTGGTGAAAGAGCTGGACCGGGGCGTCACCATCCTCCAGGGCCAGGGCGCCTATACCGGCGCGGAAAAGAAGGTCCTGATGTGCGCCTTCAAGCAGCGGGAGATCGCCAGCATCAAAGCCACCGTCAAAGAGATTGACCCCGGCGCGTTCCTCATCGTCTGCCCCGCCCACGAGGTGCTGGGCGAGGGCTTCCGCGCCTATAAAAAAGACGACCTGTGAGAGAAGGGAGATGCCGCAGATGGCCGACCTGGAAAAGCTGAGACAGAACCTGACTGCCCGCGGATATGCCTGCCAGGTGTTCGACACGCCGCAGGAGGCGGTGTGCCACCTGCAGCACAGCCTGCAGGGGCGCACCATCGGATTCGGCGGCAGTATGACCGTCCGGGAGATGGGGCTGTTTGAGGCCCTGAGCCGGGACAACACCTGCTACTGGCACTGGGAGAAGGCGGACACGGACCAAGCCGCCCGGGCGCAGGTCTACATCTCCTCGCTGAACGGCGTGGCCGAGACCGGGGAGCTGGTGAACATCGACGGAGCGGGCAATCGGGTGGCCTCCGGCCTGTACGGCCACGAGAAGGTCATTTTCATCCTGGGCACGAATAAGATTGCCCCGGATCTGGACGGGGCCATCTGGCGGGCCCGGAACATTGCCGCGCCGAAGAACGCGCAGCGGCTGCACAAGAAGACCCCCTGCGCGGCCAAGGCGGACCGCTGCTACGACTGCAAGAGCCCGGAGCGCATCTGCTCGGCCATGGTGCTCTACTGGCAGCGTCCCACCTATATCCCGGAGATGGAAATCATCGTGGTAAAACAGGAGCTGGGCTATTGAACACCCCGCCCGGAGAGGAGGCGCCGCCGTGAAAAAACGCATGGGACTGATTCTGCTGGCAGCCGCACTGGCGCTGAGCTCCGGCTGCGCCGCCATGCTGGAGCGAAGCTATGTATCGGCCACCACCCACGTGGACTATGACTCCGAGGAGGAAGATCCCTCGATCCTCCGGGCGGAGACCTACCAGAGCCTGGTGAACTCCATCCTGTATTTTGTGGAATCCCACGCCGCCACGGGGACCATCCGGCTCTACAACTACACCGGAGATGTGGAGGCCGATCTGGCCAACGCCTGCACGGAAATCCTCAACGAAGACCCGCTGGGCGCCTACGCCGTGCGGGATATCCGCTATGACACCACCCGGATCGTCACCTACTATGAGGTGAACCTCAGCCTGATCTATTCCCGCTCGTCCCAGGAGGTGGAGGCAATCCGCTCTGTCAGCGGCCTGTCCGAGCTGCGCCAGGCGTTCAGCGACCTTGTCTCTGATGGAGGCACCCATGCCGCCTTCCGCTTCTCCTATTTCAGCTGGACCGAGCAGTACCTGGAGGAGCTGTTCTGGCTGGAGTGCTACAGCGACCCGCTCCACGCTGTCCCGGATGTTCAGGTGGCGTTTTCGCTCTACCCCGACAGCGGATCCCAGCGCATTGTGGAGCTTACGGTCACCTGGCCCCGCAGCGGATGGGATCTGTCCCAACGGGCGGCCCTGCTGGCCCAGAGCACGGACGCGCTGCTGGAGGAGCATCCCCCGGAGGGCGGCAGCTACACCCCGGCGGAGCTGATCCGGATTCTTCGCGGCCTTGGGGGCTACGATGAAGCCGGCAGCCAGGATCCCGCGGAGGTGCTGGCCGGCCAGTCGGCAGATGATATGGGCCTGCTGCTCACGGCGGAATTGCTGTTCCAGCGGGCCGGGCTGGAGGCCTCCATGGTGTTGGGCTCCCTCGGCCAGGAGCCGTATTGCTGGCTGATTGTGGAGACGGAGGAGGGCTACCGGCATCTGCTCTCCCAGGACATCGGAGCCGGGGCCGGAAGCGGCGAAGGCAGTCTGCCCCTGTACACGGACGACGAGCTGGAGTCGCTGGGCTACAGCTGGCCCGCCGGCCTGCACCAGGCCTGCGAATAATCACCGGCGGCGGCAAAAGATTTTTCGGTTTTTCTCTTGACAAAGGGCGGCCATTCTGTTAAAATTCCCTTTGTCGTTGCGAGTGTAGCTCATCTGGTAGAGCGCCACCTTGCCAAGGTGGAGGTAGCGAGTTCGAGCCTCGTCACTCGCTCCAGCAAAAGGACAGGTCACCTTTGGTGGCCTGTCTTTTCTTTTGCCCGCGCAGGAACGAACTCACTGCCTCCACTGCAAAACGCGGTGTGACCGCGTTTTATGCAATCAGGAGGTGCGGGGCCCCGCAAAAGCGCCGCGGCCCAGAGGGGCCGTTGGGCAGTGGTTCTGTTCACCGCCCTTTCGATGCCGGAGCAAGGTCCGCTTTGCTCCGGCGTTTTTGTGTTTGAGCCAGAGCTTTCAGTGGCGCCGTTTGAGCCACGTAGCCTTCTGTCCCTTGGAGCGGCGCGAGCTCTATGGCGACGCCAATATTTGCTTTTTGGGCACCAGAAACGGTGCCTTTTTTATTGTCCAACATCCCTTAAAAATGCATCAATAGATATATTTGGACCCTCAAACACAAGAAAATGGCTCATCTTCTTGTGGCGGGTAAGAGGGAAAAAACAAAAGGAGGAACATCCGAAATGAGAAATCTGAAGAAGATTCTCGCGCTGGTTCTGGCTCTGATG
The DNA here is from genome assembly GCA_944385465.1 of uncultured Oscillospiraceae bacterium. Taxonomy (GTDB): domain Bacteria; phylum Bacillota; class Clostridia; order Oscillospirales; family Oscillospiraceae; genus Enterenecus. Next base: position 136,997 of record CALWXH010000001.1, on the reverse strand, counting down.
ATGACCGTCTCTCTGATGGTCGTTGCCAGTGCCGCCAACATCGACAACTACGATGATAAGGAAGAAATCAGCGACAAGTATGCCGTGGCAGTGGAAGTGCTGTCCGGAATCGGCATCTATCAGGGCGACGGCGCCGGTGAGGACACTTTCCGTCCTCAGGACAGCCTGAGCCGTGCCGAGGTGGCCGTGCTGCTGTACCGGCTGCTCACCACTGACGTCACCGACGCTGAGGTGGACGAACTGCCCACCACCCAGCTGTTCGACGACGTGCCCTCTGACGAGTGGTTCACCGGCTACATCAACTACGCCTACACCAACGCCTGGGTGCAGGGCAACGGCGACGGCACCTACAGCCCCGAAGCTGCCATCACCGGCTACGAGCTGACCACCATGCTGGTGCGCGCTCTGGGCCGTGACAACAACTTCAACGAGATCGGTGGCGACAACTGGACTACCGACGCCGCCGTGCTGGGCGAGATCACCGGCATCTTCAAGGGCCTGGGCAGCGAGGTGGTGCTGAGCAACGCCGTCACCCGTGAGCAGGCCGCTCAGATGATCTTCAACGCTCTGAACGCCAACACCTGGCATGAGACCGGGTGGAGCGGCCACTATGAGGTGAACACCACCACCATGGGTGAGGAGCAGCTGGGCCTGGACTGCAACGAGAACGCCCACGACATCTGGGGCCGCCCCCAGACTGAGTGGAGCACCGACGCCGGCACCGTGGCCATCTTCCCCGAGACCCCCGTTGCCACCTATGACAAGGCTATCTCCGAGTGCGACATCGCTCTGGATCTGGATCAGGACGACGACTTCACTCTGGACGTCTACACCAATGGTGTAAAGGCCGGCGTGAACTTTGATCCCCTGGATCAGGCCAAGACCATCGGCGCCCAGGGCACCTGGATCGAGGTGTACGCTGACGAGCTGGTGATCATCGACACCTACCTGGCCCGGGTCGATGCCGTGCACGAGGCCACCACTGACTCCGAGGGTCACCCCGCCACCGCCGCGTACAGCGATCTGTCTGTCTGGTATGACGACGCCACCGCTGATCTCTGGACGATGAAGAGCATTGACTACACCGTGGACGAGTACATCCTGGTGAACATCAATGAGGCTGCCAAGGATCCCAAGGATGCTGTCAAGCCCGTGCAGGCCGCTGAGTCCTTCGTGGGCGCTCAGACCTACCTCACCTGGAACGACGAGACTCACACCATCAACAACACTGTTTACAACGACGCTGTCAACTTCTACCTGGATCAGGCTGGCCGCACCAAGGTCGAGAACTTCACCTGGTTCAAGGATCAGTTCGGCAATGTCATCGGCAACGTTGAGCTGAACCGCACCAGCTACGCTGTCCTGAAGGACATCGTCTGGAAGGTGGGCACTCCCGGCTATGCCGAGGCCACCCTGGTGTACATGGACGGCTCTGAGGCCACTGTGGTGGTGGACGAGTTCGACGGTCTGGACAAGGATATCCCTGCAAACAGATGGCCCTCCTACAACGGGAATGATTGGAGCACTGTTGCTAGCAAACAGGACGAGGCTCCCGTTCTGAGTGATGCTACCAGAGCCTTCCCCGGTGTGTCCAGCGACAGCACGTACAACGACTTCTATGAGGGCTATGCCCTGTATGTGGTCACCACCAACGACGACGGCACCGTGGACCTGGATGAGACCACCACTGCCGGCGGCACCGTTGGTTATGATTACCACGCCACCCTGGACAACAACTCCAGCGCCATCCTTCTGACTGGCAGTACCCGGCTGACCGTCACCGCCAACACCCAGTTCCTGGTGCGCAACGGCGATGGCACCTACAGCTCCTACAACCGCGCCAACCTGCCCGAGCTGGCCCAGAACACCGAGATCTTCTACACCGCCACCAACGGTGTTGCCACCCGGGTGTACGTGAAGAACGGCGTGGCCGAGGCCGAGCTGGGCAGCCACCTGTTTGTCACCACCGCCAGCTACGGCCGTTACGCTGGTATCCCCAACACCTTCGAGATGACCGTGAACGTGGACGGCGTGGATCGCAACATTCTGACCAATGAGGACAACGTGAAGTACCTGGCCGCCAACGTGGGCAAGCTGTTCCATGTGACCTGGGAGCTCAATCCCTATGCCGGCTTCTACGGCTTCGTGGATGAGCTGTACCTGATGAACGAGCAGGAAGACATTGAGCCCGTTTGCGACTACATGTCCTCCGTGACCTACAGCGGCAACACCCTGTACAACGCTGTCAACAGCTACACTGTGGACGCTGACACTGTGATCGTAGGCAACAATGGCGTTATCGACGCCAGCAAGGGCATCTGGGTCATCTGCGATGACATCAAGACCACCCACGCCGCTGTGGTTTACGTTGGCACCAAGCTGGACGAGAGCGTTGCCCTGACCGTTGATGCCAAGGACGGCACCGTAACCTATGATGCCGACACCAAGACCTTCACTGTCAATTCTGTTAAGGACGCTACTTCCGACGAGCTGACCTACATTGCCAACGATGCCAACAGCGTGATCGTGTACAACGGCACTGATACCAAGCTCCACACTGTTACAGTGAACGTAGATGACACTGATAATCAGAGAACTGTCACTGTTTGGAACGAGGCCGGCACTGATTCCGAGCGCTACACTGTCATTCTGAAGTGGAACGTGAAGAGCAGCAACGCCCAGTTGGCCAGCGTTAAAGTTGACGGTACTGATGTGACCATTCCCAGCGGCGGCAGTGACACATTAGAGGCTGCTGAGAAAAACGCTGTTAAGCTTGGTGCTCAGAACAAGTTCACGATGACTGTCCAGGCCAAGAATCCTTTGGCTACAGTTGAAATCGGCTCTGGTGATACCATTGAAAATGCAGAGAAGAATTTGGCTGAGCGCGATTCTGTTACTGTGACCGACACCACTCAGCTGAATGGTGGTTATGTCCTCATTAAGGTCACTGCTGAGGATAACACCGTCCGGTACTATGTGTACAATACCGCTTCCTAATCCTGGCGCAAATTGCGCATAGCGGATAGTGACACTTAAAAGACCGTCCCCGGCTCCATTTGGAGCCGGGGACGGTTTTTACCCTCTCCCTTATTCCGAGTCATATCCGATGGCCACATAGAAATAAGTGCGCCCTGAGACGTTGTTCTGACCCCATGCGTCATCCGTGCAGTACCAGGTGACGCCGGTGTCCGACCAGCTCACCGTCTGCTTTTGGCACTGATCCAGGTTGCTGTACAGGTTTTCCGAACAGGCAATGGTGCGCCCCCGCAGGAAGATGGTGGGGTTGGTGATGTGGTTGTGGTACTCATTGGAGCTGGTCACCACCAGCACCGGGGTGAAGTCGAAGCTCAGGGTGTTCTTGCTGTTGCGGCCGTAGGTGCCCGTACCCACATAAGAGCCGTAGACAATGCGGGCGTTGTGGCCGGTGCTGCCCACGTTGGCGGTGAGCTCGGCCAGGGTGTCCGTCACCTCTTCCATTCCCTCCGCCAGATCCGTCTCCAGGCCGGCGATCAGGGTCTCCGCCTTCTGGGCGTTCTGGTTCAGCGGGTCCGGGGAAAAGTCGTCGGTGGCGTCCACTAAGTTGAATTGGTATTTGGTTGTCTGTTGCATAATATTATCCCTCCCATAAGGGAGGGATAAACCGGGTTTTGTTGCCCATTTGGGTGCAACGAAAATGGATTTTTTAGTGCCCCGCCTCCGGCGGGGCCCTAAATACATACCGGGAGAGATAACGCATTTCCTCTGGGGCACAAACGCGCAAGAACCGGATAATGTGCCGCGGGCGCCCCGTGGGGGTGCAGCACGCACGGGGGCTGGATAACGCATGTTCCTTGGCGGGCGTAGCACCGTAGAGTGAGATAATGCGTGTGCCGCCCTGTGGGGGCGCAGATGCACAGAGGGGATAAGGCGCGTTCCCCGTGGGGGTGCAAGCCGCGCAGAGAGGGTAAAGCGCGTGTGCCCTGTGTGGGGCGCAACATGCGCAGGGTGAGATAATGCGGGTGCCGCCTGCGGAGGGCGGCCCTTCCGGGGCGCACCGCTTGCCGGGAAGGCTGGCGGGGCGGCTTGCTTCCGGGAAAAATGTCCGTCCTGCCTCCGACGGAGCTCTAAAAAATGATAGCGTGCAACGTTGCACAGCCTATCCCATGAACTGTGAGCGCACATCTTCACCCGGAAGGGTCAGGCTTTCCCCGTCCCGGATGACACGGTTCTCTGTCTGCTCTCCGGTGTCCAGCCGGTACCGGCGCACCCGGCCATGGTATACAAAGGCCACCTCTTCCCCGGTGAGAAACACGTGCTTCAGCCGGGGATTGACCAGGCTCTGGCCGGACGCGCCCATCAGTTCGGCCACAAACCGCCAATGGCTGTCCCGGAGGGAAAACAGCAGCACCCCCGGGTCCACGCCCCGGATAAAAATGAACAGGGATTGCCCATCCGGCGTGAAATATGCCCGGCTGAAGGGTGTGGAGAGGACAATCTCGCAGTCAATGACATCCTGTGCCTGCTCCGTGATCATCAGCAGCTTGTCCAGAGATTTTGCCGCCCACCTGCCATCCGGAGAGACGCCCCGGATCTTTTCCGTGGGATGGTGCGCCACCGGACTGCCCGAGGCGCTGAGCGGCGCGGTGGAGATGCCATCCGTGCGGAACACCGAAACCTCCGCCGGAGTCAGGTTCAGCTCCGGCAGCAGCCGCTCCAGATTTTTCAGCCCCTGCAGGCCGTGGCAGCTGAAGTGCCAACGCACGTTTTCCGGCTCCGCCAGCGAGGCGGCCACCCGGGTGAAATAACCCCAGTCCACCGGGAAAAAGGAGTGCCCGATCACGATAATATCCTCGATGTCCTTTAGCCCATCGAAAAAGTCCTGATGGGCGGCGATGATCTCTTCGCTGTCCTTGGTCAGTATCACGTCCTGATCGGCAATTCTCTGCAGGACCTGCATCCGGGCCAGTTCCACCAGATGCCGCCGGCGGGGATTGCGTTTCCAGACTGCGGAGTTGTCCCGGAAGTCAAAGGCCGCATCGCTGGCCCCGGGCATGTGCCCCAGCACCAGCCGCTCCCGGGGCCGGCCTTTCTTTTTCCGGCGGCAGCCGTGGATGTAGCAGACGTTTTCCTCCGGAATGCCATAGAGCTGCTCCACAAATTCCGTGTAATTGAAGCACAGCACCTTGCCGCGGCGGAACATCCCTGCCAGGGGGCGATCTTTTGTCCCGACTGTCAGCTGGTCCACCCAGTCCTGAAAGCGCCGGTGCAAGTGATCCGAGATGGTGATCATCGGTTCGACCGCCAGATCCAGGCCGCAGCAATACGCAGCGGCGCCGGCGTCCTTTTCGTAGAACCCCGCCACATCAAGGCAACTATCCACCCTGGACAGGCTGGCCATGGCCCGCACGTCCAGATGGGCCAGGGCGCTCTCAAAATCCGCCCAGATATCCGCCGGAGTCAGATAGTTCTCCAGCGACTGGCGCAGGTTGCTGTTCTTTCCCAGCGTGTCCCGGAACGCGTAGTAGCTGGAGCGCACCCGGTGCATCAGATCGAAGCCGTTGCCCAGAATGTACAGCACCCGGTCGCTTCTGGGGACGACATTTTTTACCGGAATCACGTTCCAGGACACCAGTTCTGTCTCAAATTCCAATTTCTCCTGGGCAGTCCGGCGCTGCCATTCCTCCCGTTCCAGCCGCTCTTCCTCCTGCTGCTGGCGCTCCTTTTCCGCCTGGCGGCACAGTGGGCAGCGCTTGGGTGGCTGCCAGCCCCACCGGGCAAACCGCTGGCGCTCAATGCCCCGGAACAGGAATTTCCCACCGCAGACCGTACAGGTCAGCTCCTGGGTGAGTGGCAGCCCGCCGGGGGTGTGCTTTTCCGATCCTTTCATTCGCAGGTCCTCCTGTTCCCCTCAGGGGAGTGTTTTATCAGTTCTGATTCTACGCCTGGGCCCGCGTTTTGTCAAAACATGGCGGCCGGCAGCGTGCAACGTTGTACGGCCCGGGACATATCCGGCGCGGAATTTCCCCGCCCGCGGGGCAGACAGAAAAGTTTCAGCACCTAATTTTCCCTGCACGTTCCGGCGTTTCCGGCCACGGACAACCCGCCGCCCCGGCAGGGCCCCGGCGAGGACGGACGTTTCGTCCGTCCAGCGCCCGGCCCCGCCTTCCTGATTTGCTCGGTTTTCCCCACCATGCGGGGTGGATCATTCGCTTTCCCAACCGCCCTATTCCTCAGATTTTCCGGGTTTTCTACCGTGTAGGGCGGATCGTTCACATCCCCAACCACCCCAGCCCTCCCGTTTGCCTGGATTTCCCCGCCCGCAGGGCGGGGAAATTTTTCTTTTTCGTTGCATGAAACCAGGCAACAAACCACCTTCATCCCTCCCGTAGTGGAGGGATGAAAGATGCAACAAACCAGCAAATATCAATTCAAGCTCATCGAGGGGACGGACGATTTCTCGCCCACTCCCCTCAACGACAACATGGAGAAGGTGGAGGAGCAGTTGGAGACAATGGAGGAAAGCCTGACAGCGGTCACCGCTGACCTGGGCGCCGGGAACTACAACTGCCGCATGGCCTTCGGCACCTACATTGGGACGGGCACCCACGGGGAGAGCAGCCCCAACGTGATCCAGGTCGGCTTTACCCCGGTGCTGATTATGGTGGGTACCATCGAGCCGTCCGGCCTATACTGGCCTACCCTGGTCATGCGGCCCATGACCGCCGGAATCATCGGGGGCGGCTATTCCATACCATTTACTTGGTCAGACTACAGTGTACAATGGTATTCTGAAAGCGCCAGTATGCAGCTCAATGAGAAGGGAAAAACATATGTCTATGTAGTTCTGGGATATTGAGAATCAAACTAAAAAGACAGGCCTCCGGCACATGCCGAAGGCCTGTCTTTTATTTTGGGCTATATCGCAGTTAATTTGAAATTAGATCGCATCAACAACGATGACAGCGGAGACAACTTTAGTGGTGGTGTTATACACCAGAACCACGTCGGTATCGGCGTCACCCAGGTTGCTGTTGTCACTGTAGTTGTAAACAGTGGCGCCAGCAGTGGCATAGTTCACGGTAGTGGTGGTGTCCTGAATGGCATCAGCCAGCAGGGTGTAGTTGTCCAGCCAGATGGCGCTGGTCTTGCTGTCGGCAAAGTTCTTGGCAGCAGCCATGCCGGTGAGGGCAACCAAGTTGCCGGAACCATCATAGATGCCATTGCCGTCAGGATCGTTCATGTAGTAGGTATAACCAGTGTTCATCAAGCTGAGCCAGCCCAGATCGATGGTGACATCAGTCTTCACACCATTTACATAGGCGTCCTTCAGCACAGCGTAACCGGGTCTGGAGACATCTTCAGCATAGCTCAAGGAGTCCACATACACCACGATCTCGCTGGTGCTGGTAGCAGCAGTGCCGTACATATACACGTACTCGGCAGCGGCGTCAGCATCGGTGTTCACAGCGTAAACAGTGGCACTAGTCAGGCTGGGCATGGCGCTGTAGCCGGTGTAGGGAGTGTACACATAGCTGCCGTCAGCAGCGGTGGTCCGGACCAGGATCTGAGTGCTGTTGTCCAGGTACACAGGACCGTTGGTGCCAGTGATGGTGGTCTGGCCCTTGGTCACAGTGGCGCCGGTCACAGGAGTCTGGATCTGCTTCAGGGTCACCACGTTGTTGGCACCCTCGGTCACCTCAAACAGGTGTACGCCGATGTAGGACTGGCCAGCGACATTGTTGTAGGAGTAGTTGGCAGAAACAGAACCAGTGCTGTAGTCACCCTGGAAAGCGGTGTAGCTCAGAACCTCATTGGTAGCCACGGTGCCGTTGCCATCCCGATCGATGGAGTAGACGATCTTGGAAGCGGTGGTGCCGTCAGCGTACACCAGAGTGGCCTGGGCATAGCCGTTGGTGCTGGTCGGGTTGATCCACTGGATGCTGGAGATGGTGGCGTAGCTCTTGATGGTGACATAGTCGAAGGAGCCGATCAGGTTGCCGAACTGGTCGAAATACCAGACGAACTGCTTGTTGGCGGTCTTGCCGGCAGCGTCGTGGTTGTACTGGGCGGCGTCAGGCTTGGTCTCGCCGTTCACGGTGTGCTGATCCTTATCGCTCCAGATGATGGTCTGAGTGCCCACAACGCTGGTGGCAACGCCCAGAATATCCATATGGTAGGCGGTAAAGTAGTTGTTGCCGTTGAAGCTGGTAACAGCGGAAGTGCTGAGCAGGCTGGTGGTATGAGCGCCAGTCTTAGCCACGGCATTGACCAGCAGCATGTCGCCCACAGAGTAGGTGTAGTTGACATCTTCGTTGTACTCCACCACGTAGGAAGTGCCGCGGCCGTCATACACCTTCAGGTACAGAGCAGCCTCAGTCTTCAGGTGGTTGGCGGAGTCATAGGTAGCGTCGACAACACGGACAACCTCAGCCAGATAGGTGTCGATGTAGACAACCATGTAGCCAGAGTAGTTGGACACGCCGCCAGTAGCAGCGGAGTCATAACCGGCAACCTTGTAGACCTCCATCACAGTGCCCTGGCCGCCCAGAGTAGTGCGACGATCCACGGGATTCACATTGACGTTACGGGTCTCGTTGTCCTCACCGTTGGTGTAGGTGACCATATTCACGTCATCCTTCAGGCCCAGAGCGGTGGACAGGTCGCACTCGGTGACAGCCACGGTGTTGGAGTACACGGGCTCGCTCTCGATGGTGGTGGACTTGTTGCCGGTGTTATAGCTCCAGACATAGCCGGGACGGCCCCAGACATCGATGGACTCGAGGTCAGACTGATCCATCTTGAAGTTGTCCTTACCGATGGTGGTGCCCATATTGGCATTCGGATAGGGCCGGTAGCCGAAGGCAGGGGTGTAGTACACCTTCTGAACCTGGGTGAGGGTCGCAAAGATCAGATAGGCGACCTCCTCACGGGTGAGGGGGGCGTTCAGGTTGTCGATGTAGCCGGCGGCCAGCAGGCCGAGCTCATCCACCACCTTCATGACGTTGATGGGCCAGTTCTCAGCGAACTCGTCGTTCTCGTCATAGCCCACCAGACGCATCAGGATGGTCAGCAGCTCGTAACCGGTGATGTTGCCGGTGGGGTTGAAGGTGCCGTCCCCGTTGCCGATGACATACTTCAGGTTGGTGGAGTAGCCGATGTAGCCGTCGGCGTTCCAGCCCAGGGTGTCCAGGTCGGTGAAGCTCTCGTCGGCATAGCCGGCGTAGGCTCCGACGTCGCTGTCGTCGGTGTCCTTGCTCATCATGCGGTAGATGATGGTGGACACTTCAGCGCGGTTGATGGGGTCCTGGGGGCGGAAGCCGTTCTCGTCGCCCTTAAACAGGCCCATGCCGGTGAGAACGTCGACAGCTTCCACATACTGATCGCTGACGCTGTCAGCGTCCTCGTAGTCCTCAATGCTGGCGGCACTGGCGACAACCATCAGGGAGACGGTCATCATCAGAGCCAGAACCAGCGCGAGAATCTTCTTCAGATTTCTCATTTCGGATGTTCCTCCTTTTGTTTTTTCCCTCTTTACCCGCCATAAGAAGATGAGCCATTTTCTTGCGATTAATGTTCTTGCTTCATCCTTTTATGTTATAAATAGTAATATTTTCTCGGTATCTCTCCGCCTCTCCCCTCATTGACAGTTCACGCTCCCGTCGCACTCTGCCCCAGCCCGCGAGTTCTCTCCACTGTCACACAAAATTCCGCGCAGTCCAACGGCATCTCCGTTTTCGGAAAAAGTTTGAATTTCTCTTCTATTCCATCTGTACCCCCAGGATTTTCGCCCAGAAAGTCACTACAGCTCCAATCTGCCGCGCCGTTTTCCGGCCGTGTCCCAGCGCTGGAAAAATCTTTTCACGCCGCCTTGCCAAAAAAATCACGATATTCCCATATTCCAATTGCAAATGGAGAAAAAGCGTGATACACTATCGGTGTGGCCCCACGCAGTGAGGCTGCTTTGGTGTGCCCTGACGGCGGTCCCAGGCCGGGCACACAACCCATGCTGTATTTTACGTCCGGGAAGGTTCCCCGGGCAAATTAAGGAGGAGAACGCCAATGGCTCGCAAATTCAAGACAATGGACGGCAATACCGCGGCCGCCCATGTATCCTACGCGTTTACCGAAGTGGCCGGCATCTACCCCATCACCCCGTCCAGCCCCATGGCTGACAACGTGGATCAGTGGGCTGCCGCCGGTCGGAAAAACATCTTTGGTCAGACCGTGAAGGTCATCGAGATGCAGTCCGAGGCCGGCGCCGCCGGCACCGTGCACGGCTCTCTGGCCGCCGGCGCCCTGACCACCACCTACACCGCCTCCCAGGGCCTGCTGCTGATGATCCCCAACATGTACAAGATCGCCGGCGAGCTGCTGCCCGGAGTGTTCCACGTGTCTGCCCGTACCGTGGCCAGCCACGCGCTGAACATCTTTGGTGACCACTCCGACGTCATGGCCTGCCGCCAGACCGGCTTTGCCATGCTGTGCGAGTCCAACCCCCAGGAAGTCATGGATCTGGGCGCGGTGGCCCATCTGGCCGCCATCAAGGGCCGTGTCCCCTTCCTGAACTTCTTCGACGGCTTCCGCACCTCCCACGAGATCCAGAAGATCGCCATCTGGGACTATGACGATCTGGCCGAGATGGTGGATATGGACGCGGTGAAGGCTTTCCGGGACCACTGCCTGAACCCCGACCACCCCGTCATGCGCGGCTCCCACGAGAACGGCGATATCTTCTTCCAGCACCGCGAGGCCTGCAACGCCTACTACGACGCCATCCCCGGCATCGTGGAGGAGTACATGGGCAAGGTCAACGCCAAGCTGGGCACCAACTATCAGCTGTTCAACTACTATGGCGCTCCCGACGCCGACCGGGTCATCATCGCCATGGGCTCCATCTGCGACGTGGCTGAGGAGGTCATCGACTACCTCAACGCCCACGGCGAGAAGGTGGGTCTGATCAAGGTCCGGCTGTACCGTCCCTTCCGGGCGGACAAGCTGCTGGCCGCCATCCCCGCCACCTGCAAGCACATCGCCGTGCTGGACCGCACCAAGGAGCCCGGCGCCCAGGGCGAGCCCCTGTATCTGGACGTGATCACCGCTCTGGCCAACGCCGGCCGCACCGACATCTCCGTCATCGGCGGCCGCTACGGTCTGGGCTCCAAGGACACGCCTCCCGCCAGCGTCTTCGCCGTGTACGAGGAGCTGACCAAGGCCGAGCCCAAGCGCCTGTTCACCATCGGCATCGTGGACGACGTCACCCACCTGTCCCTGGAGGAGAAGCCCTCCCCCAACACCGCTGCCGAGGGCACCATCGAGTGCAAGTTCTGGGGCCTGGGCGGCGACGGCACCGTGGGCGCCAACAAGAACTCCATCAAGATCATCGGCGACCACACCGACAAGTACGTGCAGGCTTACTTCCAGTACGACTCCAAGAAGACCGGCGGCGTGACCATCAGCCACCTGCGCTTCGGCGATCAGCCCATCCGCGCTCCTTATTACATCAATAAGGCGGACTTCGTGGCCTGCCACGTGCCCAGCTACATCACCAAGGGCTTCCCCATCGTGCGGGACGTGAAGCCCGGCGGCACCTTCCTCATCAACTGCCAGTGGAACTTTGAGGAGCTGGAGCACCACCTGGACGCCGCCTCCAAGCGGTACATCGCCCAGAACAACATCCAGCTGTACATGATCAACGCCATCGACCTGGCCATTGAGATCGGCATGGGCAAGCGGACCAACACCATTCTCCAGTCCGCCTTCTTCACCCTGGCCAACGTCATGCCCCAGGAAGAGGCCATCCAGTACATGAAGGACGCCGCCACCCACTCCTACCTGAAGAAGGGCCAGGACGTGGTGGATATGAACCACAAGGCCATCGATCTGGGCGCCACCGCCTTCACCAAGGTGGACGTGCCCGCCTCCTGGGCCAACGCCGAGGACAAGCCCGCCGCCGAGAAGCCGGAAGGCCCCGCCGCTCTGGTGGATATGGTGGAGGAGATCCTGGAGCCTGTGAACAAGATGGACGGCGACAGCCTGCCCGTGTCCAAGTTCGTCCCCCATGTGGACGGCACCTTCCAGCTGGGCGCTTCCGCTTACGAGAAGCGCGGCGTGGCCGTGTCCGTGCCCGCCTGGAATCCTGACACCTGCGTGCAGTGCAACCAGTGCTCTTACGTCTGCCCCCACGCCACCATCCGTCCCTTCGCCCTCACCCAGGAGGAGGCCGACGCCGCCCCCGCCAACGCCCAGATCGTGGACATCAAGGCCGGCAAGGGCAAGGGCGTGTACAAGTACACCCTGTCCGTCAGCCCCATGGACTGCATGGGCTGCTCCGTGTGCGTGAGCATCTGCCCCACCAAGAGCCTGACCATGGTGCCCCTGGAGCAGGAGGCCCCCCGTCAGCCCGTCTTCGACTACATGGTCTCCAAGGTGGCCCCCAAGGCCGACATGGAGAGCGTGGCCACCGTCAAGGACAGCCAGTTCAAGCAGCCCCTGCTGCAGTTCTCCGGCTCCTGCGCCGGCTGCGCCGAGACCGCCTATGCCCGCCTGGTCACCCAGGTGTGCGGCGACCGCATGTTCATCTCCAACGCCACCGGCTGTTCCTCCATCTGGGGCGGCCCGGCTGCCACCAGCCCCTACTGCGTGGATAAGGCCGGCCACGGTCCCGCCTGGGCCAACTCCCTGTTCGAGGACAACGCCGAGCACGGCCTGGGCATGCTGCTGGGCGTGAAGCAGCGCCGCGCCAAGCTCATCGAAGTGGTGGAGAAGCTGGTCAGCCTGGACTACACCGACGAGACCATCGCCGCTGCCGCTCAGGAGTGGCTGGACAAGAAGGACGACGGCGAGGGCTCCAAGGCCGCCGGCGCCAAGCTGCTGGAGCTGTGCGTGGCCAACGGCCAGCGCGACTTCACCGGCACTCCCTATGAGAAGGACTGGCTGGACAACGGCAAGCAGTGCCCCTGCGAGGCCTGCGAGTGCTGCCGTCAGATCGTGGCCATGAGCGACCTGCTCACCAAGAAGTCCGTGTGGATCTTCGGCGGCGACGGCTGGGCCTACGACATCGGTTACGGCGGCCTGGACCACGTCATCGCCTCCGGCGAGGATGTGAACATCTTCGTGTTCGACACCGAGGTGTACTCCAACACCGGCGGACAGGCCTCCAAGTCCACCAACATCGGCGCTGTGGCGCAGTTCGCCGCCGCCGGTAAGAACGTGGGCAAGAAGAGCCTGGCCGAGATCGCCATGCAGTATGGCTATGTCTACGTGGCCCAGGTGGCCATGGGCGCCAATCCCAACCAGACCCTGGCCGCCATCCGCGAGGCCGAGGCCTATCACGGTCCCTCCCTCATCATCGGCTACTCCCCCTGCGAGATGCACTCCATCAAGGGCGGCATGGCCAACTGCCAGCTGGAGATGAAGAAGGCCGTGGCCTGCGGCTACTGGAACCTGTTCCGGTACAATCCCACCCTGAAGGCCCAGGGCAAGAACCCCTTCACCCTGGACTCCAAGGCTCCCGCCGGCGGTTACCGGGAGTTCCTGATGAACGAGGCCCGGTATTCCTCCCTCACCCGTTCCTTCCCCGATCGCGCCGAGAAGCTCTTCGAGGAGAACGAGGAAGAGGCTATGGCCCGTTGGGAGCACCTGCAGCGCCTCATCGAACTCTACAAGTAAAAACATTCAAATCAAAGGCCTGCCCCAAATGGGGCAGGCCTTTGATTTGAGCAAGCTGCGCCCCGCTGCGTCGCACTCACCGCAAAAGGCGCGGTTCGCACGCTTGCGGGCCGAGAAGAGTTTTTCTCGACGCACATGTCGCCGGGAAAAACAGATCACAATATTTCGCGCCTGCGGGCGCGAATTTTTTCTGCCCGGGGCATGCCGCAATCCGCCAAATTTAAGAACTAACATTTAGCTCATAGAGGACTAATTTCAAGTGCTATAGGGTATTGTTGGCTTGTACAAAGGAGTGCAAGCCAATGAAAGATAAAAACAAAACGTTTCTCAGCATCCGCATGCTGCGTGACACTCACGACAAGTTCAAATATGTCTCCGCCTATGAGGGGCGCTCCATGAGCAAGCAGATCCTCTATCTGGTCAACCAGTGCATCCGTGACTTTGAGAAACAGCACGGCCCCATCGAGCTGCCCCCGGACGAGGACACCCCGTGAACCGGCTGCTGGATCTGATCCTCTCCCTGATCTATCCGCCCAAGTGCCCGTTCTGCGGCCGGGTGCTGAACCGGGGAGAGGACGGGCTGTGCTCTGCCTGTCAGCGCGCCCTGCCCTGGATCGAGGATGGGACGCCGGCCAAAACCGTGGAGCACTGCGACGCCTGCCTGTCCCCGCTGTGGTACCGGGACGGGGTGCGCCAGGGCATGCACCGCTACAAGTTCCAGCAGGGCCGGGTCCACGCCCGTCTCTTTGGCACCCTCATGGCCCAGTGCCTCCAGGACCGGTGGCGGGAGCCTGTGGATCTCATCACCTGGGCGCCCCTGTCCAAACAGCGCCGGCGCCGCCGGGGCTATGACCAGGCCGAACTGCTGGCCCGCCAGGTGGGCGCCGTGACCGGCCTGCGCGTGGTCCCCACCCTGGTCAAGATCCGGAACACCAAGGCCCAGTCCCGGCTGAGCCCCTCCGCCTCCCGCCTGGCCAATGTCCAGGGGGCGTACGCCTGCCGGCCGGGCACAGATCTGGCCGGCAAGCGGGTCATCCTGGTGGACGACGTGGTCACCAGCGGCGCCACCCTGTCCCAGTGCGCCGCCTGTCTGCGCGCCGCCGGCGCGCAGACCGTGACGGCCCTCACCTTCGCCCGGGCAAAGTGACCTCAAACACGCAAAAACACTGCCGCACAGCCCTCCCGGAAGAGAGGGCTGCACGGCAGTGTTGTCTTTTTGGTCTGGCAGGGCTTATCTGTTCAGCCGCTGCGGCTCCTCCCCCCACAAAAGCTCCGCTTTTGCGGGGACCCCATTTGCTCCGCGGCCTGGCCCGATGGGGCCTCACCCCTGATTCAGCCGCTGCGCCACCACCCGGGCGGCCTTCACACCGGAAGCCCCCGCTTGGGCCAGGCCGCGGGTGACGCCGGCCCCGTCCCCCACGGCGAAGAAGCCGGGCAGGGCGGTTTCCAGCTGGTTGGACAGCTGGATGCGGGCGGAGTAGAACTTCACCTCCGCCCCGTAGAGCAGGGTGTCGTAATTGGCCGTGCCCGGGGCCAGCTTATCCAGGGCGTAGATCATCTCGATGATGTCGTCCAGCTGCCGCTTGGGCAGGGCCAGGGACAGGTCCCCGGGCACCGCCGCGGTGAGAGTGGGCCGGGTGAAGGACTTGCCCAGCCGGTGGTCGTTGGTGCGGATGCCGGAGATCAGATCCCCGAACCGCTGCACCAGGATGCCCCCCGCCAGCATGTTGGACAGGGAGGCGATGTGCTTGCCATAGCGGTAGGGCTCGTTGAAGGGCTGGGTGAAGCGGTTGGACACCAGCAGGGCGAAGTTGGTGTTCTCGCTGCGCAGGGCGGGGTCGGAATAGGAGTGGCCGTTGACGGTGTTGATGCCCTCCACGTTTTCCGCCACCACGTGGCCGTAGGGATTCATGCAGAAAGTGCGCACCTGATCCCCGTACCCCTTGGTGCGGTAGACCAGCTTGGACTCGTACACCACGTCGGTGATGTGCTCGAAGATGGTGGCGGGCAGCTCCACCCGCACGCCGATGTCCACCTGGTTGTTGAGCAGCTCCAGCCCCAGCTTCTTGCACTGGTTGGCAAACCACTCCGCCCCGCTGCGCCCCGGCCCGGCGATGAGGTAAGGGGCGGTATACCGCTCGCCCCCCTCTGTCACCAGGGTATAGCCCCCCTGGGGGTTCACCTCGATGTCCTGCACCGGGGTGTTGAACCGGAAGGTGTGCTTGTCCCGGATGTGCTCATAGATGTTGGTGAGGATGCGCAGGTTGTTCTCAGTGCCCAGGTGCTTGCACCGGGCCTGGAGCAGGTGCAGGTCGTGCTCCAGGGCCTTTTTCTCCAGGGCCCGGGCCTCAGGGGTGGCGGTGGAGAACACCTGGGTGGTGGCCCCGTGCTCCACGTTGATGGAGTCCACATAGTCGATGAGCTCCATCACCTCCGCCGGCTCCAGAAAGTCGGTGAGCCAGCCGCCGAAGGCGGTGGTGAAGTTGAACTTCCCGTCGGAGAAGGCCCCCGCCCCGCCGAAGCCGCACATGGTGCCGCACACCTTGCAGTGGATGCAGCTGTTCACCTTGCCCGCCACAATGGGGCAGCTGCGGTGATAGATGTCCTGTCCCTGCTCCACCACCAGCACCCTGGCGCCGGGGCACTTCCGGGCCAGCTCGCAGGCGGCGAAGATGCCCGCCTCTCCGGTGCCTAGAATCATCACGTCATACTGATTGTTCATGGTCTGTTGCCGCTCCTTCCCCTGGCAGGTTCTCCAGGCGCCCCAGATACCAGCCGGTGACGCCGTCCTTTTTCACAATGTTTCCCCGGCTGCTGCGGCGCACCAGCTTCAGCCGGTCCCCCGCCGTCACCGGCAGCAGATAGTCGGTGGTGTCCTCGCAGTGGATCTTCCCGTCCGCTCTGCGGGGGTAGATGTACTCTTTCAGGATCCACAGCTCCCGCCCCGTGGACAGGTGCCGGCACCAGCAGCAGTCCCCCTCCTCCCGGAGCACTTCAATGGCGCTGTCGCTCCAGCGGATGTTGATGGGGTCGCTGCTGGGGGCCTGGTCCTCCCCGGCCACCACCGTGGGCAGCCCGTCGTAGGCCACATAGTCCATCTCGTCCCCCTGTAGATCCGGGATGATCAGGGCGTTGAGCTGCCCGTCCAGCTTGAGCACACAGCCCCCGTCAATGGAGACGATGTGCCGGTCCCGGCAGATCAGGGGCCGCGCCGTGGGGATGCGGGGGTGATACAGGGTCACCGGCCAGTGGCCCACCACCACCCATTTGCGGAAGGACAGGCCCTGGCCCAGAAAGTCGTCGTCCTTCATACAGGGGTAGGCCTTCAGTTCCTCCAGCCGGTCCTCCCTGGGCAGGCCGCCGTGGACAAAGAGGTATCGCCCAGCCTCCAGAATGTGGGGCAGGCCCAGCAGGAAGCCGGTCTCCCGGGGAAAGTGGTCCAAGATGGCCCGGCGGATGCCCGGCAGATCCTCCGGGGCGCGCAGGGTCAGCCCCAGCTCCCCCGCCATCTGGAGGATGAGGGAGCGCTCCCGCCAGGCCTGGAACACCGGCCACAGGCTCTGATCCACCCCGGGCCGGCCGCTGAGAAATACCCGGTCGATGTGGTCGCAGTTGCCGCACAGGGGATACACCGTACGCCTCTGCCCCAGCTCCAGCAGAAAGCGCAGCAGCGCCAGGCTGTCCCGCCCCTTCTCAAACAGGTCGCCCACCAGGATCAGCACGTCGTCCGGCGAGAACTTCGCCTTGGCCAGTACCCCCTTGAAAAAGGGCAGGTTGCCGTGGATATCGCTGATGGCCAGCACCCGGCGCCCGGGGGCGATGTCCGGTCGGATGACCTTGGCAAACTGACTCATTTCTGACACGCCTCCCTTCTCTGCCGCACCCGCGGCCTTGTCATCGCGCTCTATCAGTATACCACATTCCCCGGTGATTGAGAAGCAAAAGGCTGTTTACTTTACCGCTTCAATCTGATAGAATGTCTGTGACAAGCCCGTCCGACATCATCTGCCCCAACCGTCCGCTCTCCCGGGGCAGGGGCGGCATATCAAAGGAGGACATCATGCCGAAAGTAACCAACAAACAGCGCAGCATGGCGCTGTACGAGAGTATTCTGGAGCTGAAGGATCTGGACGAGTGCTGCGCCTTTTTCGACGATCTGTGCACCGTGGGCGAACTGCGGGCCCTGGAGCAGCGGTACGATGTGGCCATTCTCCTGGACGAGGGAATGGTGTACACCGACATTCTGGAAAAGACCGGGGCCAGCTCGGCCACCATCAGCCGGGTCAACCGGATCTTCTCCTTCGGCGCCGGGGGGTTCCGCAGAATGATCCAGCGCCGCAAGGAAAAGAAGGAGCGCTGAGCATGGACCGGGAAGAACAGTTTGCCGCGCTGCGCCAGTGCTATGAGGACTATCTGGACGGCTGCCGCCAGCGGGCCCAGGTGAGCGGGCCCATGCGGAGCCTGACCCGGCTGCTCACCGGCTCCTCCGCCATGGACCGGTACGCCATGAACCAGTTCTTTACCGCCCTGCAGACGCTGATGGAGGATCTGGACCACGAGGATCCTCAGCTGGCCGCCCTGGCGACGGAGTATATGCTGCTCACCGCCGAGGGCTATGACAGCGAGTCCCGCCTGGCCTTTCAGGCGGCGGAGTCCCTCACCCTGGGCCTGCTGGATCAGCTCACCCGGGAGGACGCCGCCCGGATCCTGGCCGGCTATACCGCCCGCTATCCCCGCCGCCGCTTCCTGCTGCCCAAGCAGAAGGAGGTGCTGGCCGCCCTGGAGCGGGCGGCGCAGGGCTGAAGTTCACCGCTGAAACGAAATCGCCCCTTCCTCCCCGCACGGGGAGGAAGGGGCGATTTGCTTGCCGTTCTTACCGGAAATACAGCGCGCCGGACTCGAAAATGGGCTGGAGCTTGTCGCCGGGGATGTTTTTGGCGATATGCACCCCGCTGCGCTCGGTATGGCCCATCTTGCCGAACACCCGCCCGTCGGGGGAGAAGATGCCCTCGATGCAGGCCACAGAGCCGTTGGGGTTGCAGTCGATGCCCATGTGGGGCAGGCCGGTGAAGGGGGCCACATACTGGGTGGCCACCTGGCCGTTGGCGATGAGCTCGTCCACCACGCTCTGGGGGGCCACAAAGCGGCCTTCCCCGTGGGAGATGGCGATGGAGTGCAGGTCGCCCACATGGCTCAGCAGCATCCAGGGGGAGCGCACCGAGGCCACCCGGGTGGTGACATACCGGCTCTGGTGCCGGCCGATGAGGTTGAAGGTGAGGGTGGGGCTGTCCGGGGTGGCGGGGCGGATCTCCCCATAGGGCACCAGCCCCAGCTTCACCAGGGCCTGGAACCCGTTGCAGATGCCCAGCATCAGGCCGTCCCGGTTCTTCAGCAGATCGTGCACCGCGTCCGTCAGCTTGGGGTTGCGCAGGAAGGACACGATGAACTTGGCCGAGCCGTCCGGCTCGTCGCCGCCGGAGAAGCCGCCGGGCAGCACCATCATCTGGCTGCGGCCGATGGCGGCGGCCAAGGCGTCGGCGGACTGGGCCAGATCCTCCGGGCTCAGGTTGCGGATCACCACGATCTCCGGCTCAATGCCCGCCTTCCGGCAGGAGGATGCGGTGTCGTACTCGCAGTTGGTGCCAGGGAAGACGGGGATCACCGCGTGGGGCCGGGCGATCTCCCCGCAGAACACCGCGGGAGAGCGCCGGTCATAGGAGATGGGCTCCACCGGATCGGCCGGGGTGCCGGGATCGGTGGAGTAGACCTCCTGGAGCACGCCGTCCCACAGCTTCAGCAGCTCGCTGATCTCCGCCCGGTCCCCGCCGATGGCGATGACCGGCTCGGCCGTGGTGGCGCCGATGCGCAGCGCGGCGCCGTCGTAGACCTCCTCCGTCAGCTCGGCCACAATGGCGCCGGGCATATGGCCGTACCAGGGGGCCTGTACCCCCCCGTCAGCGCAGAAGCCCACACGGTTGCCGAAGGACATCTTCATCACGCCCTCGGCCACACCGCCGGCCTCCACCGCCCAGGCGGCGGCCACCTTGCCCGCCCGGGCCAGCTTGTGCAGGCAGCTCCAGGCCTTTTTCATGCCCTCGTAGTCGTCCGGCCGCTCCACCGGGAACAGGTACACCGGGTGGCCCGGGGCCTTGAACTCGGGGGAGAGCACCTGCCCGGCCAGGGAGGGCGCCACGGCAAAGGAGATGAGGGTGGGGGGCACGTCCATATCCAGGAAGGAGCCGGACATGGAGTCCTTGCCGCCGATGGCGGCGGCGCCCAGGCCCAGCTGGGCGTCCAGGGCGCCCAGCAACGCCTGGAAGGGCTTGCCCCAGCGCTGGGGCTCCTCCCGCAGTTTTTCAAAGTATTCCTGGAAGGTGAGATAGGCCGCATCCGGGTCGCATCCGGCCGCCGCCAGCTTGGCCATGGACAGCACCACGCTGGTGCTGGCCCCGCCGTAGGGGTCGGCAGACATCCAGTCCGGGTCGAAGCCCCAGCTCATCACGGAGCAGGCCTCGGTCACCTTGCCCGGCTCCACCGGGAAGGTGGCCGCCATCACCTGGGTGGGGGTGCGCTGGGCGGCGCCGCCATAGGGCATGAGCACGCTGGCCGCGCCGATGGAGCCGTCAAACCGCTCAGTGAGCCCCCGGCGGGAGCCGCATTTCAGGCTGGCCGCCACCGACCGCAGATCGGCATAGGGCGCGGGGGCCCCGCTCTTCCGGCCGGGGACAAACACCGTGGTGTGCTTCACCGCGCCGTTGGTATTCAGGAAGGCCCGGGACAGGTTGGCGATGGTCTGTCCCTTCCAGGTCATCACCATCCGGGGGCTCTCGGTGACCTGGGCCACCCGGTATGCCTCCAGGTTTTCCCCCTGGGCGGCGGCAATGAAGGCAACCTCGTCCTCCGGGGCCACCACCACCGCCATGCGCTCCTGGGACTCGGAAATGGCCAGCTCCGTGCCGTCCAGGCCGTCATATTTCTTGCGCACCGCGTCCAGGTTGATCTCCAGGCCGTCGGCCAGCTCGCCGATGGCCACGCTGACACCGCCGGCGCCGAAGTCGTTGCACCGCTTGATGAGCCGGGTCACCGCCGGGTTGCGGAACAGGCGCTGGATCTTGCGCTCCTCCGGGGCGTTGCCCTTCTGCACCTCGCTGGCCATGGTGGTGAGGGAGGCCTTGTTATGGCTCTTGGAGGAGCCGGTGGCCCCGCCGATGCCGTCCCGTCCGGTGCGGCCGCCCAGCAGGATGACCACATCCCCGGGGGCAGGGCGTTCCCGCACCACGTTGTCCGCCGGGGCGGCGCCCACCACGGCGCCCACCTCCAGGTGCTTGGCCACATAGCCCTCGTGATACACCTCGTCCACCAGGCCGGTGGCCAGGCCGATCTGGTTGCCGTAGGAGGAATAGCCCGCCGCGGCGGTCTGGGCCAGCTTGCGCTGGGGCAGCTTGCCCTCCAGCGTCTGGTCCATGCTTACCCGGGGGTCGCCGCAGCCGGTGAGCCGCATGGCCTGGTATACATAGGCCCGGCCGGACAGGGGATCCCGGATGCAGCCGCCGATACAGGTGGCCGCGCCGCCGAAGGGCTCGATCTCCGTGGGGTGGTTGTGGGTCTCGTTCTTGAACATGAGCAGCCAGTCCTGCTCCTCGCCGTCCACCGACGCCTTCACCCGGATGGAGCAGGCGTTGATCTCCTCGCTCTCGTCCAGGTTCTTCAGCAGCCCCCGCTTCTTCAGGGTCTTGGCCCCGATGGTGGCCATGTCCATGAGGGTCTGGGGCCGCACGCTGGCCTTCTCCTTGCCGTACACCTCCACCCGGGCGTCCAGGTAGCGGCGATAGGCCTCCGCCACCTTCTGATCCATGATCTCCACAGAGTTGATGTGGGTGGAGAAGGTGGTATGGCGGCAGTGATCGGACCAGTAGGTGTCCACCACCCGCACCTCTGTGATGGTGGGGTCCCGCTTCTCCTCGTCCCGGAAATAGGCCTGCAGGAACTTCAGGTCGGCCAGATCCATGGCCAGGCCGTAGTCGGCCAGCAGCTTTTCCAGGCCCGCCTCATCCAGGGTGGTAAAGCCCTCCAGCACCGCCACGTGGTCCGGGGTATCATAGCTCCGGGCCAGGGTGGCCGGCTTGTCCATGGAGGCCTCCCGGCACTCCACCGGGTTGATGAGATAGGCGCGGATCCGGTCCAGATCCCCCCGGCTCATGCTCCCGGTCATGGCATACACCCGGGCGTTGGCCACCGCGGGCTTGGCCACTCCGGCCAGCAGCATCATGCACTGGGCGCAGGAGTCCGCCCGCTGGTCATACTGCCCGGGCAGGGCCTCCACCGCCAGCAGGGTGGTCCCCGCCTCCAGGGCGGGCAAGACCTCGTCGTAGATGTCGTCGCACTGGGGCTCGGAGAACACCGTGGGCTTGGCCGCCTGATAGACCGCCTCGTCCACCCCCTCCACATCGTAGCGGTTGAACAGCCGCAGGCCGGTCAGCCCGGCAATGCCCAGCTGGTCCCGCAGCTCCCGCAGGGTCTTTTCCGCCTCCACGTCAAAGCCGGGCCGCTTTTCCACATAGCATCGAAATACTTGGCTCATTCCCTGTTCTCTCCCTTTGTCTTTCCCCGGCCGTTCCGGCCGGGTCTCCTATTTGTCAGGCCCGCGCCGCGGGCCCTGTATGCTGTCACTGCGCCAGCTCCCACTCCTCCATGTTCCAGAAGAGGTCGGCCTGGGTGGGCTGCACGCCGGTCACCATGCCCCACCGCACCAGCAGGGACCCCCGCTTGAAGCACAAGGGCGCAATGGGCGCCTCCCGGGCAAAGGCCTGCCACAGCTCACTGGCCGCCCGGTCTCTGGCCGCGCCCCGGGCACCCCGCCAGGCGCTGAGCAGCTCCGTCATGGTCTGGCTGGCATATCCGCCGTAATTCAGGCTCCCGGTGAGCAGCTCCCCGGGGTCAAAATCCCCCGTCATGCGCACCTCACCGATGTACAGGTCAAACTGTCCGGACGCCAGGGCGCTCTGATAGCTCTCCCAGGGCATGGCGTCCACGGTAACCGTCACTCCCAGCGACTCCAGGCACTGGGCCAGAAACTCCGCCAGGGACTGTTTGAAGGCGCTGTCGTTGTTCACCGCGATGGTGACCCGCAGCGGGCTGCTGCCCCGCCGGCGCACCCCGTCCGCCCCCAGCGCATATCCCGCCTGGGTCAGCAGCTCCCCCGCCGCCTGCGCATCGTAGTCCAGCGCGGAGGCGGCCTCCTGGTCATATGCCCCGTGGAGGGGGGAGACGGGCAGGCAGGCCAGGTCTCCGTGGCCCGCCATGAGGGAGGCCGTCATGGACGCCCGGTCAAAGGCCCGGGAAAAGGCCTGGCGCACCCGGGCGGAGGCACAGACTCCCCCGCTGGTCCGGAACCCCACATACAGCAGGGTGGTGGTGGGAAAATCACAGGCCTCATAGGTCCCGGAATAGCCCAGCGCGTAAGCGGAGGAGAAGTCGGTGACCGCTGCGGTCACCTCCCCGCTGTCAAAGGCGGCGATGCGCTCTTCCGCCCCCCTCACCTCCCGCAGGGGGATGGTGTCATAGGGCAGCGCCTGCCTGTAGTTCCCGTTGATGGACAGGCACAGCTTCCCCCGGTCCCGGAGAAAGCGGTAGCGCCCCGTCCCCAGGGGGATGCCATTCCCCTGCTCCAGCACGATGGGGATATCCAGCAGGGCGTCCAGCGCCCCGTTGGGGCTGGACAGGGTGATGACCACCGCTCCGCTCTCTGACGCCGTCACCTCGCTGACCGCGCTGAGCCGGCCGCCGTACAGCGCGCTGGCCCGGGCCGTGTTCAGGGAATCCGCCACATGCTGGGCAGTCACAAGGGTACCGTCGGAAAACCGGGCGCCGCTGTCCAGGGTGATGGTCCAGCTCAGCCCGTCGCCGCTGACCGCGGCGGAGCGGGCCAGCACCGGCTGGGGCTCAAAATTCCGGTCCAGCTCGTACAGTCCCTCGTACACCAGTCCCGCCAGGTCCAGATTCACCTGGCTCTGGCTGGTGATGGGGTGGAGGGACGCCGTGGGGTCATAGGCCAGGGCGAAGGGTAGGGTCTGAACCTGCTGGCTGGGGGTGGGCTCCGACCAGGCGCTGGGGGTGGGCTCCGGCTCTCCGGCGGTGCACCCCCACAGGCTGAAGGCCAGCGCCGCCGCCAGAAGCAGCGTCGCCGTCCGGCGCACGTTCACAGCAGTTGGATGGCCGCCGCCATGGAGCCCCGGTTGGTGCCCATGCGCCGGTGGCTCCAGTACTTCTCCCGCATGCACGCGGTGCAGTCCTGGCACACGGCAATGTGCTCCTTCTCCAGCCCCGCTCTGGTGAGCAGCTGGGCGTTGATCCCCTTCAGATCCAGGGTAAACTTCCCGTTTTCCAGCACCTTCACATAGGGCAGCGCCGCGGAGGACACCGCCGCCATCATGGCATTGGGCACATCCTCATGGGTCTCAAAGCAGCACGGGCCGATCCCCGGGCCGATGGCCGCCAGGATATCCTCCGGCCGGCACTCGTAGATCTCCTTCATCCGCTCCACCGCGGCGGCGGCGATGCCGGCGGCGGTTCCGCGCCAGCCGGCGTGGGTGGCGGCGATCACCCGGCGCACCGGGTCGTACAGCAGGATGGGAATGCAGTCGGCGGAGTAGATGAGCAGCACCACACCCGGGGTGTCCGTCATCAGGCCGTCCGCCTCATAGTCCGGCCGCTGGTAGGGATCGTCCTTCCAGTCGGCGGAGGTCACCACACGGACCCGGCCGCCGTGGACCTGGTTGGTCATGGCCAGCTTCTTCCCGTCCGCGCCAATGGCGGCGAAAAACCGCCGGTAATTCTCCCGCACATGATCCGGGTCGTCCCCCCGGCTCACCCCCAGGTTCAGGGCTGCCCACATCCCCTGGGACACACCGCCCAGCCGGGTGGAGAACCCGTGGGCTACCCCTCCGGCTGACAGCATTCCATCCGCCTGGAGAACGGGGACGCCGCCCCGTGTCTGTTCTATGATATTCATTGGCCGCTCCTTTCCGTGTGGGTGGGTCTCCATACTCTCTCCCCCGGCGCCCGGCCAGCGGGCGCCGCTCACTTTCAGGCCGCTTCCACTCTCTCGGTTTTACTCTGACCGGCTCTCACTTCAGATCCGGGTGATATTCCTTACAGGTGCGCTTCTTCCACTTCAGGCCGCTGCCGCAGGGGCAGGGGCCGTTGCGTTTCCCATGGGCTGAGGCCCCATGGGAGCCCTTGATTGGATCCCCCTCGGCGGAAGTGAATTCCGCCTTCGGAAATGCTCGCCGCCGGGCGTCTCGCATTGACGCGCCAAAGGGCGCGGATCGCTGCCGCTCCCATCGGCCGCAACGACGTCATTTCAGGTCGGGGTGGTACTCCTTACAGGTGCACTTCTTCCACTTCAGACCGCTGCCGCAGGGGCAGGGGTCGTTGCGGCCGATCTTCACGGTCTTTTTCACCGGCTGCCGCTTCACCGTTCCGTCCGAGGCACCGGACTCCCCGGTGATCTTGGCCACCCGCTCCCGCTTGATCTCCTCGTTGGTCTTCAGCCGGACGGTGAACAGGCGGCGCAGGGTCTCCTCCTGAATGGCGGAGATCATCTGCTCAAACATGTCATAGCCTTCCCGCTTGTACTCCACCACCGGGTCGGACTGGCCGTAGGCCCGCAGGCCGATGCCCTGGCGCAGCTCGGTCATGGCGTCGATCTGGTCCATCCAGTACTCGTCCACCACCCGCAGCAGGATCACCCGCTCCAGCTCCCGCATGGGCACCTTGTCGCTGCCGCCCATGAGGGGAGCCATCTGGGTGTTGATCTCCTCTTCCCGCTTGGCGTAGTTGTCCTGGGCGGCGGCCAGCATCTCCTGGGCCAGCTCTTCCGCACCCATGGACGGGGCTTTCTTCTGGAAGTCCAGCAGCTGGCCGGGGGTCAGCACCGAGCCGGACAGATGGGCGGTGGCCAGCTTGAAGGCCTCCTCATCCAGCTTGCCCTGCTCGCCGGCATGGCCGGTGATGGTGCTGGTGATCATGGTGCTGAGCATATTCTCGATGGCGCCGTGGACGTCCTCGCCGTCCAGCACCTGCCGGCGCTGCTTGTAGATGACCTCGCGCTGGGTGTTCATCACGTCGTCGTACTCCAGCACCGTCTTACGGGTCTGGAAGTTCCGGGACTCCACCCGCTTCTGGGCCGACTCAATGGCGTTGGACAGCATCTTCTGGTCCAGCGGTGTGTCCTCGTCCACCCCCAGGGTCTCCATCATGCCCTGGATGCGCTCGGACCCGAACAGCCGCAGGATATCGTCCTCCAGGGACAGGAAGAAGCGGCTCTCGCCGGGGTCGCCCTGACGGCCGGCACGGCCGCGCAGCTGGTTGTCGATCCGCCGGGACTCATGGCGCTCGGTACCCAGGATGTACAGGCCGCCGGCGGTGCGCACCTTTTCCGCCTCCTCCCGGATCTCCGCCTTGAAGCTGGCCTCCGCCTCGGCAAAGGCCTGACGGGCGGCCAGGATCTCGGGGTTGTCGGTCTCGGCGTGGCCGTCGCACTCGGCCAGCAGCTCGTCGCTCATGCCGTTTTTCCGCAGCTGGGCCTTGGCCAGATACTCGGCGTTGCCGCCCAGCATGATGTCGGTACCACGGCCGGCCATATTGGTGGCCACGGTGACCGCCCCGAACTTGCCGGCCTGGGCTACGATCTCCGCTTCCTTCTCATGGTGCTTGGCGTTGAGCACGTTGTGCTTGATGCCCGCCCGGGTGAGCAGCTGGCTCACCAGCTCGGACACCTCGATGGACACCGTGCCCACCAGCACCGGCTGGCCCTTGGCGTGGCACTCCTTGATCTGCTGGACAATGGCCCGGTACTTGCCCGTCTTGGTCTTGAACACATAGTCGGGCTGATCCTTGCGGATCAGGGGCTTGTTAGTGGGGATCTCCACAATGTCCAGGTTGTAGATCTGCCCGAATTCCTCCTCCTCGGTCATGGCGGTGCCCGTCATGCCGGAGAGCTTGTCGTACAGGCGGAAGTAGTTCTGGAAGGTGATGGTGGCCAGGGTCTTGGACTCCCGGGCCACAGTGACGTGCTCCTTGGCCTCGATGGCCTGGTGCAGACCCTCGTTGTACCGCCGGCCGTACATCAGGCGGCCGGTGAACTCGTCCACGATGATGACCTCGCCGTCCTTCACCACGTAGTCGATGTCCCGGCGCATGACGCCCCGGGCCTTGATGGCCTGGTTGATGTGGTGGGACAGGGTGGTGTTCTCCGGGTCGGAGAGGTTGGCGATGTTGAACTGCTGCTCTGCCTTGGCGATGCCCCGGGCGGTGAGGGTGGCGGTGCGGGCCTTTTCATCCACGATGTAGTCCGCGTCGATGTCGGCGGCCTCTTCCTCCTTGGCGTCCACCTCGGCCACCTTCATGCACTTCAGCCGGGCCACGAAGTTGTCCACCAGCTGATAGAGCTGGGTGGACTGCTCGCCCTGACCGGAGATGATCAGGGGGGTGCGGGCCTCGTCGATGAGGATGGAGTCCACCTCGTCCACGATGGCAAAGGCGTGGCCCCGCTGCACCAGCTCGCTGGCGTAAATGGCCATGTTGTCCCGCAGGTAGTCAAAGCCGAACTCGTTGTTGGTGCCGTAGGTGATGTCGGCGGCATAGGCCGCCTTCTTCCCCGCCTTGTCCACCCCGTGGATGGCCAGGCCCACGCTCAGGCCCAGGAAGCGGTACACCTTGCCCATCCACTCCGAGTCACGCTTGGCCAGGTAGTCGTTGGTGGTGATGATGTGTACCCCTCTGCCCGCCAGGGCGTTGAGGTAGGCGGGGAGGGTTGCCACCAGGGTTTTGCCCTCGCCGGTCTTCATCTCGGCGATGCGGCCCTGGTGCAGGATGATGCCGCCGATGAGCTGCACCCGGTAGGGGCGCATGCCCAGCACCCGCTCGTCCGCCTCCCGGCAGACGGCAAAGGCCTCGGGCAGGATATCGTCCAGGGTCTCCCCCTTGGCCAGGCGCGCCTTAAACTCGTTGGTCTTGGCCCGCAGCTCATGGTCGCTGAGCGCCTTCATCTCATCCCCCAGCGCCTCGATCTTGTCCACCAGGGGGGTGAGCGCCTTGACCTCCCGCTGGGAGCGGGAGCCGAATACTTTTGAAAACAGACCCATAGCTTCTGTGTCCTTTCTTCCTATGTCCTTGTCCAGGCCCGCCCGGCCGGCGCGGCCGGGCGCCAGATGGCGCGAGGGCCCGGGGTAGGTACAGTGACCCAATTATTTCGTAGTATATCACATTGCCGCGGGAGAAAAAAGAGGAAATTGTGAATAAACCGGCAGCGCGGTCCGTCCCGTTTTCCCGCCGTTCCACCCGCGGCGGCCAGCAAAAAGCCGCCGGGACACGCTCCCGGCGGCTGTATCGGCGGCGCGGCGCTCACAGATCCATGAATCCCTTTCCCACAATCTCACTGCTGGAGGAGATCATCAGGAAGGCGTGAGGCTGCTCCTTATGAATGTAGGTGCGCAGGCGGTAGGCCTGGGCGGGCTTGAGCACGGTGAACACCAGCTGCTTGGGCTGGCCGGAAAACGCGCCGTGGCCCTCCGTTACGGTGGCGCTGCGGTTGAGCACTTCCGTGATGAAGTCGCAGATGGGCTTGGCGTCGTCGCAGATGACGATGAAGCACTTGCTCAGGTTCATGTTCCTCAGGAACTCATCCACCACCAGGGATTTGGCCAGCAGGCCCATGGCGGAGAACAGCACCGTCTTCACATCGAACACAAAGGCGGCAAACACCACAATGGCCACATCGCTGAGGAACAGCCCCTTCCCCACGTCGGTGCCGGAGCGGTCCTTCATGATGGCCGCGATGATGTCCGTGCCGCCGCTGCTGGCAGCGTGCTGGAACAGCACGGCAGTCCCCGCGGCAGGCAGCAGGATGGCGAAGATCAGCTCCAGCAGGGGCTCGTCGGTCAGCGGGCCGCTCAGGGGGCACCACACCTCCAGCCGCTCGGTGAGCACCGAGACCACCACCGTGGCAAAGGCCGTCTTCACCGCGAATTTCTTTCCCAGGGCGATCCACCCCACCACCAGCAGGGCCAGGTTGAGCACCAGGTTCAACTGGCCGGGCGTAAAGGGAAGCACCTGGGCCAGGACCACACACAGGCCGGAGACGCCGCCGAAGGAAAAGTTGTTGGGGAATTTGAAAAAGTATACACCCGCGGCCACCAGGGCCGCCCCCAGAGTGATCCAGAGATAGTCCAGCACCGTGCGCCTGTTCAGCACCCGCTTCATCCTGTTTCTGCACGCCGGGACACTTCCCGCCGCGGCTCCTCCCTTTGACGAATTCCGACATCCTTGCCGGCGAGCTGAGTATACCGTTTCCCGCCGCGTTTTGCAAGAGGTGATGCAGATTTTCCGGCAAAATTCTCCCGCCGCGCCAAATTTGCAGGCCGGGCTGCTTCCCGCCCCCGCCAACCGCTTTGCCGCCCTCACTTTCCTCGTCTGAAGTGTCAAAGCATCCGGGCCGGTTCCCCTGATTTTACGGAAAAGTGTCCAAAGTTCTCACTTTCCTGTTGACAGCGGGGACAGGCCGGGCTATAATACACGCAAATTGAACCAATGATAGAGGCGCGGTACCGATGAGTACCCGGAGGGCATGGACAACTGCCTCCGGCGAAAGGCCGTACCGCCGAAGGGCGCGCAGCTGGTCCGGCTGGGCGTTGCCTGGGCCGCAGGGGAATACCCGGCGGACTGTCACACACCCGTGTGAAGCGCTATCATGGCGGAAACACGCCTCTTTCCCGAGGGTATTTGTTGACCATGATCGCATCTGCGGTTCATGGTCTTTTTTGTTGCGAAGCGCGGAGCCGTCGTGAGCAGCGCGGATGGACTGGAGCGAGGAATACAAACCAAGAATTGCCGTGCAATTCTGTTTGTGTTCCGAGTCGGAGGGAAGCCGCGCGTCGCGAGCAGGCGGAGCGTGACACCACGGCGCGTCAGCAGCAGAAAAGGCAAATATCAAAAGGAAAGAGGAAATGAACATGAAGAGAAGAACCCTTGCCCTGCTGCTGGGCGCAGCCCTGGCCCTTACCCTCACCGCCTGCGGCGGCGACGCCGGCACTTCCCAGCCCCCCGCCGGCGATTCCCAGTCCCCCGTCTCCGAGGCCCCCGTGGAGTCTGAGGCCCCCGCCGTGGAGATCCCCCCGGTGGAGGACCTCACCGGCGTGGACACCAGCGCCATCCCCGGCGTGGAGGACGGCGTGCTCACCGTTGGCATGGAGTGCACCTACGCCCCCTACAACTGGACCCAGACCGACGACTCCAACGGCGCGGTGCCCATCGTCAACAATCCCGGCTCCTACGCCAACGGCTATGACGTGATGATGGCCCAGCGCATCTGCGAGGCCTACGGCTGGGAGCTGGAGGTCATGGCCCTGGAGTGGGGCGGCCTCACCGCCGGGCTGCAGAGCGGCGTCATCGACGTGGCCATCGCCGGCCAGTCCATGACCGCCACCCGTCTGGCAGAGGTGGACATGGCGGGCCCCTACTACTACGCCACCATCGTGTGCGTCACCACCAAGGACAGCCAGTACGCCTCCGCCACCTCCATTGACGACCTGTCCGGCGGCCTGTGCACCGCTCAGTCCGGCACCATCTGGTATGAATCCTGCCTGCCCCAGATCCCCGACGCCCAGGTCCAGGCCCCCGCGGACACCGCCCCGGCCATGATCATGGCCCTGGAGAGCGGCACCGTGGACTTCATCTGCACCGATATGCCCACCGCCACCGCCGCTGTGGCCAAGAACGACAATCTGGTCATCCTGAACTTCTCCGGCACCGACGGCGACTTCCAGTTCGCCAGTGAGGAGGAGCGGGCCGAGAACGTGAACATCGGCATGTCCGTGGCCAAGGGCAACACCCAGCTGAAGGACGCCCTGGACACCGTTATCGGCGCGCTGAACGAGGATCAGTTCAACGCCATCATGGCCGAGGCCATCGCCGTTCAGCCCGAGATCTGAGTTTTCACAACCCTCCACACCCTCCACCCGGCCTGAGCGCCGGGTGGAGGGCCTTGTGTCAGAAAGGAGCGCGTCTCCCCCATGGATAAATTCATCGAACTGGGTCAGGACATGGCCGCCCTCTGGATGCAGTACTGGGACCGGTACCTGGTGGGCATCCGCAGCACCCTGATTCTGGCCGTGGTGGCCACCCTCATCGGCTGTGTCATCGGCCTGCTGTGCGGCATCCTGAACACCATCCCCTACACCAAAAACGACTCTCTCCCCAAGCGCTTTGTGCTCAGGCTCATCCGGGTGATCGTGCGCATCTATGTAGAGGTCTTCCGGGGCACCCCCATGGTGCTCCAGGCGGTGTTCATCTACTACGGCCTGCCCTACTTCACCAACCAGCAGATCATGTTCCGGGGCAACAGCGGGCTGTGGCTGGCCGCCATCATCGTGGTATCCATCAACACCGGCGCCTACATGGCCGAGTCGGTGCGGGGTGGCATCATCTCCATCGACCCGGGCCAGACCGAAGGGGCCAAGGCCATCGGCATGACCCATGTGCAGACCATGACCAGCGTCATCCTGCCCCAGGCCTTCCGGAACATCCTGCCCCAGATCGGCAACAACTTCATCATCAACATCAAGGACACCTCCGTGATGTTCATCATCGGCTTCATCGAGTTCTTCGGCCAGCACCGGAACATCGTGGGCAACAACAACATGTACTTCCAGTCCGCCGCCATCGAGATGATCGGCTACCTCACCATGACCCTCATCGCCTCCTTCCTGCTGCGGCGTCTGGAGAAGTGGCTGGACGGCAACAGCAGCTATGAACTGGTACAGGACGACGCGCTGACCCTGTCCGCCGGCACCTACACCCACCCCGGCAAGGGCACACCCTTTGACGAGCGCAATCTGGAGAAAACCCTGGATGCGGAGCAGCGGGAGCGCCAGCGCCAGGAACTGAAACACGGAAGAAGCAGGGGGGAACGGTAATGAGCGAGACCATTCTGGAAGTGCGGCACCTGAGCAAGTCCTTCGGGGAACACGAGGTGCTGAAAGACATCGACTTTACCGTCCGCACGGGGGACGTGACCTCCATCATCGGGGCCTCCGGCTCGGGCAAGTCCACCCTGCTGCGGTGCATCAACCTGCTGGAGACCCCCACCAGCGGCCAGATTCTTTTCCACGGCCAGGAGGTCACCGGCAAGGGGGTCAATCCCTCCCGGTACCGCTCCAAGGTGGGCATGGTATTCCAGTCCTTCAACCTGTTCAATAACATGACCGTGCTGGACAACTGCATGGTGGGCCAGGTGAAGGTGCTGAAAAAGTCCCGGGAAGAGGCCCGGGAAAACGCCATGAAGTACCTGGACCAGGTGGGCATGACCCCCTACATCAAGGCCAAGCCCCGGCAGATCTCCGGCGGCCAGAAGCAGCGGGTGGCCATCGCCCGGGCCCTGGCCATGGAGCCGGAGGTGCTCCTCTTTGACGAGCCCACCTCCGCCCTGGACCCGGAGATGGTGGGCGAGGTGCTCTCCGTCATGCGGGACCTGGCCCGAAACGGTATGACCATGCTGGTGGTCACCCACGAGATGGCCTTTGCCCGGGACGTGTCCAGCCATGTGGTGTTCATGTCCGACGGGGTCATCTGCGAACAGGGCGACCCTCAGCAGGTGTTCTCCAACCCGCAGCAGCAGCGCACCCGGGATTTTCTCTCCCGGTTCATGGAACATTGAGCTTCGCCGGGGCGGTCCTCAGATCGTCCCGGCGTTTTTTCTTGCTTTTTCCGGAAAAAGCGGATATACTTTGACCAGATCTGCAAGTTGACAAACTGTTGAAAGGAAGTGCCGCCATGACCCGCGACCAGGCCTTTGAATTTCTGGACCGCACCGCCCGGGGGATCGCCGAGATGTTCGGCTCCTCCTGCGAGACGCTGGTCCATGACATGGGGGTGCCCACCCACCCCATTCTGTCCATTTACAACGGCCACGTCTCCGGCCGTGAGGTGGGCTCCACCATGGACATCATGGGCATCGGCCTGGCCCTGGACGAACAGGCCGCCACCACCGACCAGGTCAACCTGGCCGCCACCACCCCGGAGGGGCGTCAGACCAAATCCTCCACCTTCCACATGATCGGCGAGGACTATAACCTGGCCCTGGGCATCAACTTCGACTACACCTCTCTGGTGTACGCCAACCGCATTCTGGAGGACCTGATGAGCTCCCGCTCCGACCTGCAGTCCGCTCTGTGGCAGGAGGGGGACTCCCGGCAGCTGGCCGATCTGTTCGAGCGGTGCCTGGCCACCTTCAGCAAACCGGCGGAGGCGCTGAACAAAAAGGAGCGCATGCGCCTGGTGGCCATGCTGGAGCAGCGCAACGCCTTCTCCTACCGCAAGTCCGTGCCCTACGTGGCCAAACATCTTGGGGTGTCCCGGTATACCGTCTACAAGTACTTGGGGGAAATTACCGATCATCCGGAGACGGAGTAACCCTTTGTCTCCCCTCCCTTTTCCCTGTTTTCCCTTGCATTTTGTCCTGGAAGCCGGTACAATAGAGATCGTACTTCTGTCGTAATCCTGTCCTTTCCGACGGATTCTGTCTCGCCACCCCGTCGTCTCATGTTCCCATCCCTTTTCGAAGGAGATAATGCCACCTATGTACAAACAACAGATTGAAGCCTATTTTGCCGACAAAGAGTCCCAGCTGGTGGACGCGGTATGCCGCCTGGTCTCCATCAACAGCGTGGAGGGCGAGGGCGCGCCGGGCGCCCCCTTCGGCCGCGGCCCCGCCGCTGCCCTGGACGAGGCGCTGAACCTGGCCCAGTCCTGGGGCCTCATCACCCAAAACCACGAGGGCTATGTGGGCACCGCCGACCTGAACGACCTGCCCGACGCCCTGCATCTGCTGTGCCACCTGGATGTGGTGGCCCCCGGCGAGGGCTGGACCGTGACCAAGCCCTTTTCCCCCAAAGTGATGGACGGCATGATCTACGGCCGGGGCACCGACGACGACAAGGGCCCCGCGGTGGCCTGCCTGCTGGCCATGAAGGCGGTCAGGGATCTGGGCATCCCCCTGAAGGGCAACTGCCGGCTCATCCTGGGCACCAATGAGGAGTCCGGCTCCGGGGATATCGCCTGGTATTTTGCCCGCCATCCCTTTGCCCCCGCCACCTTCTCCCCCGACTCCGGCTTCCCCGTGGTGAACACGGAAAAGGGTGGCTTCAAACCCACCTTCTCCAAGTCCTGGCCCGTGCAGGAGCAGCTGCCCCGGGTGCGCTGGCTCCACGGCGGTTTCCGCATCAATGTGCTGCCCGGCGACGCCTGCGCCGCGGTAGAGGGCCTCACCATGTACGACATCCAGCCCTTTGCCCGGAACATCACCTCCCGCACCGGCATCACGTTCACCTTCACCCACGAAAACGGCCTGACCGTCATCCGGGCCAAGGGCGAGGGCTCCCATGCCGCCTGGCCGGAGGCGGGCAACAACGCCGTCACCGGGCTGGTGGCCCTGCTGTGCGCCCTGCCCCTGGCTGACAGCCCCTGCAAGGACGCCCTGTGCGACCTGAACACCCTGCTGCCCCACGGGGATCATCTGGGCCGCGCCCTGGGGATCGCCCAGGAGGAACCGGTGGCCGGCCCCCTCACCGTGGCCTTTACCCTGCTGGAAGTCACCGACACCGGCCTGGAGGGCCGCTTTGACAGCCGGGTGCCCCTGTGCGCCACCCAGGAGAATTGCCTGCAGGTGGCCAAGGCCGCCTTTGAGTCCCGAGGCTTTGCCTTCGCGGGGGAACAGGATCTGCCCCACCACACCCCCGCCGACAGCCCCTTCGTCAAGACCCTGCTGAAGCGGTACGAGGAGTACACCGGCCTGAAGGGGGAGTGCCTGTCCACCGGCGGCGGCACCTATGTCCACGACATCCCAGGCGGCGTGGCCTTCGGCTGCACCATGCCCGGCTTTGACTCCCACCTCCACGGCGCGGACGAGCGGGTGCGCATCCGGGACCTGATGCTGTCCGCCAAAATGTTCACCCAGATCATCATCGATCTGTGCGGCTGAGCCCGCACTGCATTGTTCTAACAAAAAAGTCACGGAGAACTGCCGATTCAGCAGTTCTCCGTGACTTTTTCTGTCTCCGCCGTGTGCCCGGCTCACTCCACAATCCGGATGGCCGCCACCGCGCAGTCCTCCGCGGACTGCTTGGCCCGGGCCCACAGATGCTCCGGGATCTTGTCGTACAGCACGTCCATGCAGTGCTCCTGATAGTTGCGCTGGAACAGGTCGGGATAGAGATCCTCACAGATTCCGCAGCGGATACAGTAGTCGGCAATTTCGATTTTCATGCTCAGATCTCTCCTTTCACATAGGCCGCGGCGCAGTCGCCCGCCAGCAGTCCGGTGGGCATGGAGCCATGGACGTTGCCGCCGGCGTTGGCGGGGGGATCGCCGTAGATGCTGCCGGTGACCATGTCCCCGGCGGCGTACAGCCCCTCGATGGGCCGGTTGTCCTCGTCCAGCACGTTGGCGTTCTCGTCAATGAGCACGCCGCCCATGGTGTCGTAGCCGCCCGCCAGGATGCGGTAACAGTAGATGTGGCCGCTCTCCTCCCGGACGGGGCGGATGTACTTGGGGGCGGTCTTGAACTGCTCGTCATAGCCGATCTCGGCGGCATGGTTGTACTTGGCGATGGTGTCCCGCAGCCCGGCCTCGTCGATGCCCATATACTCGCACACCTCGTGGATGGTGTCAAAGTGGCACATATGCTTGTTGCCCTTGGCAATGGCCTCGTCCATCTGGCCCCGGATATTTTCCACCTTGACGCCCTGGAAGATGAAGTAGACGTAGCCGTCCTCCACCCCCTGGCTCATGTGCTTGGCGGTATCCTCATCAAAGATCATGTAGCAGGCCATATTGGGGTTGTTGCGGATGATGGCGGTGGAAATGGCGGTGTGGTTGTTGGCCATCTCCTCGTTGATGAACCGCCGGCCCAGCTCGTTCACCCGCAGATAGGGCTGTTCCGTGATGATCTTGGTCTGGTTGGCCGCCAGCCAGGGGGTGTTGGGCCCCACCCGCACGCCGGGGTTGGGCACCTGGGGATCGGCGCTGATGGCGATGCCCCCCCGCTTGCCGCCGATCTCCCACACCGCCAGATGGCCGTCGCCGTCCTGGCAGCTGTCCGGGAAGGTGATGAGCACCTGGCCGCCGTCCTGGTAGGCCTCCTCGTATTTGGTGCGCAGCACCCCCAGCTTTTTCATCAGCGGGATGTTGTTGGTCATGCCGCCGGCTGCCACAATGAGGGCCTTGCACTCGATGCGCACCTGCGTGCCATCCTTCTTGTAGGCGATGGCGCCGGTGACCTTGCCGCCGTTGGGCTCCCGGAGGATCTTCTTGATGGGGGTGGAGAAGTAGAATTCCACCCCCTGCTTTTCCAGCATAAAGCGCAGGCGCAGCAGGGCCATGGCAAAGGCGTGGCCCTGTCCCCGGCCCTCCAGGAAATAGATGTCGCCCACGTCCAGGCCGTTGGCGTGGCCCATGGTATACCCCCGCTGTGTGCCGTACTCAGCGGGCTCCCGGTGGATCACCACAGGCGCTTTGATCTTCAGCTTGTTCAGGATCAGGTCCGGCAGCTCCGAGGAATACTTCAGCGCCTTGCTGATCAGGGCCAGATTGGCCGTGTAGTTGGAGAATCTGGCCCACACCTCATAGGCGCTCTTCTGGGCCTCCGGGGTGTCCGGCGTGGAGCAGAAGCTCATGGGGCAGTTGGACACCGCGCCCCCCTGGGCCGGGTACTTTTCAAATACCGCCACCTTTACTCCCGCGTTGGCCAGCTTATAGGCCGCGCCCATACCGGCCACGCCGCTGCCCATCACCGCCACATCCGTTTTGATGACTTCCATCGCGTTTCCTCCTTCCGCGGCGCGGTCCGCGCCGGCGTTTTTACATTTTGAACAGAATGATTCTACCATGCGCCGTTCTTTCTGTGAAGGGCACATAAAGAACTTCCGTCTTGTCACTGTACGTTTTCTATGATTTTGTCCGACTTTTTTCCGCCCCTCCCTTGCTTTCCCCGGCCCAATCCGTATAATGGAGCTCAGACACCCACACCACAAAAAGAGGGAATGCTCCATGGCCGCCAACCGCCGGGAATACAACAAGCAGGAGACCATCCGTCACATCCAGGCCGTGTTCCTCACGCTCTATGCGCAGGACGGCATTCAGGGAATTACCGTCAGCCGGCTATGCCAGGCCTGCGGCATCGCGAAATCCACCTTTTATCTGTATTTTGACGATAAGTTCGCCGTGCTGGACCGGATGGAACAGGAGCTTCTGTCCCAGCTCCGGGACATCAACCCCCATATGGAGGCATCTGATATGGAGGCTGTCCGCGCGGGCGCTTCCCTTCCCAGCGCGCTGGCCACCGCCCGGTTCCTGCGGGCCCACGCGGAGAGTCTCCGGGCCCTGCTGGGCAAACAGGGCGACCCCAACTTTGTCTACAAGCTCAAGCGCAACATTGAGACCGGCTTTATCCAGCGTTTTCTGGAGATATACGACAGCCCCCACAGCGCGCATCTGGCCTGCGCGGTGTTCTCCTCCTCCCTGGTGGGTCTGTACACACACTTCCTGTTCCAGCTGCCCCAGATCTCCGAGGAGAGCCTGTCCGCCATGCTGGGCAGCCTGCTCCGGTACGCCATGTTTGACTTCCGGGCTGTCGCCGACTGACGTTCCCACATGACATAGCCGCACCGCCTCACACACAAGGGCGCCGGGCAGGGAGATGTTTCCCCTGCCCGGCGCCCTTATTGCCCTCAGCTCAATTCAAACATGCCGTGATAGAGCTGATAGTATTCTCCCTTTTGCGCCAACAGCGCCTCATGGTCTCCCCGCTCCACCACCTGGCCCTGCTCCAGCACCAGAATGGCGTTGGCATTGCGCACGGTGGACAGCCGGTGGGCGATGACAAAGACGGTGCGCCCCTCCATGAGCTGATCCATGCCCTTTTCAATCAGCGCCTCGGTGCGGGTATCAATGGACGAGGTGGCCTCATCCAGAATGAGCACCGGGGGATCGGCCACAGCGGCCCGGGCAATGGCCAGCAGCTGCCGCTGGCCCTGGGACAGGTTGGCGCCGTCCGCCGTCACCATGGTGTCATAGCCCTGGGGCAGGCGCCGGATGAAAGAGTCGGCGTTGGCAATGCGGGCCGCCCGCTGGATCTCCTCCCGGGTAGCGTCCAGCTTCCCGAAGCGGATGTTGTCCGCGATGGTCCCGGTGAACAGGTGGGTATCCTGTAGCACAATCCCCAGCGAGCGGCGCAGCGCCGCTTTTTTGATGTCCTTCACATCAATGCCGTCATAGAGCACTCTGCCCTCCTGGACATCGTAGAAGCGATTGATAAGGTTGGTGATGGTGGTCTTCCCCGCCCCGGTGGAGCCCACAAAAGCGATTTTCTGCCCCGGTTTGGCAAACAGGCTGATATCCCGGAGGATGGGGTGTTTCTCCTGGTAGCCGAAGGTCACGTGCTCAAAGCGCACATCCCCCTGCAGGAGGACCAGCGTGCCGTCCGGCTTTTTCCAGGCCCACCGCCCCGTCTTCTCTTCACAGGGCACCCAGGCGCCGTTCTCCTGGCGCACGTGGACCAGCTCTGTCTCGCCCTCATCCACCTCAGGCGGCTCGTCCATGGCCTCAAAGACCCGCTCCGCGCCGGCCAGCGCGGCCAGCAGGAAGTTGGTCTGCTGGGTAAACTGGTTGATGGGCATGACGGACTGCCGGACAAAAACCAGGTAGCTGGCCAGGGCCCCCACGTCGATGGTGCCCCGGATGGCCAGAATGCCGCCCACCACCGCCACAATGGCATAGTTGATGAAGGAGATGGTCACCACCGCCGGCACCATGGTGGCGGCATAGCTCTGGGCTCCGGTCCCCGCCTGCCGCAGCGCCTCGTTCTTCTCCCGGAACTGCCGGAGGCACTCGTCCTCGTGGTTGAATACCTTCACCACCTTCTGCCCGGCCATCATCTCCTCGATGTAGCCGTCCAGATCGCCCAAACTGGCCTGCTGTCTGTTGTAATACACCTTGCTGTGCCTGCCGCTGAAGCGGATGTACAAAAACATGATCACGTAGCACACCAGCGCCACCAGACTCAGCTGCCAGTTGAGGACAAACAGGACCACCACCGTGCCCACCAGCTGGATAAAGCTCTGGATCACCATGGCGAAGCTGTTGTTCATGGCGTCGGAGATGGTGTCCACATCATTGGTGAAGTAGCTCATCACATCCCCGTGGCGGCGTGTGTCGAAAAACTTCAGGGGCAGGGTCTGGATGTGGGCAAACAGATCTCTCCGGATATCATAGAGCACTTTCTGGGCCGCTTTCACCATGGTCTGGGTATATCCCAGGGCGGACAGGGCGCCCGCGCCGTAAATGGCCGCGGTCACCGCCACCCCCGCCACAAGATCCCGCAGGTTCCCCTGGGCCAGGGTGTTCACCACCGGCCGGATCATATAGGTGCCGATGAGGTTGGCCAGGGCACTGATGGTCACCAGCACCGCCACGATCAGGAGGAGGAACTTGTGCCGGCCCATGTAGTCCAGCAGCCTGTGCAGGGTGTGCCTCAGATTCTTAGGCTTCTTCCCGCTGAGCTGGCGCGTCGCCATCTTCCTCGCCTCCTTTCATCTGGGACGCATAGATCTCCTGATAGATGGGATCGGACGCCAGCAGGCTCTCATGGGTCCCCGTGGCGTGGATCTTCCCATCCTCCAGAATGACGATCAGGTCGCTGTCCATCACCGAGGTGACCCGCTGGGCAATGACAATTTTCGTCATATCCTTCAGCCCGGCCAGCGCCGCGCGGATCTTCGCGTCCGTGGCGGTATCCACCGCGCTGGTGGAGTCATCAAAAATCAGGATTTTCGGGCGTTTCAGCAGGGTGCGGGCAATGCACAGCCGCTGCTTCTGTCCGCCGGAGACGTTGACGCCCCCCTGCCCCAGGTCGGTATCCAGCCCTTTGGGCATCCGCTCCAGAAACTCATCGGCGCAGGCGGCCCGGCAGGCGGCCCACAGCTCCTCCTCCGTGGCGTCCGGATTGCCCCACGCCAGATTCTCCCGGACCGTGCCGGAAAAGAGCACATTTTTCTGCAGTACGATGCCCACCGCGTCCCGCAGGGCCCGCAGGTCATAGTCCCGCACGTCCCGGCCGCCCACCTTCACCGCCCCCTCGGTGACGTCGTACAGCCGGGGGATCAGCTGCACCAGGGTGCTCTTGGCCGAGCCGGTCCCGCCCAGAACGCCCACCGTCTGCCCCGCCTTGATGTGCAGCTCCACCTGAGACAGGGCAAATTCCTTGGCGTCGGCATGGTATTTGAAGCTGACCGACTCAAAGTCCACGCTGCCCTCAGGCACCGTTTTCTCCCCGCCGGCCGGCGAAGTCAGCACAATCTTCTCGTCCAGCACCTCGTTGATGCGCCGGGCACTGGCCAGAGACCGGGTGAGCAGCAGAAATACATTGGAGATCATCATCAGGGAGTTCATCACCTGGAGCACATAGGTGAACACGCCGGTGAGCTCCCCCACCTGCAGCGTCCCCCCCAGCACCATGTTCCCGCCAAACCACATGAGCAGCACAGTGGCCGTATACATGGTCAGCTGGAAGGCCGGCATATTGAGCACCGCGTAGTGGAAGGTCTTCTGGCTGGTGCCCATGAGCTCAGCGTTTACCGCCTCGAACTTCTCCTCTTCATACTCCCCCCGGACGAAGGCCTTTACCGCCCGGATGGCCGTCAGTCCCTCCTGCACCACATTGTTCAGGTGGTCCATGGAGCGCTGGAGCCGACCGTACATGGGGGCGATTTTCTTCACCACAAAAAACAGGATCACCCCCAGAATGGGCACGCACACAAAGAAGATCAGCGCCAGCCGGGCATTCATCCACAGGGACAGCGCCACCCCCAGCACCAGCATCACCGGGCCGCGCACCATGGGCCGCAGCCCGCCGTTCACCGCGTTCTGGATGACGGTGACGTCGGTGGTCATCCGGGTCACCAGCGAGGAGGTCTCAAAGCGGTCCAGATTGGAAAAGGCGTACTTCTGCACCCGCTCAAACTGGGCGTCCCGGATCTGCGCGCCCCAGCCATAGGCCGCCCGGGCGGAGAACCGGGCGTACAGCAGGCCGGTAATCAGGGCCAGCACCGCGCAGATCCCCATCTGCAGCCCCTTGTGGAGAATGTACGGCACATCCTGATTGGCCACGCCCACGTCGATGATGTCGGACATCAGCACGGGTATGATCAGCTCCAGCACGCTCTCCACCAGCACCATCAGGCAGCCGATCACCAGATCCCGGCGATAGGGGCCCAGAAGACGCAGCAGCCGTGTAAACTCCTTCACGCCCTCTCCCTCCCCGTCTCCTCCAGCACATTCTGATAGGCCCGGGTGAGATAGTCCGCGAAGCGCGCCCGCTCCTCCGGGGCAAAGCCCCGGAGCATGATCTCATCCACCTGCCCGCATCGCTCCTGCCAGAGCGCGCCCGCCTGCCTGCCTTTCTCCGTCACTTCCACCAGATCCCGGCGGCGGTTGTGCTCATCCGGCCTGCGCAGCACAAAACCGCCCTTCTCCAGGCTGTCAATCATCCGGGAGACATTGGCCGGATCCACATCAAAATAATCCGCCAGCTGCTTCTGATGGCACGGGCCGTGGCCGGACAGATAGACCAGCAGCTTGGGCTGTCCCGCTCCGACCCCCAGCTCCTGCATTCTGGCCCGGACCCATTTGCGCTGGATGTGGAAGGTTCGGTACAGCATGATGTGCAGCGTCCGCTCCATCCCTGCCCACTTCCTTTCTTGTTGATATATCAATCGTTGCCTTATCAAGCATTAATGATAGGCCAACCTCCGCCGCTTGTCAAGCGCCGCTTCACCGGGGCCGCCCGGCCGCAGCAGGCAAAATTCGTTGCAAAAAACCGCCCCGCATGGTATGATGCAGGATAGACTTTCAGGGCCCTGACCCGCCGCCGGGCGTTCTGCCCGGCCACGCGGCGCCCCGCGGCCCACATTCCAAAACACGTAAGGAGGCAGTGCGATTTGAGCAGAAAAAAGTGGGGAATCTTTTTTCTGGCTGCCCTGGCCCTCATCATCGCGGCGTGGGCCGCCGTCAACATCCTGGTGGACCCCTTCGGCGTCTACGGCGACGTTCTTTTTCACTGGGACTCCTACAGCCAGACGCTGAACTCCCGCAACGGCAAGGCGGCCTATCTCTCCCAGCGTTTCGAGGACTACGACTCCTATGTCATCGGTTCCGGTGCCGCCAGCGCCTACACCCCGGAGATTCTGGAGACCTATCTGGGCGGCAGCTTTTACAATCTGTTTCACGACGAAGCGGACCCGGAATACGACGCGCAGCTGGTCGCCTATCTGCTGGAGCAGGACCCGGATGTGAAGCAGATTTTCCTGGTCCTGGGGCCGGACGACGCCAACGCCTCCCAGGCGGGCGGCAGCGGCCTCACCCAGCGCCCGTACTACAAGATCACCGGCGAAACTCCCCTGGCCTATTACGCCCGGTTCCTGTTCGCCAACCCCAGGTATGCCATTGACAAGCTGTCCGCCCGGCTGCGCGATACGGACATGCCCCAGGAGTTCGACCAGATTCTCCCCGACAGCGGCGGCTATGACCGGCGGCTGCGGGACGCGGAATCCATTGGGGATCTGGAGGTCTACTTGACGGAACACAGCGGGGACTTCTCCCAGGCCCAGGCCGGAACGGCCCAGCTTCAGTCCATCGACGCCTGCGTACAATCCGTCGCCGCCATTCGGGAGATGTGCGACGAGGCCGGAGTGGAGCTCTTTGTGGTGCTCTCCCCGGTGTATGCCCAGCAGCTGGAGGCGTACGACCCGGAGAGCCTGAACCTGTTCTTCCGGCAGCTGGCCCAGGAGGTGGACTACTGGAATTTTTCCATCTCCTCCATCTCCTACGACGCGCGGTATTTTTATGACAGCCATCATATCCGCGGCGCCGTGGCGGATATGGTGCTGGCCCGGATTTCCGGCAGTACCGACGCGTACTGTCCGGAAGCGTTCGGATTCCTCTGTGAAAACGGCGACTGCGCCCGCGTGGAGGAGCTGACCGCCTCCGCCAGGGCGGCGGGGGAGACGTCCTATACCGTCAACGTGCCCATTCTGCTCTATCACCACCTCAGCTACATCGAGCCAGAGAGCGGCACCTCCCTGCGCCCGGACACCTTCGCCCACCAGATGGATCTGCTGGAGGAGCACGGGTACACGCCGGTGGATTTTGACGATCTCATCGCCTATGTGGAGCAGGGGGTCCCCCTGCCGGATCGGGCGGTGGTCATTACCTTTGACGACGGGTATCTCAGCAACTATGAGTACGCGTTCCCCGTCCTTCAGGAACATGGCTACCCCGCCACCATCTTCACCAT
Organism: uncultured Oscillospiraceae bacterium; assembly: GCA_944385465.1. Classification (GTDB taxonomy): domain Bacteria; phylum Bacillota; class Clostridia; order Oscillospirales; family Oscillospiraceae; genus Enterenecus. The sequence goes on along the minus strand of CALWXH010000001.1, from coordinate 93,946 downwards.
CGGCTGTTCCATCGGGCACTACGAGTATTACAAAGACACCCAGTACGCCCTCACGCCCCATTTCGGCAAGGCGGAAATTGACGAGATGCTGGCCTCGGGCCTCATCTCCATTGAGTCCCACACCTATGACATGCACCAGTGGGCCCCCTTCGAGCCGGAGGGCGCCGAGGTGCGGGGCAATCTGCTGCCCCTGGAATCGGACACGGAGGCCAGCTATATCGCCGCCGTGACCGAAGACGCCCGGCTGCTGGCGGAAACCTTTTCCTCCCTCGGCATCCCGGCCAGCAATGTCCTGGCCTTCCCCAACGGAGCGGGCGTCCTCCTCACCGACGTGCTCGCCCGGGCCTGCGGCTTCCAGGTGACCCTGACCATCGACAGCACCCGGGTCAACACCCTGGTGCAGGGCCTCCCCCAGTCGCTCATCGATCTGGGCCGGCTGACCATCGACGGGACCACAACGGACGAGGACATCCTGGCCTATCTGGCGCAGTGATTTCCCCGGAAGTTCCCCCAAAACGCCTCCGGCGGCTGCCTGTTCCCAAAAGGCAGCCGCCGGTTTCTGCTTTTCGTTCTCTTGCTTCACTGCCGGCTCTCCCATCTTCCCCGTGAAATGACGTATGTTTTTCGCCCGCCGGTTCCAAACTAAGACCGGCGCGGCGGCAGAATCAGAAGGTCAACGGCCGCGCAGCCGGAATTTCCGGCAGTTTATCCCGCCACTTTTCATGGAATTTGATTGATTCTGCCTTCCGCGATGATATAATAGAAGCGCCGTGTACGCCGTCCGCCTGCGCGGACCGGCCCCGGCACTGAAGCTGTGAGGAGCGTACGCCATGGTATATACGGTCACCTTCAATCCCGCCATCGACTATGTGATCCGGCTGGACGCGCTGACCCCCGGCGCCATCAACCGGGCCCGGCAGGAGCTGATCCAGTTCGGGGGCAAAGGCATCAATGTGTCCACCGTATTGGGCCGGCTGGGCGTGGACAGTGTGGCGCTGGGTTTTCTGGCCGGGTTCACCGGCCAGGCCCTGGAGCAGGGTCTGCGCGAGGCCGGGGTGCACACCGACTTTCTCCATCTGCCGGACGGCTTCACCCGGATCAATGTAAAAATCAAGGCAGGGGAGGAGACTGAGCTCAACGGCCGGGGGCCGGAGATCAGCCCCCACGCCCTGGAACAGCTGCTGGCAAAACTGGACCGCCTTGTCCAGGGGGACATTCTGGTGCTGGCCGGCTCCATTCCCGCCTGTCTGCCCGACGACATCTATCAGCGGCTTCTGTCCCGCCTGGAGGGAAGGGGCGTGCTGGCCGTCGTGGACGCGGAGGGCGCACTGCTCAGCCGGGTGCTGGAATACCGTCCTTTTCTGGTCAAGCCCAACCATCTGGAGCTGGGAGGCATGTTTGGCCGGGAATTGCACACCATAGGGGAGATCCGCGCCGGCGCCAGCGCCCTGCAGCAGCGGGGCGCCCGGAACGTGCTGGTCTCCATGGCCGGGGAGGGCGCCATCCTGCTGGATGAGACGGGCCGCTTCCACCGGATTGCCGCCCCGGAGGGCCGCGTGCGCAACTCCGTGGGCGCCGGGGACTCCATGGTGGCCGGTTTCCTGGCCGGCTGGCTGCAGACCGGCGACTACGGGCAGGCCCTGCGCCTGGGTACCGCCGCGGGCAGCGCCACCGCCTTTTCCGACGGCCTGGCCACCCGGGCCGCTGTGGAAGCGCTGCTGTCCCGCATGTGACCTCTGCGGGTCCATCGGTGCGGATCCGCCAACAACGCTGAAGGAGGAACCCTATGCGCATCACAGACCTGCTGCGGCCGGAGGGCATCCGGCTATGCGCCGCGCCAAAGGGCAGGGAAGAGGCCATTGACCTGCTGATCACGCTGCAGGACCGGGCCGGCAACCTGTCCGACCCGGCCCGGTACAAGCGGGATATCCTGGCCCGGGAAGCCCAGGGCAGCACCGCCATCGGCAGCGGCATCGCGGTCCCCCACGCCAAGAGCGGCGCGGTGCGGACCCCGGGCCTGTCGGCCGCCACCGTTCCCGGCGGGGTGGACTATGACGCCCCGGACGGCCAGCCCACCACCCTTTTCTTTATGATCGCCGCCCCCGCGGACGGGGGAGACACCCATCTGGAACTCCTCTCCCGGCTGATGGTGCTGCTGATGGATGAGGCGTTCTGCGCCGCCCTGCGCGCCGCCCGCACCGTCCCGGAATTTCTGGCCTGCATTGACCGGCAGGAGCAGGCAAAGTATCCGGAGGAACCTTCCGGGACGCCGGACCCCACTGCCCGGAGCTGCTCCATTCTGGCGGTGACCGCCTGTCCCACCGGCATCGCCCACACCTATATGGCCGCTGAGGCCCTGGAGAAAAAGGGCCGGGAGCTGGGCATTCCCGTCAAGGCGGAGACCCAGGGCTCCGGCGGGGTAAAGAACATGCTCACCCGGGAGGAGATCGCCGCCGCGGACGCCATCATCATCGCCGCGGACAAAGAGGTGGATCTGACCCGGTTTGAGGGGAAACCTGTGCTGCGGGTGCCGGTGGCCGACGGCATCAACCGCCCGGAAGAGCTGATCCGGGCCGCGCCGGAGGCCCCCATCTGCCATTGCGCCGGCCAGGCCCCGCCGGAGGCGGCAGGGGAGGGGCTGGGCCGGCAGATCTACAAACAGCTGATGAACGGCGTCAGCCACATGCTGCCCTTTGTCATCGGCGGCGGCATCCTCATCGCCCTGGCCTTCCTGCTGGACGACGCGTCCATTGACTATTCCAACTTCGGCAGCAACACCCCGGTCGCCGCCTGGTTCAAAAACATCGGCAGCCTCGCCTTCGGCGTCATGCTGCCCATCCTGGCCGGCTATATCGCCATGGCCATCGCCGACCGGCCGGGCCTCATGGTGGGCTTTGTGGGCGGCGCGCTGGCCGTGTCCGGCTCCACCTTTGCCGCCCCCGCCGGGGACCCCGGCGCGGTGTCCGGCTTTCTGGGCGCCCTGATCGCCGGATTTGTGGCCGGGTATCTCATGCTGGCGCTGCGCATTCTGTGCGGCCGGCTGCCCCGGGCCCTGGAGGGCATCAAACCGGTCCTCATCTACCCCGTGGCCGGCCTGCTGCTCATCGGACTGTTCATGTGCATCGTGAATCCCTTTGTGGGCATCCTGAACAACGCGCTGTACTCCGGCCTGTCCGCCATGGGCAGCGGCAGCAAGGTGCTGCTGGGGTTTGTGGTGGCGGCCATGATGGCCATTGATATGGGCGGCCCCTTCAACAAGGCCGCCTACCTCTTCGGCACCTCCACCCTGGCCGCGGCGGACATCGCCGCCGGCGGCTCCGACGTCATGGCGGCCGTCATGATCGGCGGCATGGTTCCCCCCATTGCCATCGCCCTGGCCACTACCTTCTTCAAAAACCGGTTCAGCCAGGAGGAGCGCAAGTCCGGCCCGGTCAATTATGTCATGGGACTGTGCTTCATCACGGAAGGCGCCATCCCCTTCGCCGCCGCCGACCCCTGGCGCGTGATCCTGTCCTGCGCCCTGGGCTCCGGCGTGGCCGGGGCGCTGTCCATGCTCTTCGGCTGCGCCTGCCCGGCCCCTCACGGCGGCCTGTTTGTCTTCCCCGTGATGCACAACGTGCTGGCCTACTTCGCCGCCCTGGTGGTGGGCTCCCTCATCGGCATGGTCCTGCTAGCCCTGCTGAAACAGAAAAAATCCTGATTGCCCGCAACGATCCCCGGTCTTTTCCGCCGGGGACAGACAAGCCGAAAAGAAAGGAAGCGTTTCATTATGGTATCCGCAAGAACCAAGCTCGTCAATCCCATGGGCATGCACATGCGTCCCGCCCAGCTGTTCGTCAAGGCCGTGACCCCGTATCCCTGCAGTGTCACCCTGGTGTTCAACGGCCGGGAGATCAACGGCAAGAGCATCATGAACCTGATGGCCGCCTGCATCAAGCAGGGTGCCGAGATCGAGATCCGCTGCGACGGCGACCAGGAGGCCGACTGCCTCAAAACCGCCGTGGAGCTGGTGGACTCCGGCCTGGGCGAATGAGCCCGGCGCTGTCCAAAACAGGGGAGGGCGGCATGGAGCTGCGGGGGATCGGCGCCAGCGACGGTATCGGCATCGGCGCCGTGGTGTGCGTCCGGACGCAGGATCTGGACTACAGCCACGTCCCCTATCAGGGTGCTTCGCGGGAAAAGGCCCGCCTGCGCCAGGCGACGGCGGAGTTCACCGCCCGGATCCAGGCGATGGTGGAACAGGTGACTGCCCGGGTGGGGGAGAAGGAGTCAGAAATCCTCAGCGGACAGATCACCATGCTCACCGACCCCTATATGATCGCCCAGATGGAGGAGGCCATTGACGGCGGCAGCTGCGCCGAGGGCGCGGTAGACGCCGTCTGCCGGATGTTCATGGAGGTGTTCTCCTGCGCCGACGACGAGCTGATGCGCCAGCGCGCCGCCGATGTGGGGGATATCCGCACCCGGATGCTGTCCATCCTTCTGCGGGTGCAGCAGGCCGACCTGTCCGCCCTGCCCGACGGCACGGTCCTGGCCGCCCGCGACCTGACCCCCTCCATGACCGTGGGGCTGGATCGCTCCCATGTGGCCGCCATCCTCACCGAGACCGGGGGCCGCACCAGCCACTGCGCCATTCTGGCCCGGGCGCTGGAAGTGCCCGCGGTGCTCAGCGTACCCGGCCTTCTGGACGCCGTCCGGGACGGCATGCCCGCCATTGTGGACGGGGACGCCGGCCTGGTCATCCTGAATCCGGCCCCGGCTCAGCTGGAGGAATACCGGGCCAGACAGACCGCCTGGCTGCGGGAGCGGGAGCTGCTCCAGCGCTACCGGGACCGGGCGACCCTCACCGCCGACGGGCGGCAGGTGTCGCTCTACGCCAACATCGGCAGCGTGTCCGATGCCCGGGCCGCCGTCCAGGCAGGCGCGGAGGGCATCGGACTGTTCCGCACGGAATTTCTGTTCATGGACCGCCCCGCTCCGCCCGGCGAGGAGGAGCAGTATGAGACCTACCGCCAGGTGGCCCGGCTCATGGCAGGCCGCGAAGTCATCATCCGCACCCTGGACGTGGGGGGCGACAAGGGGATCCCCTACCTAGACATGGGGCAGGAGGAAAATCCCTTCCTGGGCCACCGCGCCATCCGCTACTGTCTGGATCACCCGGACCTGTTCAAGACGCAGCTCCGGGCCCTGCTGCGGGCCGGGGCCGAGGACGGCAACCTCAAAATCATGCTGCCCCTGGTCACCGGGGTGGAGGAGGTGCGCGCCGCCCGGGCGCTTCTGGAGGAGTGCCGGACAGAACTGCAGGCAGAGGGGAAAGCCTGCGCCGGGCACATCCCCCTGGGCGTGATGATCGAAACCCCGGCCTCCGCCCTCATTGCCGATCTGCTGGCCCGGGAGTCCGACTTTTTCTCCATCGGCACCAACGACCTGACCCAATACACCGTGGCGGTGGACCGGGGCAACGCCCGGGTGGCCGGGCTGTATACCACCTTTCACCCGGCGGTGCTGCGCTCCATCCGGCAGGTAATCGCCGCCGGCCGGGCCGCGGGCATCCCGGTGGGCATGTGCGGCGAGTCTGCCGCCGACCCCGCCCTCATCCCGTTGCTGCTGGCATTTGGCCTGGATGAATTCAGCGTCAGCCCCGCCTCTGTGCTCTCCACCCGGAAGCACATCGCCGGCTGGACCCGGCCGGCGGCGGAACAGGCCGCGCGGGACGCCATGTCCCTGCCCACCGCCGCGCAGGTGGAGGCCTGCCTCAGAACCACACAGGCCCACTGACAGAATCCAACAACACCCCCGGGCCCGGCCTGAGCTCCATCGGCCGGCCCGGGGATGTTTGCAGTTTCTCCTCTCTTGGCGAAAAGTATGATAAAATAGATCGTCAGCCCCCCGTTTCTCTCCCGGCTCCGCGTTCCCCCAATTTTTTCAGCGCCCGTGAAAGGTTTTCCCCCGGCCAGTCGTATTGGAAGTGAGACCGAAATACGGCCATTGATTTTTTGTTGGAGGGAAACGTTATGAAAAAATTGTTTGCGGGGGTGCTCGCCGCCGCGCTGGCCCTGTCTGTGCTGACCGCCAGCGCTTTTGCCGCGCCGGGCGCCAACTATGTGGATGCCGACGGCGACGGTGTGTGTGACAACTGCCTGGCAGGGGAGTGCCTTCGGAAGGATTGCCGCCGCCACTGCGGCGGCGCCCGGCAGTGCGCCGGCGCAGGCTGCCGCTTTGTGGATGAAGACGGCGACGGCGTCTGCGATCTGCTGGCCGCCGGAGGCGGCGGCTGCGGCAGCCAGAACTATGTGGACAACAACGGTGACGGGGTGTGCGACAATTTCGCCGCCCGGCCCCAGGACGGGACCGGCTGTCAGAACGGTCACGGCGGCGGCCATCGCCAGGGCGGCCACCATGGAGGCCGGGGCAGGTAACACAGAAAGCTGAGGTTTTGGGCATGAGGAGTGAGCGGGAGGTGCATACAGCCATAGAGCGCTACGGGGATACCGTACAGCGCCTGTGTCTGATCCGCCTGAAAAGCCATGCCGATACCGAGGATATTTTTCAAACCGTCTTTCTGAAATATGCCCTGCGGGACGCCCCCTTTGACAGCGAAGCCCATGAGAAGGCCTGGTTCATCCGGGTGACCCTGAACGCCTGCAAGGATCTGCTGAAAAGCTTCTTCCGCAGCCGCACCGTCTCCCTGGAGGAGTTGCCCGGCCTGGCCGCCCAGGCCGGGCCGGAATACAGCCCGGTGCTGGAGGCGGTGCTGGCCCTGCCCCAAAAGTACCGCGATGTGGTCTACCTGCACTACTATGAGGGGTACACCGCGGCGGAGATCGGAGCCCTTTTGAAGAAAAACACCAACACGGTATACACGCTCTTATCCCGGGCGCGGGAACAGCTGCGGGAGACGCTGGGAGGTGACGGGGATGCGTAAGGAGATATACAGCGCCTTTGACAGCGTCCACGCCTCCCGGGAGCTGAAGGACCGCACCCGGGCCTTCACGGCCCGGCGTCAGGCCTCCCGCCCCCGGAGCCCACGGCGGTGGGTGGCCGCCGTGGCCGCCGCCTGCCTGCTCCTGGCCGCTGCCGGAATCGGCGGGCACTGGCTCTACTTCACCCCCACCGCCGCCATCAGCATCGACGTCAACCCCTCGCTGGAGCTGGAGGTCAACCGGTTCGACCGGGTGATCGGCGTGGAGGGCTACAATGAGGATGGCCGGGCCCTGGCCGCCCTGGTGGACGTGACCTTCCAGCGCTATGACCAGGCGGTGGAGGAAATCCTGAACAGCGAGACGGTCACGGCCCTGCTGGCCCGGGACGAGGTGGTGACCATCACGGTGACCGGCTCCGATACCGCCCAGTGCCACCGCCTCCTGTCCGGCGTGGAGGGCGAGACGGCGGGCCAGCCCAATGTCCACTGCCACAGCGCCAACCATGACCAGGTGGAGCAGGCCCACGAGCACGGGCTGTCCTACGGGAAATATCAGGCTTACCTGGAACTGCGGGCCCTGGACCCGGACCTCACCCCGGAAGATGTGGCGGATATGACCATGGGGGAGATCCGGGATCTGCTGCGGGCCCTGTCCGGGCAGGGCCCGGACAGCGGGCAGAACGGACGGGGAGAGGGCCATCACGGCCAGGAGCACAACCAGGAAGGCGCCCGGGAAACCCACGCCGGCCAGCAAGGCGGCGCTCAGGGCGCGGGCCAGGGAAATGGCGCTCAGGGCGGCGGAAACCAGGGAAACGGGAACGGCTCCCAGGGCGCCGGCGGCCACCGATACGGAAGGTGAGGCCGGGCCGCCAACGGCCCTTTCCGCTCACGGAATATCAAAAAAGTTGGTGGGAATTCCATTCTTCATGGGGTTCCCACCAACTTTTCTTTGGCTTTCATTTTTGAACGCTCCGACTGGGGCGGATCTGTTCGCTCTCCGCCCGCGCTACTTTTTCTTGCCCGCCTCATTCTGCCGCTTGATGACCTTCAGGCGGACAAATTCCTCCCGCTCCTTCTCCTCCAGCGCCTCGGTGATGATCCGGATGGTGGAGTCAAAGTTGGGAATGACGATATTCTTCAAAGCGTTGGCCCGCTTCTGCGACTTCTTGATGGCCTCCGCCAGGCGATAGATGGAGGTCTCGATTTCCGCCAGCTTGCGCACCAGGTCCTTCACCCGGGCAAATTCGATGTAGGCCAGGTCAAAGGCCGGAGACGTATAGGCAAACCCGTAGTCCGGCCTGGGCGCCGGAGACCTGCCCGGGATATGGGGCAGCTCCACCCCCATCACCGAGCGCCAGCGGATATCCAGGCTGTTGTCCGGCTCCACGCCCTCCGCGATGCGGTCGCACAGGCCCAGCTCGATGTTGGCCCGGGCCAGGGCGGCATAGGCGGAGCGGAACACTTCGTCGATCTCCTTCTGCACGGCGGAGGCGTCGTCCAGCAGCGCCATCATCTCCCGCACCAGGATGTTCCGCTTCCGGTCCATCAGCTCATATCCGGTCTGGGCCAGGGTGCGGGAGCGCTTGGCCGCCATCAGATTTCCCTTTGTGGGCAGTACCGCTGCCATGTGGACACCTCCTCAGATCCGCGAGGGGAAGAGACCCTCACGGGGATTTCCGGCATTGTTCCACGCCCCCGCTCAAAGGGTGCGGCCCTCTTCCGCCAGCGCCTCAAAGGCGCCCTCCCGGTAGTGGGCGTCCAGCTCCTGGTCGGACACCCGGTCCAGCTCGCCCCGGGGCAGGATGGACAGCAGGGTCCAGCCCAGCTCCAGGGTCTGCTCCAGGCTGCGGTCCTCCTGCTGGCCCTGGCGGACAAAATACTGTTCAAAGGCCCGGCCGAACTTCAGGTACTGCTTGTCCAGGGCGGAGAGCTCGTCTTCGCCAATGACGCTGGCCAGGCTCCTGGCATCCTGCACCTTGGAATAGGAGGCAAAGAGCTGGTTGGACAGTCCCGGGTGATCCTCCCGGGTAAAGCCCTTGCCGATGCCGTCCTTCATCAGACGGGACAAGGAGGACAGGATATTGATGGGGGGATATACCCCGGACTGGTCCATGTTCCGGTCCAGCACGATCTGACCCTCGGTGATATACCCGGTGAGGTCGGGAATGGGGTGGGTGATATCGTCGTTGGGCATGGTGAGGATGGGCACCTGGGTGACCGAGCCCTTCTTGCCCACGATCATGCCGGCCCGCTCGTACAGGGAGGCCAGGTCGGAGTACAGGTAGGCGGGGAAGCCCTTCCGGGAGGGGATTTCGCCCTTGGAGGAGGAGAACTCGCGCACCGCCTCGCAGTAGGAGGTCATATCCGTCATGACCACCAGCACGTGATAGCCGTGGTTGAAGGCCAGGTACTCCGCGGCGGTCAGGGCGCACCGGGGAGTCAGGATTCTCTCGATGATGGGATCGGAGGCCAGATTCAGGAACATGACCACCCGCTGCAGGGCGCCCGCCTCCTCAAAGTTGCGGCGGAAGAACTCTGCCACATCGTTCTTGACGCCCATGGCGGCAAAGACGATGGCGAACTCCCCGTCGTCCCCGGCCACCCGGGCCTGGCGCACCATCTGGGCCGCCAGCTCATTGTGGGCCATGCCGGCGCCGGAGAAAATGGGCAGCTTCTGACCCCGGATCAGGGTGGAACAGCCATCAATGGCGGAGATGCCCGTATAGATGCAGCTTCTGGGATACTGGCGGCTCACCGGGTTGATGGCGGAGCCGTTGATGTTGCGCCGCTCATCGGGATAGAGCTCTCCCAGCCCGTCAATGGGCCGGCCCGCGCCGTCAAACACGCGGCCCAGCATCTCCTTGGACAGGGCGATGTCCATGGGCCGGCCGGTAAAGTGGGTGCGGGTGTTCTCCAGGGAAATTCCCCGGGTGCCCTCAAAGACCTGCAGTACCGCCCGGTCCCCCTCGATGAGGATGACGCGGCCGTAGCGGTGGGTCCCGTCGTACATGGTCAGCTCGGCCAACTCGTCATAGGACACACCGGATACGCCCTGCAGCGCCACCAGGGAGCCGTTCAGGTCGGACAGGCCCGTATATTCCAATCTCATCTGCAATCACCTCAGCTGTTGGCGGCGTTGACCTTGGCCAGGGCCGCGTCGATCTCCTGCTCGTATTTGTCAAAGCCGGACAGATCGTCATTGGGAATCTCGTACTTCATCTTCACCAGACTGTCAAACACCCCGGTGGCGGTAAACTGAGACAGGGGAATCGCCTTGTCCACCGCGGCCTTCACCCCGTCGTACAGCCGGAGGATGGCCTGCATCATCTTCAGCTGCTTTTGCAGGGGGACATAGGTGTCGATCTCATGATAGGCGTTCTGCTGCAGGAAGCCCAGGCGGATCACCCGGGCAGTCTCAATGGTGAGCTTCTGGTCCTCCGGCAGAATGTCCGCGCCGATGAGCTTGACGATCTCCATCAGCTGGCTCTCCTCCCGCAGCAGGTTGGAGATGCGCTGGCGGCATTTGTCAAACTCAGGGGAGACGTTCTGGTCATACCAGGGCTTCAGCTCGGAGGTATACTCGGAATAGGAGTTCATCCAGTGGATGGACGGGAAGTGCCGGGCATAGGCCAGGCCCCGGTCCAGCGCCCAGAAGCAGCGGATGAACCGCTTGGTATTCTGGGTCACCGGCTCAGAGAAGTCGCCGCCCTGGGGAGAGACGGCGCCGATGACGGTGACCGAGCCCTCCTTGCCCTCCAGGGTCTCCACATAGCCGGCCCGCTCGTAGAACTCCGCCAGCCGGGAGGCCAGATAGGCGGGGAAGCCCTCTTCCGCGGGCATCTCCTCCAGACGGCCGGAGATCTCCCGGAGAGCCTCCGCCCAGCGGGAGGTGGAGTCGGCCATCAGGGCCACGTGATAGCCCATGTCCCGGTAGTATTCCGCAATGGTCATGCCGGTGTATACCGACGCCTCACGGGCGGCCACCGGCATATTGGATGTATTGGCAATCAGGATGGTGCGGTTCATCAGGGGCAGGCCGTTGCGGGGATCCTTCAGCTCAGAGAACTCCTCCAGGGCCTGGGTCATCTCGTTGCCGCGCTCGCCGCAGCCCAAATAGACAATGATATCCGCGTCAGACCACTTGGCCAGCTGGTGCTGGGTCATGGTCTTGCCCGCGCCAAAGGGCCCGGGGATGGCGGCGGCGCCCCCTTTGCCGATGGGGAAGAGGGTGTCGATGATCCGCTGGCCGGTGATCAGCGGCCGGGTGATGGGCAGACGGCGGCGGATGGGCCGGGCGCCCCGGATGGGGCAGCGGGAGGCCAGCTTCAGCTGGGTCACCTTGCCCCGCCCGTCTGTCACTTCCACCAGCACATCGTCCACGGTGTAGGCACCGTCCGCCACCGCCTTGGTCACCCTACCCTTCAGCCCCGCGGGCACCAGGCAGCGGTGGATGATGGCAGCCGTCTCCCGGCACTGGGCATACAGCATGCCGGGGGTGACGGCATCCCCCTCTTTTACCGCGAGGGTGACGTCCCACTTCTTCTCGCTGTCCAGCGTGGGGATGTTGACCCCCCGGCCCAGGAAGGGGCCGGAAATGGCCTCCAGATTCCGTAGCGGGCGGCCGATGCCGTCAAAAATGTTGCCCAGCAGCCCCGGCCCCAGCAGCAGGGACATGGGCGCTCCGGTGCTCTTCACCGGCTGGCCGGGCGCCAGGCCGGCAGTGTCCTCATACACCTGAACGGTGGTCAGCTCGTCCTCTACGCCCACCACCTCTCCGATGAGCTCCTCCTGTCCGGCATAGACCATGTCCATCATGGCCAGGCCCCGGCCGCCGGTGACCTTCACCACCGGGCCGTTGACACTATAGATCTGATATTCACGCATGGCCGGACACCTCCTTACAGCTCATCATCGGACAGGGAGAGCCCAAAGGACTCCGCGAAATGGCTGGACAGCTCCTCCAGCCGGTTGTCAAAAGAGCAGTCCACCCGCAGCCCCAGCTCCGGGCAGCGAATGGCCAGCCCGCCCAGGGAAAACGAGCCCTCTTCATACTCCACCTCCACCGGCGCGGCCGCCTTGGCCAGCTCCGGTCCCAGGGGCAGATCCTCCTGGCGCAGGCGCAGGGACACCCTGGTGGCGCCGGGCAGCTGCTTCAGGGCCGACAGCAACAGCTCCTTCAGATGCTCCGGGTACTCCGGAGAGGCGGTGTACTGGGCGATGCGCTCCCGCACCTTGTCAAAGACCTCCTGGCCGATCTCTTTCCGGCGCAGATAGATCTCCCGTTTGGACTCCATCAGATGCTTGGAGATCTCCCGCCCGGCCTCCGCGCGGATGCGGGCGGCCTCCTTGTCATAATAGGCCCGGGCGGCCTCCTTCGCCTCGTCCCGGACCCGCTCCAGCGCCTGGGTGCGGGTCTCTTCCAGCTGTTTGCGCAGCTCGTCGCTCTCCCGGACGGCATTTTTCATCACCGCATCGGTGAAATGGAGCAGCTTTTCCATTTGTTGTTGCATGAAAAGACCTCCTGATCTCAGAGCGTCGGAGCGGCCTGGATGGACGCCACAGCTCTTTCAACTCGCAGTTTCACATCTTCACCCCGATGGCCTCCCGGATATACCGGGTAATGGCGTCTTTCGCGCGCACGCCATGCCGGTCCGGAATCTCCACCACCAGGGGAGTCCGCCCCTCCATCTTTCTGGGGGCCAGCTTGTCCGCGCACTGTTCTGCCAGGCTCTCGGTGATCAGCAGGATCCCCACGGTGGGATCGTCAAAAACCTGGTCCAGCGCCGCCAACGCCTCTTCCCGGCTGCGGACCACCACACCTTCAATTCCCGCCAGGCGCAGGCCCACATGGGTGTCGGTGTTATCGGAAATCACAAAGTAACGCATAACCTTCTCCTTGGTTCATAGCCCTGGCCCGGTCCATCCGGGCTTTGGGCAGCGGCTCGGGCGCTTGGGCTGATCACGCCTCGCCTGCTCACGACGCGGTTCTAAGCCGGCACATCCGCACTCCCGCGTGGCAGCTGAAGGGCGCCGCCCCGCTGTCCGTGTCTGCGTGCCGTCTTAGTCCGCTGTGAGCCGCGGCTCGGGCGCTTCTTGGTGTCACGCTGCGGGTTGGACGCGCGGCCGGGTCGCTTTCGCTGTGACTCGCTTTACAAACAGACTCTCTTCGCGATTCTTGGTTTGCAAAGCTCGCTCCGCTCCAAGCTCCCCTGCGCGTCTACCCTCCGCGCTTCTTTGTTACGACACGAACAGCAGCACCAGGGCGATGATCAGGCCGTACAGGGCCACGCCTTCCGCCAGGCCCACGAAGATCAGGGACTTACCGAACATGCTGTCGTTCTCGGAGATGGCGCCCAGAGCGGCGGAGGCGGAAGAGGCCACGGCAATGCCGCCGCCGATGCCGGACAGGCCCACGGCCAGGCCGGCGCCGATGTACTTCAGGCCCTCTGCCAGGCCATCACTGGCGGCGGCAGCGGCGCCGGCAGCCTCCGGCGCGGCAGCGGACGCCCCGGTGAGCCCCAGCACAGAGGTGAGCAGGAACAGGCCGAAGAACATGGCAATGTTGCTCATCAGAGCGTGGCGGGCAGAAACCCCGGTGAGCTTGCGCACGGCGATGGTCACCAGCGGCAGGAACAGCAGCACGGTCCCCAGCAGAATCAGAACAATCTTCATGTCAAAAACCTCCAATTTGTTTTTCCGTTAGTTGAGCTTGGTGGAATAATTCACGACCTTGGGCCGGAATTCCCGGCCGCTGTCCTGGTAGAACCGGCCGAACAATTCATAGAACTCCAGACGGAGCACCTGGATACATACCATCACACTCTCCAGGCCCATGACAAACAGGTTGCCCAGCACCAGCACCACAATATTCCCGGATCCGGCCAGGGCATGGACCACCAGCATCAGGGCCACGTGGGTAATGGCATAGGCGCCCACACGCAGGAAGGAGAGCGTGTTGGTGAGGAAGGAGAGCAGCGTCTCAAACAGCTCGAAGAATCCGCCCACCAGCAGTCCGCCCAGGGACTCCGGCTTCCAGTTCTTGTCGCCCGCCGCCAGCTTGGACAGCGGCTCCCGGAAGAGCATCAGCACCAGCGGCAGCACGATCATGGGCAGGATGTACCACACCCGGAACAGATTCACCACGCCCAGCAGGGTAAGCACCGCGGCGGCAATCAGGCCGAAGTAGAACACCATGCCCGCCAGGCCGTTGGGCCCGAAGACAATCTTGTCGAAGTCCCGCTGGCGCACGCCGTTGATGATGTTCAGGATCATCACATAGCCGATGAGCACCACGCCCAGCCCCAGGGAGGCCAGCAGCAGGTACAGCACGTTGCTCCCCTCCAGGATCTTGAATCCCGGCAGGATTTCTTCAAATCCAAACACCGAGCCGTACACAAAGCCGAACACCACCGAAGACACGCCGCAGCAGGAGATGATCTTGCCCAGCCACATCTTCATCTTCTTGGCCATAAACAGTCCGAACAGGATGAGCAACGCGCCCTGTCCCACGTCGCCGAACATGATGCCGAAAAACAGGCAGTAGGTGATGGCCATAAAGGTGGACGGGTCATACTCCCGATAGTTGGGCAGCCCGTACATCCGCAGGAACGGCTCAAAAATCCGGCCCAGGATGCCGTTTTTCAGCTTGGTGGGCGGCGTCATCACCGCGTCCTCCGCGTCATCGACCACGTAGTCCAGCGTGCCGAAGGCCTCCACATTGGCCACGAACTGCTCCGCGTCCCCCTTGGGCACCCAGCCCATGAGGTAGAAGGTCTCCTTGGACCGGGCGGCGTAGCGGCGCATGTCCAGCACCTCATACTCCCGGCACAGCCAGGCGCGGTAGGTCAGCAGCTGCTCCCCCTCCCGCTGGGCCAGCTGGCGCTCCTGCTCCAGAAGGCGCTCGGCCCCGGCCTCGTCGTCCCGGGCCTGGTGGGAGAGCACTTCCATGGCCTGCTGGGCCGTGCCGTTCACCTCATCGTTGAAGCTGACGGGAATGAAGTGCATGGAGGCGAACAGCGCGTCCACCGTCTCCTCCCGGCTGCGCAGGGCAAAGTAGCAGCCGTACACCTGGTCCGCGTCGGTCCTGGTGGGGAAGAAGAAGCAGTCCTCCCGCTTGTCCAGCGCCTCCTTGAAGGAGCGGTAACTCTCCTGGGGCATATGGCCGAAGCGGAACACCATATGCTGCAGCCTGCGCAGCTCGGACAGCTCCAGGGACAATCCCGCGAAATTCTCCAGCTGGCTGACGGCGGAGCGGTCATCCACCGCGTCCTGGCGCAGCTTGGCGATCTGGGCGTCCATCTGGTCCAGCTGATCCTTCAGCCCCTGCAGATAACCGCGCACCTGCTCCACATCCACCTCCGGGGGGAAGGGGCGGAACGCCGGCTCCAGGTCCAGACGGGACAGCAGCTCGTCTGCCTGGTGCAGCAGGGACGCCATGGGATTGGCCCCCTCCAGGGGGCGCAGTTTTTTGTTGTGATGCACCGACTGCAGCACACTCTCCGGATGGAACTGCTGGTCGATGATGCAGGCACGCACCACCTGGTCAAACTGCTCGATCGGCCCGGTGACGGTGATGAACTTCATCGGTTGTACTGACATGGAACTCCTCCTTCTCCCCGCAATCTCGGCAGTCGGCTCAATCGGCCAGGATCTGCAGCAGGGATGGATTCAGGCTCTGGCGGTACTTGGAGGCCTCCACCGCAGAGACCAGCGCCCGCAGCTCTACCTCCCGCAGGTTCAGATAGGCCACCGCGGTATACACCGACGGCTTGCCCATGCGCAGCTGCTGCCGGCTGAGGCGGTACAGCACGCTCTCGTACCGGTTTTGCAGATCCTCCGGCGCCACTCCGCGGAAGGCGGCGGCATAGGGGGTGTGCTCCACCAGCTCCATCACCGCCTGGGGGTCCGGCGCGTCGCACATGGCGCGGATCTGTGCCGGGCGCACCTTGTAGTGATAGGGCAGCAGCACCGGCAGGAGGTTGTCCTCCTGGGGAAAATAGCGTTTCAGGCGCAGAATGTGCATGATATTGAGCATATCCACCTGGCTGCCCACAGACTGTTCCAGCAGACGGCGGGTCCCGCCGTCATACTGCCGGCGGATGAGCCGGAGCATATGCCGGTAATATACCGACCACAGCAGCGCTTCCGTCACGCCGTAATCGGGCATTGTCTCGCCGCCGCGCAGCCGGTCCAGGGTGGCGTAATAGATGCTGCCCCGGGTGGCCTCCACCAGGGCGTTGAAATCCGCGCACCGGTGCAACCCCTCCAGATCCACTCTGGCCTTGTCCAGGTATTTCCGGGGCAGCTTCTCCAGCTCTTTGGACATGCTGGCGTGCAGGCGGCGCAGGGCGGCCAGGATCTGCTCCAGCTCCGCGCGCAGGACAGGAAAGTTCATCAGCGCCCGGTCCCCCTGGGGGACAAAGGCCATCAGCCGCAGCTCCTCCTGGCGCACCTGGCTGCGCAGCGCGTCCTCCAGCCGGGCCCGGGTCAGCACCTGGTCTTCCGGCAGCGCCTGGGCAGCGGGCGCCCAGGCCGGACTCTGCCGCAGCTCCGCCAATACCGCCCCGATGGTCTCCATCCGGGAGATCCGCTCCAGATCCGCAGCGTGCAGGCGCCGGCCATACATCGCCCTGGCTTTGGTGGCCAGGGCCTCATACCCCGCGCTCACGGGATGTCCACCGTCTGCCGGAACAGGGTGTCCACCCAGTTGTCCCCATAGTGGGCATAGGCCCGCTCCATCCGGTCCCGGGTCTCGGCCAGGCGGGCCTGCTGGGCTTTCAGCTCCCGCTCCTTCTTGCTCTCCACGTCCTTGGCCAGCTTGTCCAGCCGCTCCTTGGCCCGGGCCATCAGGTTGTCCCGGATGCGCTGGCTCTCGCTGGCCAGATGGGCCTCCAGGCCGGCCTGCTCGTCCCGCACCTCATCGGTGATCTGGTCCGCCGCGCGCTCGGCCTCCAGAATGCGGTCAATCAATGTGGTATATTCCATGGAAGAAACCTCCTCCCAATTCTTCTGATCACGCTGCGTATTTTTCTTCTCGCCATTGTAACACCAAGCTTTTCAAAAAGAAAGCACAAATTCAACAAACATTTCCCGTCGAGCCGGGAGAAAGTACACTCTTTCGCAAGAATTGCACCCCGGCCGGAATGAGGGATTGCCATCTCTCCCCCCGGGGTATATAATACATTTTAATTCCGCCGGGCAGGTTCACCCTGTCCGCGGGCCGACATTTGAATGAGGAGGCGCTTTGCATGAAAAAGCTGCTGCAACTGCTGGAAGACGATTGCACCCTGACCCACGCCCAACTGGCATCCATGTCCGGCCTCACCGAGGCAGAGGTGGCAGCCGCCATCCAAACCTACGAGGAGGAGCGGATCATCCTGGGCTACAAGGCCATTGTGGACTGGGACCGCACCGACCGGGAGAGCGTCACCGCCCTCATCGAGGTCAACGTCACCCCCCAGCGGGGCGAGGGCTTTGACCGGGTGGCCCAGCGCATCTATCAGTACGACGAGGTGGAGTCGGTCTATCTCATGAGCGGCTCCTTTGACCTCACCGTCATCATTTCCGGCCGCACCCTGAAAGAGGTGGCCCTGTTTGTGGGCGAGAAGCTGGCCCCCCTGGAGGATGTCACCGGCACCGCCACCCACTTCATCCTGAAAAAATACAAAGAAAAGCACCTGATCTTCCAGAAGCAGGAGGCTCAGGAGGAAAGGTTCGTGTTTGAATAATGAATTATGAGACGATTCTGAACCGGCGCATCCAGGATGTGCCCCCCTCCGGCATCCGAAAATACTTCGACCTTCTGGAGGGCATGGAGGGCGGCATCTCCCTGGGGATCGGCGAGCCCGACTTCCAGACCCCCTGGCACATCCGGGATGCCGGCATCTACTCCCTGGAAAAGGGCTTTACCAAATATACCCCCAATGCCGGCCTCAGCGACCTGCGCCGGGCCATCAGCCGCTACCTGAAGCGGCGCTTCCACCTGGAGTATGCCCCCATCGGGCAGATCCTGGTCACCGTGGGGGGCAGCGAGGGGCTGGACCTGGCCTTCCGCTGCCTGCTGGAGCCGGGGGATGAAGTCATCATCCCCACCCCCTCCTTTGTATGCTATGGCCCGCTGGTCTCCATGTGCCATGGCGTACCTGTGCTGGTGGAAACCAAGGCGGAAAACGAGTTCCGGCTCACCGCCGAGGAACTGCGCGCCGCCATCACCCCCCGCACCAAGGCCCTGGTGCTCCCCTTCCCCAACAACCCCACCGGCGGCATCATGGGCCGGGGGGATCTGGAGGCCCTGGCGGAAGTGCTGCGGGGCACCGATATCATGGTGATCTCCGACGAGATCTACGCCGAGCTCACCTATGGCCAGCACCACGTGTCCATGGCCAACCTCCCGGATATGTATGAGCGCACCATCGTCATCAACGGCTTCTCCAAGGCCTATTCCATGACCGGCTGGCGCATGGGCTATGTGTGCGGCCCCAGGGAGCTGGTGGCCGCCATGACCAAGCTGCATCAGTACGGCATCATGTCCGCCCCCACCACCAGCCAGTATGCCGCCATCGAGGCCATGGACAACGGGGACCGGGATATCGAGAACATGCGGGAGGAGTATGACGGCCGCCGCCGCTTCCTGGTGGACGGCTTCCGCAACCTGGGCCTGTCCTGCTTCGAGCCCCGGGGCGCCTTCTACACCTTCCCCTGCATCAAATCCACCGGCCTGTCCAGCGAGGAGTTCTGCGAGCGGCTCATTGTGGAGGAAAAAGTGGCCGTAATCCCCGGCACCGCCTTCGGCCCCGGGGGCGAAGGCTATGTCCGCGCCTGCTACGCCGCCTCCATGAAGGATCTGGGCGAGGCTCTCACCCGCATCGGCCGCTTTGTGGAAACGCTGAAAAAAGAGCGCGCCTGAGCCATTTTGCAGCAAGAGGTGATCCCATGAATATCATATGTTTGGATATGGAGGGCGTCCTGGTCCCGGAGATCTGGATCGCCTTCGCCCAGGCCAGCGGCATTCCCGAGCTGCGCCGCACCACCCGGGATGAGCCCGATTACGACAAACTGATGGCCTGGCGGCTGGGCATCCTCCGGGAGCACGGCCTGGGCCTGAGAGAGATCCAGGACGTGATCTCCACCATCGACCCGCTGCCCGGCGCCCGGGACTTTCTGGATGAACTGCGCCGCCACACCCAGGCAGTCATCCTCAGCGATACCTTCGAGCAGTTCGCCATGCCCCTCATGGAAAAGCTGAACTGGCCCACCCTGATGTGCAACAGCCTGGAGGTGGCCCCTGACGGGGCCATCACCGGCTACCATATGCGCTGTCCCCAGTCCAAGCTCACCACCGTGCGCGCCCTGCAGTCCATGGGCTATGACACCATCGCCGCCGGGGACAGCTTCAACGACCTGGCCATGATCCAGGCCAGCAAAGCCGGCTTCCTGTTTCGCACCACAGCGCAGATCAAGGCGGATCATCCAGAACTGCCCGCCTTTGAGGAGTTTGACGACCTGCTGCGCGCGATTCTGAAGGCATTGGACTGATTTCCCCTCTGCCGTCCACCCCGAAAGGAGCGTTTCCCATGCCTGCCGACTTTTCCGCCCTGCCCTTCCGCCCCGCGGATATTCTGCTTCCCCGCGACTGCGACCTGACCCTCTGGTCGGTGGTGGCCTGTGACCAGTACACCTCCCAGCCGGAGTACTGGCAGCGGGTGGAGGAGCGGGTGGGCCGCGCCCCGTCCACTCTGCGGCTCATCCTGCCGGAGAGCAGCCTGGACGGCCCCCACGTGGAGACAGACATCATGGAAGCCAACAACACCATGAGCCGCTATCTCCGGGAGGGGCGTTTTACCCAGCTGGAGCACACCATGATCTATGTGGAGCGCACCCTCCACGACGGCAGGGTGCGCCGGGGCCTGGTGGGCATGGTGGATCTGGAGCAGTATGACTATGAACCCGGTTCCCCCGCCCCGGTCCGGGCCACGGAGGGCGTGGTTCTCTCCCGGATCCCGCCCCGGGTTGCCGTGCGGAAGAACGCCCCCATCGAGCTGCCCCACGCCATGCTGCTGTGCGACGACCCCCAGCGGACCGTCATCGAGGCGCTGTCCGGACAGAAGGGGCAGATGAAACCGCTCTATGAGTTCCCCCTGATGGAAGAGGGCGGCCGGCTGGCCGGCTGGCAGCTGGGGGAGGCACAGCTGGCCCAGGTGGCCGACGCTCTGTCCCGCCTGGCCGATCCCCAGCTCTTCCACGCCCGGTATCACACCGCGCCGGAGGCGCCGGTGATGCTGTTCGCCGTGGGGGACGGCAACCACTCCCTGGCCACCGCCAAGGAGTGCTATGAGCGGCAGAAGCGCCTTGCCCCGCCGGATCGCTGGGCCGATCTGCCCGCCCGGTTCGCCCTGTGCGAGCTGGTCAATCTCCACGATGACAGCCTCACCTTCGCCCCCATCCACCGGGTGGTGTTCCACACCGACCCCCAGGCCCTGCTCACCGCCCTGATCCACCACTACCCCGGCACCGTCCGGGGGCGGGAGCTCCAGGGGCAGATCCTGCACTATGTCTTTGCCGACGGCGAGGGCGATCTCACCATCCCGGATCCCCCCTCCCATCTCCCGGTGGGCACCCTCCAGCAGTTCCTGGACGACTACCTCAGCAGCCACACAGGCCGGGTGGATTACATCCACGGGGAGGATGTGGCCCGGCAGTTTGCCGCCCGTCCGGGCAACATCTCCTTCCTGCTGCCCGCCATGGACAAGGAGGAGCTGTTCCCCTGCGTCATCCACGACGGCGTGCTCCCCCGGAAGACCTTCTCCATGGGGGAGGCCAACGACAAGCGCTTCTATCTGGAAGCCCGGAAAATCCGCTGAAATTCCTCTCTCCGCCGGCGCGGGTTCTGCCGTGCCGGCGCAGCTGTACGACCGGAAAGGCAGGTGGCCGCCATGCAGGCGCTGGCCTACGCGAAACTGAATCTCACCCTGGACATCCTGGGCAAGCGGGAGGACGGGTACCACAACCTGCAGATGGTCATGCAGTCCATCTCCCTCTCCGACACCCTCACCATCACCCCGGGCAGCGGCCGGATGGACACCAATCTGTCCTATCTTCCCTCTGATGAGCGCAATCTGGCCCAGCTGGCCGCCGCCGCCTTCCGCCGGGCCACCGGGCAGGACTGCCAGGTGGACATCTCCATTGACAAGCACATCCCCGTGTGTGCCGGGATGGCCGGCGGCAGCTCGGACGCCGCGGCGGTGCTCCGGGCCCTGAACCAGCTCACCGGCGCCGGGCTCACCCCGGAACAGCTGGCCAAAATTGGAGCGGCGGTGGGCTCCGACGTGCCCTACTGCGTGCTGGGGGGCACCGCCCTGGCAGAGGGCCGTGGAGAGGTGCTCCAGGCGCTGCCCCCGCTGCCCGCCTGCCATGTGGTGGTGTGCAAGCCCCCCTTCCCCATCTCCACCCCCCAGCTCTTCGCCCGGGTGGATGTGAAGAAGATCGTGCGCCGGCCGGACACCCGGGGGCTCATCGCCGCCCTGGAGCGGGGCGATCTGGCCGATGCGGCCCGGCGGATGTACAACGTCTTTGAGGACGTGTTGGAACCCCGCCGCCGCTCGGAAATTGACGCCATCAAGTCCGTGCTCATCGACTGCGGCGCCCTGGGCGCCTCCATGACAGGCAGCGGCCCCACGGTATTCGGCCTGTTTGACAACGCACAGGCCGCCCGGCAGGCCCAACAGCGGCTGAGCGAACAGTACCGGGAAGTTTTTCTCGCCGAAACGGTATAAAAACAGCGCGCACCGTCCACAATGTAGTCACAAGCTACATAAGGACGGTGCGTTTTTATGATCTCCAACAAACTGCGGCTCTGGGAGGCCGCCGCCTTGTTCGCCCTGGGCCTCACCCTGATGGCCGGGGCCTGGTCTTCCGCCAGCGCCGACGCCCTGGCCGGGCAGGTGCTCCGCCTCCACGTCATTGCCAACTCCGACGCCCAGGCGGATCAGGAGCTGAAGCTCCAGGTGCGGGACGGGGTGCTGGCCCAGGCCGGGGAGCTGCTGGAGGGGATCTCCTCCCAGGAGGAAGCGGAGGCCGTACTGACTGACCACCTGGAGGAGCTGGCCCGGACCGGGGCGGATATCGTGGGCCAGGCCGGGTATGACTATCCCGTGTCCGCCAGTCTGGAAGAGTGCTGGTTCCCCACCAGGGTATATGACACCTTCTCCCTGCCCGCGGGCAATTACCGGGCCCTGCGGGTGGTCATCGGGGCCGGGGAGGGACAGAACTGGTGGTGCGTGGTGTTTCCGCCCCTGTGCCTGGGCTCCGTCACCGAGGAGGTGGCCGCCACCGCCGCCCAGGCCGGACTCAGCGAAGACCAGGTGTCCCTCATCACCGGCCGGGACGGGGGCTACGTGCTGAAATTCAAGCTGATAGAGTGGTGGGACAGTCTGATCCAGGCCCTGGGCCTGTAACGATAGAGGCCGCCCGGGAACAGCTTGCGCTGTTCCCGGGCGGCCTTTATGGTTTTATGGGATTGTCGGGCTGTGAGCGACGGCTCGGCACTTCTCCCGAGGCCCGGTCGGAGCCCGCGGACTTTGCGACGACGCGTTCACAACGGCTCAGCGCTTCTGATTAGAACAGAGGCACCACAGAGCCCTGGAAGGTCTCCTCCATGTAAGCCTTGACTTCGTCGCTCTTCAGGGCCTCCACCAGGGCCAGGATGGCCTCGTTGTTCTCGTTGCCCTCCTTCACGGCCACCACGTTGGCATAGGCGGTGGCGGCGGTGCCCTCAGAGGACTCGATGGCCAGAGCGTCGGCGATGCTCATGCCGGCGCCCATGGCATAGTTGCCGTTGATGACGGCCATATCCACGTCAGCCAGGCGGGTGGGGATCTGAGCGGCCTCCAGCTCCACAAACTCCAGGTTCTTGGGATTGTCCACGATGTCCAGCACAGTGGCGTTGATGCCGGCACCCTCCGCCAGGGTGAGCAGCCCCTCCTGCTCCAGCAGCAGCAGGGCGCGGGCCTCGTTGGTGGTGTCGTTGGGCACGGCGATCTGGGCCCCGTCGGGCAGAGCGTCAATGGAGTCGGTCTTGCCGGCGTACAGGCCCAGCGGCTCATAGTGGATCTCGCCCACGCTCACCAGATGGGTGCCGTTGTCGGCGTTGTAGCCGTTCATGTAGGTGATGTGCTGGAAGTAGTTGGCATCCAGAGAACCGTCCTCCACACCGTCGTTGGGGGTGTTGTAGTCGTTGATGGTCTCAATCTCCAGGGTGATGCCCTGCTCGGCCAGCACGTCCACCACCTGCTCCAGGATCTGCACGTGGGGGGCGGGGGTGGCGCCCACGCGGATGGTGACGTTCTCCGTGGGGGCGGAGGCCTCGGTGCCGGCGTCGCTGTTGACGGGGGCCTGGGAGTTGCCGCCGGAGGGCTGGTCATTGGCGCCGCAGCCGGCCAGCAGGGACAGGCTGACCGCGCAGGCCAGCGCCAGGGCAAAGATCTTCTTTTTCATAACGCTATTCTCCTTCATCAGAAAATTGGGATGACATCCTGTATTGTGAACCACGCCTTTGTGGGATTCACCAACCGCATGGGGACAAGGGCTTCCAAAAAACAAAAACGCCCTTGACCGATGTCAAGGACGAGAGCCTTCGCTTCGTGGTACCACCTTGCTTCACCCGTGCCTCACGGCAGGGGCCTTTGGGAGTGCGGGATCCAAAATCCGATACTCCTGCGCTGTGACGGGCGCCCCCGTCGCGGCCTCAAGGGTTTCCCCGTCGCCCGCGCGGCTCCGAGACCATGTTCGGCGGAACCTTCGGTGCCCGTTTTCAGCTGCCCGGGCTCTCTGTGACCTGTCTTTCCGCGTACTCTTCTCTTCATTGCCTTTGGTAGAGCATATTCAGTTGGGTTGCATTTAGTTTAACCGATCAAAGCGCCGGTGTCAATACAGCACCCTGCACAGAGAAGGGGCAGACAAAGCCGCCCGCTTTGTCTGCCCCGTGCATGTTCAGCCGATTCCGGCCTTGTCTGCCTTATGTCTTTTCGCCTTGGGCGTGGCCTTGGTAATCCGGTGGTCCAGCCGGTTGGCCACCCGGGTGCCGATGGACTGGATGATCTGCACCAGGATAATCAACAGGATCACCGTGACATAGAGGATCAGATCCATCCGCCGCTGATAGCCATTGTTGATGGCCAGGGTGCCCAGGCCGCCGCCGCCGATGGTGGCGGACATGGCGCCATAGCTGAGGATGGTGATGGTGGCGGTGGTGAGGCCGGTGATCAGAGAGGGCAGGGCCTCGGGAAGCATCACCTTGCGCACAATCTGGAAGGGGGTGCAGCCCATGGCTTTGGCCGCCTCGATGACGCCGGCGTCAGACTCCCGCAGGGAGCCCTCCACCAGCCGGGCCACAAAGGGGGCGGAGGCCACCACCAGGGGAATAATCGCCGCATTGGTTCCGATGCTGGTGTGGAGGATCAGCCGGGACAGGGGAATCACCAGGATCATCAGGATCAGGAAGGGGATCGAGCGCAGGATGTTGATGACGAAATTCAGCACGCGCATCAGCCCCCGGGGCAGGGGGCGAATCCCGTCCGGCTCCCCGGTCACCAGAATGATGCCCAGGGGCAGGCCGATCACATAGGCAAAGACGGTGGCCAGCACGGTGGAGTAGACTGTCTCCCAGATGTTCTCCAACAGGGCCGCCTGGAGGTAGGCCAGCTGCTGGCTCACCGGCGTGTTGCCGAAAAAGGTTCCGAACAATTCATCCATGGTAATCCCGCACCTCCTCCACCGTGATGTTGGGCTGGCTCTTGATGTAATGCATCGCCTTGGCGATCTGCTCCGGGTCGTCGGGCAGGCCCAGCAGCATGGTGCCGAAGGCCTGGCCGTTGACGTTCCGGGTGTCCGCCCCCAGGATATTGGCCTTCACCCCGCAGTCGATGGCCAGGGAGGCGATGAGGGGGTCGTAGGATGTGCCGCCGTTGAAGGCGATGCGGATGACGTTGGCCGCTCTCAGCTGGTCGAGGATCACCCCGTCGGGGTAGACCAGACGGCGGCCCGCCTCCGTCTTGGGGTTAGAGAAGATCTCCTCCACCGTCCCCGTCTCCTGGAGGACGCCGTGGTCCAGGATGGCCACGTGGGAGCAGATCTCCTCCACCACCGCCATCTCGTGGGTGATGACCACCACGGTGATGCCCAGCCGCTGGTTGATGTCTTTCACCAGCCGGAGGATGTCCCGGGTGGTCTTGGGGTCCAGGGCGGAGGTGGCCTCGTCGCACAGCAGGATCTTGGGGTCGGAGGCCAGGGCCCGGGCGATGGCGATGCGCTGCTTCTGTCCGCCGGACAGCTGGGCGGGATAGGCGTCCGCCTTGTCCGGCAGGCCCACGATATCCAGGTACTCCCGGGCCCGCTGCTCCGCCTCCGCCCGTTTCACCCCGGCGATCTCCATGGGGAAGCAGATGTTCTTCAGGCAGGTGCGCTGCATGAGCAGGTTGAACTGCTGAAAGATCATGGCGATGGACCGGCGCTGGCGGATGAGCTCCTTCTCCGGCATGGCGCACAGATCCCTGCTGTCGATGACCACCTGGCCCTGGGTGGGCCGCTCCAGCAGGTTGATGCACCGCACCAGGGTGGATTTGCCCGCGCCGGACATGCCCACAATGCCGAACACATCCCCGTCCCCGATGGTCAGGTTGATGTCGTTCAGGGCCCGCAGATCCCCGTCGGCGGTGGGAAACACCTTGGAAATATGCTTCAATTCGATCATTGGATCACTTCCTGTCGTCGGACTGCTTTGACAATGGGTCAATTCTATGCCAAAACCCGGTCAGTGTCAAGGGCAGAACGCCTTCCGGCCCACGTCCCGCCCCCGTCGTGTCCCGCCGTCCGGCCTCTTTTCCGCTCCGGAGCTCTTGCGCACACCACAGCGGCGCATATGGGAAAATACCCGCCGTGGAGCCGTGCCCTCATGCTCCATGGCGGGTATCCGAACGCTTAGACTGTATTGTTCTGCGCCAGGGGCAGCCGCACCGTGACGGTGGTCCCGGAACCCACTACGCTGGCCAGCCTGATCTGGCCGCCGTACAGGGCCACAATGTGCTTGACGATGGCCAGGCCCAATCCGGTGCCGCCGGCGGCCCGGCTGCGGCCCTTGTCCACCCGGTAGAACCGCTCAAAGACCCGGCTCTGGCTCTCTGCCGGAATGCCGATGCCGGTGTCCGCCACCGTGAACACCGCCTGGTTTCCTTCGCTGGCCAGGGTAACTGAGACCCGGCCGCCGGGTTTGTTGTACTTCACCGCGTTTTCCATCAGGTTCAGCGCCACTTCCTTGAAGCGGTCGGCGCTGATGGCGCCCTGGACCTCCTCCCCGGAGACCACAAGGGCCACCCCCGCCTTTTCCGCCACAGGTTGCAGGAATTTTTCCGCCTCCCGGACCACCTGCGCGAGGCTGCACTGCTCTCCGGGCAGAGCTCCCGCCACGCTCTCCAGCTCACTCACCTGGAGGATGTCGTCCACCAGCTTGGTCAGCCGGTCCACCTCCACCGAGATCATGGCCAGAAATCGCTTCTGATCCTCCGGATTCTTGACCAGGCCGGAGGCCATCATGTCCGTAAAGCCCTTGATGGAGGTCAGGGGCGTCTTGAGCTCGTGGGTCACGTTGGCGGTGAACTCGCTGCGGGCAGACTGCAGGGTCTCGTCCACCTGGCGCACCGCCACCTCGGCCTCTTCCACCGGCTTGGCGGTGTCCACCGCCAGCTTCCTGGCCAGGATCAGGGCCAGCACCAGGGCCAGCAGCCCGGCGCAGACAAAGGCAATCACCCCGGGAAGGATCACCGCGTTCACCGAGGAGACGGACTGGGCCGCCCGGCCCACCACGCCGTCCGCAAAGCGGTAGGCCACATACACCGTGGTAATCCCGGTGGTGGCGGACCGGCGCACATCGCTCCCCCAGCCGTCGGCCAGGGCCTGCTCCACCTCCGGCCGGCCGGAGTGGTCCTCTTCGGTCTGGGCGTCGGTATCTCCCAGCACCACCCCGTCAGGGCTGATGAAGGTCAGGCGCAGCTCGGGCACCGAGGCGGCAAACTCCGCCAGCAGGCCGTCCACATCCGTCCCCCCCTCTTCCGCGTCCATGAGGGAGAGCATCTGCCGCAGGGATTGCTGGGCGGCGTCCAGCTCCCGGGCCCGGAAAATCCCGATGCCCACGGCCGTGGACACCACCACCGCGGCCGCCGCGATCAGAAAGATATAAATGGTCAGTTTGCGCTTCAACACGGTCTCACCTCACGCCATCTTATAGCCTACGGAGCGCACCGTGGTGATGTAGCCCTCCCCCAGTTTCTGGCGAAGAGATTTGATGTGCATATCCACCGTCCTGGTCTCGCCCACGAAGTTGTAGTCCCACACGGCCGCCAGGATCTCATCCCGGGTCAGCACCGTGCCCCGGCGGCTCACCAGCAGCCGCAGCAGTTCAAACTCCTTGTAGGTCAGCGAAATCTCCTCATCGCCCCGGCGCACCGTCCGGCCGGCGGGGTCGATGATCAGATCCTCATACACCAGCTGGGGGTCCCGCTCCCCCATGCGCCGCAGAACGGCGTTGATCCGGGCCTGGAGCTCCATCACGCCGAAGGGCTTGGTGATGTAATCATCCGCGCCGGCATCCAGGGCGGTGACTTTATCCATCTCCGTCTGCCGGGCGGTGAGCATGATGATGGGCAGCTTGGCGGTGGCCGGGTCCTGGCGCAGGCGCCGGACAATCTCCAGTCCGTCCATCCCCGGCAGCATCACGTCCAGCAGGGCGATGTCGCCCTGCACCTCGTGGGCAAAGAGCTCCTCGCCGCTCTCGTGGGCCTCCACCTGGTGGCCCATGGACTTGAAATAGTACTCCAGCATGGTGCGGATGGAGGCATCGTCCTCCACAATGATGATCTTCAACGGCATGGGCCGTTCCTCCTTCCGGGGCTCTCGCGGTCCCGCGCTTTGCTTCTCCCCCGCGTGGGGCGGAGGATCACTGGAGTTGTCCGGTCACGCAGAAGATCGCCCAGTTGGCGATGTTCACCGCGTGGTCGGCAATGCGCTCCAGATACTTGGCAATGATGATCAGATCCACTGCCCGGCCGGTGTGATCCTCCTGGTGGGCAATCTTTTCCGTGAGGTCGTGCTTGATTTTCACAAACAGCTCATCCACCACATCGTCCAGATTCACCACAGCCTGGGCGGTGGTTTCATCCCGGTCGGCATAGGCGGCAATGGCCTGCCGGACCATCAGCCCGGCCTGGCGGCTCATGATGGCCAGATCCTCCGGCACCTCCGGCTTCACGCCATCCGCGGCCATAAGCAGGGAGATCTCGGCGATGTTGGCCGCCTGGTCCCCGATGCGCTGCAGGTCGGTGACCATCTTCAGGGCGGTGGAAATGGTGCGCAGGTCCCGGGCAACGGGCTGCTGCCGCATGAGCAGGGACATGCAGTGATTTTCAATGTCCCGCTCCATCTGATCCATGGTGCTGGTCAGCTCAATGGCGGACTTGGCGCCCTCCTCGCCCCCCTTGGCCAGGGAGGAGGTGACCAGGTCAATGGCGTCCTGGGCGGTATCCGCCATGGCGGTGAGCTCGTGGCTCAGCTCCAGCAGCTCTGCGTCAAAAGTTTTTCTCATGATCGTTCTGCCTCCCTTTCCTTTAACCGAACCGTCCGGTGATGTAATCTTCGGTGCGCTTGTCCTTGGGGACGGAGAAGATCTGCTCCGTCTCGCCGGACTCCACCAGTTCACCGTGGAGGAAGAAGGCACAGCGGTCAGAGACGCGGGTGGCCTGCTGCATGTTGTGGGTCACAATCACTATTGTATACGATTTTTTCAAATCTGCAATCAAATCTTCGATTTTGGAGGTGGAAATCGGGTCCAGGGCCGAGGTGGCCTCGTCCATCAGCAGCACGTCAGGCTCCACCGCCAGGGCCCGGGCAATGCAGATGCGCTGCTGCTGCCCGCCGGACAGGGACAGGGCAGATTTCTTCAGCCGGTCCTTCACCTCATCCCAGATCGCCGCGCCCCGCAGGGACTTCTCCACGATCTGGTCCAACTCCTTCTTGCCCCGGATGCCGTGGGTGCGGGGACCGTAGGCGATGTTGTCATAGATGGACATGGGGAAGGGATTGGGCTTCTGAAACACCATGCCCACATGGCGGCGCAGCCAGGTCACGTCCACCTGGGGGTCAAAGATGTTCCGGTCCCGATAGATGACCTGGCCCTCGATGCGCACGCCGGGAATCAGGTCGTTCATCCGGTCTAGCGTCTTGAGGAAGGTGGATTTGCCGCAGCCGGAGGGGCCGATGAGGGCGGTGACCTGGTGCTCGGGCATCTCCAGGTTCACGTCTTTCAGGGCGTGGTTGTCCCCATACCACAGATTCAGGTGCTCTGTCTTTAAGATGGCGTCCATACTGTTACGCTCCTTACTGTTTCTTCTTCAGCCCCTTGCCCAGCAGGGTGGCGGCCAGATTGATGATGAAGGTGATGATCATGAGGATGACGGCGATGGCCAGGGCCACTTTGGTGTCGGCATATTCGCCGGCATAGAGGTACAGGGCCACGCTCAGGGTGCCGGAGGAGGAGGTCAGCGCCTCAAAGAAATTGTTGAGTACGCCGCCCATGCCGGCGGTGAACAGCAGGGCCGCCGACTCGCCCACGATACGGCCGATGGCCAGAATGCACCCGGTGACGATGCCGTCGATGGCGTTGGGCAGCACCACGGTGCGCACCATCCGCCACTGGCCGGCGCCCAGGCCCAGCGCCCCCTCCCGGTAGGACTGGGGCACGGTCTTCAGGGACTCCTGGGTGGTGCGCACAATGGTGGGCAGGATCATGACCACCAGCGTCAGGCCGCCGGACAGCAGGCTGTACTGCAGCCCGAAGATCTGCCCGAAGAACAGCATGCCCACCAGGCCGAAGATGATGGAGGGGATGCCGGTCAGGGTCTCGGTGGCATACTCGATCACCGCCACCAGCTTGCGGTTCTTGGCGTACTCCGTCAGATAGATGGCGGAGCCCACTCCCAGGGGGAGGACGATGACCATGGCCAGCAGGATGATATACAGGGTGTTGAGGATGTTGGGGAGAATTCCGGTGGTGTCATTGATATAGCTGGTCTGGGTGGAGAGAAGTTCCCAGGTGATGCCGCCCAGCCCGCGGTAAAACACGTAGACGATGAGGAAAATCAGCAGCGCGCAGGTGATGGCGCCGCACAGATACAGCAGAGCCCGCAGCCCCCGGTCGTAGAGCTTGCGTTTTACAGACAGGTGTTCCATGGTCAATCCTCCTTCTTGTTTTTGATGAACACATTGAGGATCACGTTGATGAGCATGATGAACAGGAACAGCACCAGTCCGATGGAGAACAGGGCATCCCGCCAGACAGAGCCCACGGTGGCGTAGTTCATCTCAGAGGCGATGGCCGTGGTGAGAAACCGCACCGGGGTGAACAGGGAGCCGGGCATATTGGCCACGTTGCCCGACACCATGATAATGGCCATGGCCTCGCCGATGGCCCGGCCGATGCCCAGCACGATGGCGGTGGCCACGCCGGAGCGGGCGGCGGGGAGGGACACCCGGAAGATGGTCTCGATATGGGTGGCGCCCAGGGCCAGGCTGGCCTCCTCATACTCCTTGGGCACAGCCCGCAGCGAGGTCTCCGCCACGTTGATGATGGAGGGCAGGATCATGATGGCCAGCACCACGATGGCCGCCAGCAGGCTGGCGCCGGAGGGCAGGTTGAACAGCTCCCGGATGGCGGGAACCAGCACCATCATGCCCACCAGGCCATACACCACAGAGGGGATGCCCGCCAGCAGAGAGACGGCGGAGCGGATGACGGCGGCCACCTTGTTGTTGGCCACCTTGGCCAGGAACATGGCGGTGAGCACGCCGATGGGCACGCCGATGAGGATGGCGCCGGCGGTACCGGCCAGGGAGGTCAGGATAAAGGGCAGAATGCCGTACAGCTCCTGGCTGGGCTGCCAGGTGTCACCGAACAGAAATTCCACCACGCCGATCTTCCCGATGGCGGGAATGCCGGAAATGATCAGATAGATGCTGATAAACAGCACACAGGCCACTGCCACAAAGCCGCACAGGAAGAAGATGGCGTGGACGATGAACTCCACCACATCCCGGGCGGTGTGAAGGCCGAAGCGATTTTTGAACTTTGTCATCATACTGGTCCTCTCCTCCGGTTTTTTCTCCTGCTGGGGCAGGGAAGACAGGTCCGTCATGACTTTCTCCTCTTGCACGGAAAAAAGCTCCTTTCTCAGGGGAATAGCCCCCGGCCGGCTGGACGGGGGCTGTTCCTGTTATTTCTAAGCTTCCGCTTACTCGGCCACGGGCACGGCGCCGGCGCCGGCAATCAGGTCGTTGGCAGCGGGGGAGGTGATCCAGTCAAAGAAGGCCTGGGCCTGAGCGGACAGCTCGGCGCCCTCCTTGGTGATCAGCATGAAGGGGCGCTGGATCTCATAGGTGCCGTCCAGCACGGTGGCCTCGGAGGGGGCCACGCCGCCCACGGTGAGGGTCTTGATGGTGTCGTCGCCCTCGGTGGCAGACAGGGAGGCATAGCCGATGGCGTTGGGGTTGTTGCGCACGGACTCGATGACGGAGCCGGTGGAAGTCAGCTCCTCGTCGTACTGGCACAGGTCCTCAGTGCCGGTGATGGACTCGAAACCGTCCCGGGTGCCGGAGCCGGACTCGCGGCCGATGAGGGCGATCTCGCCGTCGCTGCCGCCCAGCTCAGACCAGTTGGTGATCTCGCCGGTGTAGATCTGGGCGATCTGCTCCACAGTCAGGTCGGACACGCCGTTGGCGGGGTTGACGATGACGGCGATGCCGTCCAGAGCCAGCTCGGTCTCCACCAGGCCCTGGGACTTCTCCTCATCCTTCAGGGCGCGGGAGGCCAGGCCGATGTCGGCGGTGCCGTTCAGGGCACCCTCCACGCCGGCGCCGGAGCCGCCGCCCTCCACGTTCACGGTGACGCCCTGGTTGTCGATGCCGAACTGCTCGGCCAGGGTCTTCATCACGTCTTCCATAGAGGTGGAGCCCACGCACAGCACGGTGCCGGACAGCTCGGCGGCGGGCTCCGCAGTGCTGGGGGCCTGGGTGCCGGGGTTCTGGGTGCTGGGAGCCTGGCTCTGCTGGCCGCCGTTGCCGCCGCAGGCGGCCAGGGAGACCGCCATGGCCAGGGCCATCATCGTAGCGATGATCTTCTTCATTTTAAATTCTCTCCATTTCCTTGTTCGTTTGATTTTGTCGGAAACTATGTATCCCCCTCGCCGGAGGACAATTTGAGTGTACAGAAGAAATGTAAAGTGCGCGCCCAGGACTTTGTAAAGTCTTTGTAAAAGCCCCGCTTCTCACGCAACGTCTCCCAAATGTACAAATTCAGCCGAGTTTCTCCCCGTTTCTCTGTCTTTTTTCGCGGGAACGTCCCCACCGGCTTTGTGCAAACGTCACACCTATCTCCGGCGGATTTCCCGCCGGAGCACAACACTTTACAAATGCCGCGCCGCGCTTTACAGTTCTATTTTCAAGTAAACCCCGCATTTTATCAGCCTGCCCGGGCAAATTCTTCTCCGCGGAACCTCTGCCATGAAAAATCTGCGGGGCAATTTCTATTGCCCTGGATGGGGAAATGTGATACAATAGGCCGATTTATAAAGGAGGAGAGTTGGTCATGCGTCATCTGATCGATTTTGGGGATCTGAGCCGCCAGGAGTGGGATGAACTGTACGCCAGGGCAGACCGGATCATGGACAACCCCGAGGCCTATCTGGACACCTGCCACGGGAAGGTATCCTGCAATCTGTTCTATGAGCCCTCCACCCGCACCAACTTCTCGTTCCAGACCGCCATGCTCCGGCTGGGCGGTTCGGTTTTCGGCTTTGCCGACCCCAAATCCTCTTCTGTCGCCAAGGGCGAGAGCCTGAAGGACACCATTAAAATGGTGTCCGGCTACGCGGACGTCATCGTCATGCGCACCCCCTGGGAGGGCGCGGCCAAGGCCGCGTCCCTGTATTCCGACGTCCCGGTGGTCAACGCCGGAGACGGCGGTCATATGCACCCCACCCAGACCACCGCCGACCTGACCACCATCACCCGGCTGCGGGGGAGCGTGGACGGCCTGTCCATCGGCCTGTGCGGCGATCTGAAAAACGGCCGCACCGTCCACTCTCTCATCAAGGCTCTGGCCAAATTCAGGGACATCCGATTCTTCCTCATTGCCCCCCGGGAGCTGGCCATCCCCGACTACCTGCGCCAGTTCATGCGGGCCCACGAGATGCCCTTTGTGGAGGTCACCGGTCTGGAGCCGGTCATCCCCCAGCTGGATGTGCTGTATATGACCCGCATTCAGCGGGAGCGCTTCATCGACCCGCTGGAGTACGAGCGCAACAAGGGCATCTATGTCCTCACCCGGGCAAAGCTGGCCCGGGCCCGGGAGAACCTGCTGGTCATGCACCCCCTGCCCCGGGTGGACGAGATCTCCGTGGACGTGGACGACGATCCCCGGGCGGTGTACTTCCAGCAGGCCCGCTTCGGCATGTTCGCCCGCATGTCCCTGCTGTCCGATCTGGCCAACCAGCCCCGAATTGCCCCCGACCCGGTGGAGATCGGCCACGGCCCCATCTGCCACAACCCCAACTGCATCACCCAGACCGAGCTCTATCTGCCCCCCCTGGTGAAGAAAAACGGCGGGGTGGACTGCTGCGCCTTCTGCGATACGCCGCTGTGACGGGGGAAGCGCCGGCTTCCCCCAAACAGGCCGGAAAATTGCCCGCGGAAAGGGATTGACAAGGGTTTTTGATTGTGCTATCATATCAAGGCTGACATTTGCGGAGTCACCCTTTGATGCGGGTGTAGTTCAATGGTAGAATCCCAGCCTTCCAAGCTGGTCGCGTGGGTTCGATTCCCATCACCCGCTCCATACGCGCCTGTAGCTCAGGTGGATAGAGCAACTGCCTTCTAAGCAGTGGGTCAGGGGTTCGAGTCCCTTCAGGCGTGCCAATCATTTAGAGTTTTGCCTCTGAATGAGATTCCTGCATTGCTGGCAGAAGGCACTCCTGTTGCGCATCAAGGTTCGCCTTCGGCTCCCTTTCTGCGGAAGGGACTTTGGCCGGCGAGCTTGCCACCGGCAAGTCCGCTGATCGGCCAAACTTCAGGCGTGCCAGCCCATTCTAGGGCCTCCCCCCGTCCCAAACATGGTGCAAAATAATATGGTGGGTATAGCTCAGTTGGCAGAGCACCGGATTGTGGTTCCGGGTGTCGTGGGTTCGAGCCCCATTACCCACCCCATACTGTGGCTAAGGGCCGGAGCGTCCGCTCCGGCCCTTGCTTCCATCCTCTTCATTGGGGTGTAGCCAAGTGGTAAGGCACGGGACTTTGACTCCCGCATTCGTTGGTTCGAGTCCAACCATCCCAGCCAGCCAAGAAGCGCGAGGATAGGCGCATAGGGGAGATAAGACGGGAGCGGATGGACAGAGCCCAGGGACGGCCCGCGGCCGGGCCGGGTCTGTCCGGAGTCGGACGGCTTATATCCCCGGCCATGCGCCCAATCCGAGCGTGACAGATAAGATACACCGAAGCGCGAGGATAGGCGCATAGTATTTTGCATCCCTTCCTGGCTCACCTGATATATGATATCTGACTCGTTAGCTCAGTTGGTAGAGCAACGCCCTTTTAAGGCGAAGGTCCGGGGTTCGAGCCCCCGACGGGTCACCACGTCGCCGCGGACGTCATACCGTTCGCGGCGACTTTTTTGTAAAAGTCACCTCTCACTCATTTTGTCGCGGTTCCTCTCCAAATCGAACCCGCTACGCTGGGCTTCGATTTGGTTTTGGGTACAAACCCGAAAGCCGTAGCATCTATCGTGTTGTGCTGTTCCAAAAAAAGGACAGCCATGGGGCTGTCCTTCTTTTTAGATTCCGGCGGCCGGAGGCCGCTCCGAATCTGCGGCGCACTTCGGTCAGGAGGGAAATCCATGATGGAAGCACTTCGTCTCGGCACCATTGGATCCGGCTCCATTGTCCACACCATTCTGAACTTCGTGGGTCCAACAGAGGGCATCCGCCTGGACGCCGTATACTCCCGCCGGGAGGATACCGGCCTGGCCCTGGCACAGCAGTACGGCGCCAGCCGGGTGTACACCCGGCTGGAAGATCTGCTCCATGACCCGGATCTGGACGTCATCTATATCGCCTCCCCCAACCTGCTCCACTATGAGCAGACCAGGCAGGCCCTGCTGGCGGACAAACACGTCATCTGCGAAAAGCCCTTCTGTCCCCGGGCTGAGCAGGTGGACGAGCTGGCCGCCCTGGCAGAGGACCGCGGCCTGCTTCTGGCCGAGGCGGTGCCCACCACCTTTCTCCCCAATTATCAGGTCCTGAAGCACAGCTTGAGCAAACTGGGCCGGATCCGGCTGGTGCTGGCCAATTACAGCCAGCGCTCTTACCGCTATGACAGCCTGCTTCAGGGGGAGATGCCCAACATCTTCAACCCCCAGCTGGCGGGCGGCTGCCTGATGGACATCAATTACTACAACCTCTACCTCACCGTGGCCCTCTTCGGCCGGCCGGAAGAGGTGGTCTATACGCCGAATCTGTTCCGGGGCATTGACACCTCAGGGGTAGTCCAACTGCGCTACGCCGACTTTACCGCCGTATGCGCCGGCGCCAAGGACACCTGGGGGGTCAACGCCTACCAGATCGAGGGAGAGGACGGCTTTCTCTACGTCAAAGACGGCAGCAACGGCCTGGCGGAAATTCGCCTGGTCACCCGGGACAGCGACGAGACCATCAATCTTCAGCCCTTCCCCGACCGCCGCTACTATGAAGTACAGGCGCTGACCGAACTGTTCCGCGCCGGCAGCGCGGGGGAGCTGGCCCCGCGCCTGGCCCTGTCCCGGCTGGCGGTGGAAACGGCGCAGCGGGCCCGGGCCAGCGCCGGTCTGCGTTTCCCCGACGACCCCTGAGCCGCCCCGCCCGCTTTGTTATATCTTTAACAAAAAGCCGCCGGGCCCGGCGGCTTTTTGTGTTCCCGTCTGCCGGCCGCCCTCCTTTTCCCACGGCCATTCCGGAGGATTCCCTTGCTTTTTTACAGGATTTCCGCAAATTATCTCGACGATACAGAACATTTATGCTATACTGGCGGCGAAGGCCCGATTTCGCAATTCTTTGTTTTTTTCTTGACAAGCCGGGCCTTCTGCTATATAGTGTGTAGGCAAACCGTCGGGGGAACCCAAATCCCCCCGACCCGGCACGAAAGGGGATTGCCATGAGAGGTATTGAAACCAGAATTCAAGAGATCCGCCACCGGATTTTCCGGGAAGTCGCCCGGATGGCCTATCACACAGAGTGGCCGGTGGACAAGCGCATTGAGGAGCTCCCCTATAAGATCATCCCCGGCGAAGTGGGCAACTTCCGCAACGACGTGTTTCTGGAGCGGGCCATTGTGGGCGAGCGCCTCCGCCTGGCCATGGGTCTGCCCTGCCGCAGCGCGGCGGAGCACGCCCCTCTCTCGGACAACATCGAGGCGGCGGACAAGCCGGAAACCTATTATACCCCGCCCCTGATCAACATTATCAAATTCGCCTGCAACGGCTGCGCGGAAAAGCGGGTTCTGGTCACCGAGGGGTGCCAGGGCTGTCTGGCCCACCCCTGTGAAGAGGTGTGCCCCAAGGACGCCATCAAGCTGGACCGCTATAACGGCCGGTCCCACATCGACCAGGACAAGTGCATCAAATGCGGCCGCTGCGCCGACGCCTGCGGATACAACGCCATCATCATCCAGGAGCGCCCCTGCGCCCAGGCCTGCGGCATGGACGCCATCCGCACCGATGCCAACGGCAAGGCGGAGATCGACGAGGACAAGTGCGTCTCCTGCGGCATGTGCCTGGTCAACTGCCCCTTCGGCGCCATCGCCGACAAGTCCCAGATCTTCCAGGTCATCCGGGCCATCCAGTCCGGCGAGCGGGTGTACGCCGCCGTAGCCCCCGCCTTCGTGGGCCAGTTCGGCCCCAAGGTCACCCCGGGCAAGCTCCGCGCCGCCATGAAACAGCTGGGCTTTGCCGACGTGTTTGAGGTGGCCATCGGCGCCGACCTGTGCGCCACCCAGGAAGCGGAGGACTTCATGCGGGAGGTCCCCGCCGAGCTGCCCTTCATGGGCACCTCCTGCTGCCCCGCCTGGTCGGTGATGGCCAAGAAGCTCTTCCCCGACCACGCCCAGTGTATTTCCATGGCGCTGACTCCCATGACCCTGACCGCCCGGCTTATCAAGCACCAGCACCCCAACGCCAAGGTGGTCTTCATCGGCCCCTGCGCCGCCAAAAAGCTGGAGGCCATGCGCAAGAGCGTGCGCAGCGAGGTAGACTTTGTACTCACCTTCGAGGAGATGGCAGGTATTTTTGCCGCCAAGCACTTGGATCTGGAGACCATCGAGGAGGATCCCAACGGCGTGAACGACGCCTCCACCGACGGGCGCAACTTCGCGGTGTCCGGCGGCGTGGCCAAGGCCGTTGTCAACGTCATCCGGGCCCGTTATCCCGACACCGAGGTAAAGGTCACCTCCGCCGAGGGGCTGCGGGAGTGCAAGCAGATGATGAAAGACGCGGTGGCCGGCAAATATCCCGGCTATCTGCTGGAGGGCATGGCCTGCCCCGGCGGCTGCGTAGCCGGCGCCGGCACCATGCAGCCCATCAAGAAGTCCCAGGTGGCGGTGAATCTGTACGCCAAGCAGGCCAATCACGCCACCTCCAACCAGACCGAACACATCAAGGAGCTGGACAAGCTGGTGGACTGACGTCCGGCCGGACCCTTTGATTTGAATGACAAGCCGCCGCTTTTGCGCTCAATGCGCAAAAGCGGCGGCTGTGTTTTTTCGTCTTATCGTTTGCTGCCGGCGAAGAACAGCGCCACGCAGCCCGGTCCGGTGTGGGCGCCAATGACGGGGCCGATGCTGTTGATGATAACCTCTTTTACCCCGTAGCGCTTCTTCACCTCGTCGGCCACAAACTGGGCGTCCTCCTGGCAGGCGCTGTGGCTGATATACATGGTCTGGCTGCCGGGATCCGTCCCCAGCTCCTGAACCTTGTCCACCAGGGCCAGCAGGGCGGCCTTCCGGCCCCGCGCCTTGGCCATGTTGATGAGGTGGCCCTCATCATCCATGTGCATCACCGGCTTGATCTGAAGCATGGTGCCCACCAGGGCGGTGGCCGCGGACACCCGCCCGCCCCGCTTCAGGAAGAACAGGTCATTCACCGTAAACCAGTGGCACTGGTGGAAGCGGTACTCCTGCGCCCAGTCCCGCACCTCATCGATGCTCTTGCCCTGCTGGCGCATCCGCGCCGCCTGCGCCACCAGCATGCCCTGACCCAGAGAGGCGCTCAGCGTATCCACCGCATAGATCTTCCGGTCCCGGTAGTGGTCCCGCAGGTCATCCACCGCGATCTGGAAGGAATTGAAGGTAGTGGACAGCCCGGAGGAGAAGCCCAGCACCAGCACGTCCTTCCCCTCTTTCAGGAAGGGCTCCAGCATCTCGGTGGCCTGACCCACGTTGACGGCGTTGGTGGTAGCCATCTCACCGTTGGCCAGCCGGCTGTAGAACTCCTCAGGGCTCATCTCCCGGTTGTCGGGATAGTTCCAGTAGGTCTTATCTCCCATGATGAACGCCAGGGGCGTCACCTGGAGCTCCAGCTCCTCCACCAGGCTGGCCGGCAGATCGCAGGACGAATCGGTTACAATGACATAGTCGCTCATAAAGTCAAGTCCTCCATATGAAATGTTAACGGGCGCGCGCCCTTGGGTTCACTTTTCCTTTTTCTTTCCGGCCAGCAGCTCCCCGTGGCCATCCCGCTGGGCCATGATGGCCAGCACTCGCCGGCAGGCCAGTCCATCGGCGTAGCTGCGCAGGGCCAGATCCAGCACCAGCTTGGGCAGGTCGTGGTCCGTGGTGTTCTCGTCCAGTCGGGCGGCGGTGTCCTTCAGCGCCTCGTCCAGATACGCCCAGAACAGTTCATACTGCCGCTCGGAGTCCCGGCGCTCCCGCCCGATGGCGGTGAGCGCCCGCATCTCCCGCACAGACAGCACCTGCTTTAGGGCGCTGATGGCGGTGAGATAGGCCAGATGCTCCTGTCCGTATTTTTTCCCATTGGCCCGGTCCAGCAGACCATCCTTGATATAATTATTGATCATCGCGGGGGTCAGGCTGTCCCCCTCTTCAAAGGAGATCATCTGCCGGGAGAGGTAGGACACCACCTGGTCCATATACAGGGGAATGTCGGGCAGCTCCCCCCAGGTATCCGGCCGCTGCTGTTCCAGCCGCTGCTTCAGATCCTTCAGTTCTTCCATCCGAAACGGCCTCCAAATATTATTTTTGATATTATATCACATGGTGCTTTACACGTAAAGCAAAAATTATCTAAACAAAGGTCATCCCATTTTCACCGTTACCCGCCGTTCTGTCGCTGAGGAAATCTTACCACTTCAACTCCCTCTCATGCGCCCATGCCACATCCACCGTGATACCCTGCAATCCACCCACAGGCTGAGATGGCCCCCGGCAAATGCCGAGGGCCATCCAAAGCGCAATGCTGTTTCCGTTTTTTCCTCTCAGGCGACCAGCATAGCCACAAAGCGCATTAGCATAGTAGCCACCTCCGCCCGGGTGGCAGTACCCTGGGGCGCTAGCTGGATCTCGGACCGACCCAGAATAATTCCCTGATCTACCGCCCAGTTCACAGCCTGCTGGGCCCAGGCACTAACGCTACCCGCGTCCTCGTAACCACCGGTCACGTCCTCCGCTGAGACATCCATATCCAAGTACTGTGCGTACCGGTACAGAATGGTTGCCAGCTCCTCCCGGGTAATGCTGTCATCCGGGCGGAACAGGCTGCCGTCTCCCTTCACCAGACCGCTCTGTGCCGCCCAGTTCACGGCACTGGCGTACCATATGTCGGGGACGATGTCGTCAAACCGGCTGTCCGCTCCTCCGGTGGGCTCGTCCTCCAGCCGGTGGAGCACCGTGGCCAGCATAGCTCGGGTCATAGACTGGTTCGGCCCAAAACGGTCGTTCCCAATGCCCTGGAACAGCTCGTGGCTGGAGGCAAACGCCGCCGCCTCCGCAATCCAGCCACTCTCGGGGACATCCGTAAAGAACTGGCCGTTCTCCGCCACAAGATACTCGCTGCCCTCCTGCAGGTCCACCTTCAGCACTCCGTCCTGGACTGCACTCTTTTTTACCACCTCATAGCCGTCCTTGCCCTGGACAATGGCCACGGTACCGGGGGAGAGCTCCTGCTCCTGGACGGCCCCGTTCTTCTGGAACTGAATGGTGCCTACCCTGGTATCTTTTTCAGTAAACACCAGGTAGAGGTCATGCACGCCGGAGACCGGGGCGATCTCCGCGGCGGCGTCCACATAGCCCAGCTCGTGGATCTCAGCCGCGTCCGCTAGGTCGTTGGATGCCAGCGTACGCACCACCTCTCCAGTGGGCTGGAAGAAGACCGTGCCAATCAGCTCTCCGCCGGGGCTGTCCAGGCGCAGTTCCACGCTGGGCTCAGCGCCCGTGGAGGCCACGTTCAGCACCACTCGCTCCACTCCGGTCAGCTCCACCTTGGGAATGGCAGTCCAGGCGCCCGCGCTCCGGGAGCCCACCGCGTAGATGTCATCCCGCACCCCATCCGCCGCAGCCGCCGCCGCGGTGTATAACTTGGAATACTCCGAGTAATAGGTATCCTGGGCATCAAAGGAGTGCTCCCAAACGTTCACCCGCTCCAGCGTATCCAATTGTGCCAGCTTCTGTCCCTCCAGCGTGATAGATGTCTGGAGGGTGTTGGCGTCAGACAGAGCAGAGCTATCGGAGGCCCACAGGGTGTAAGCGCCGGGCTCTGGCACAAACTCTTCCCCGTTCACATCCCAGAGGGCAATGTCCAGCGGATCAATGGTAACGATGACCGTCTTGGTCTCGCCGGCGGCCAGCTCCACCTTCTCGAAACCTGCCAAACTCTTCACCGCCACGGCGCTACCATAGTCGGAGCCGTCTTTGCGCATATAGATCTGCACCACTTCCGCGGTGTCCACGCTACCGGTGTTGGTGACCTCCACACTCACCGTGAACGGCTCGTCCGCGCTGGCCACCGCCGGCGCCTGCAGGTTATGGAAGGCAAAGTTGGAGTAGCTCAGGCCGTAGCCAAAGGGGTATGTGACATGGGCCGCAGTCTGCTCCTCCGTCAGATACTTGTAGGTCAGCCCCGTGCCGATCACGTCGGCATTGGCCATGTCCACCGTGATTCCGTCGTCAATATCCTCCAGGGCAACGCCGTTTTCAAAGACCATGGTGTCGTGGGTCCTGCCTATGGCGCCCTGTGGAATGCTGTACTCGTTCAGCTCAGGGAACAGGTCCATATCCTTGTACCAAGTGCTGACCAGCCGGCCCGTGGGAGCATACTCTCCAAACAGGACCTGGGCGGTGGCCTTCCCGCCGTACTGCCCGCCATAGCCGGCAAATACAATGGCATCCACATCGGTGCTCTGCTGCAGCGGCTCCACAATCACGGGATAGTTGGCGTAGACAACCACGACGGTGTTCTTACCCTGGGCTTTGTAGGTACGGGCAATATTCAGCGCGCTCTCGACCTGGCTTTCACCCAACTCCAGGGTCATCCGGTCGGTGCCCTCGCCAGACAGGCCCAGATAACTCTGGCCCACAAAGATCACCGCGTAATCGTCCTCGGCCGCAGCCTGCTGGGCCCCGTAGCCGTAGGGTTCCACTTCCGTGAGCTTAAAGGTGAGCTGGCTCTTGTCCGCCAGGTTTTCAAAGTAGTCCAGGCCGGCTCCGGTGCTGGAATCTGCTCCCATCTGGGCCCCGCCCAAATTGATGGTCTCATAGGCTGCCTCTCCAGTGGAGGGGGTGTGTTCCCCAGCTTCCAGATAGTAGCCGTAATACTTATCCATCAGGGCAGCCACGCCCGCCACGAAGGTGACGCCGTTCACCTTCGCCCCAGCACGGATATAGTAGGTGTCCTCCTGTCCGGCATCCTCCAGTACAAAGTGATAGGGATAACCAGACAGCATGGGCGGTAGCGCCACGCCCGGCTTCTGCTTGAAGGTACAGTCCTCGTCCGCTACCACCAGGGGCTTGCCCGTCACGTTCCAGCCCGCGCCAAAAGGTGCACCCTCAGGCGCCACAGGGATCATGGCGTTGTTGGCTAGGGGGGTCGTGCTACCCACATAGGCGTTGAAATTGGTAGTGGGGTCGCTGAGAATCGCCCGTAGCCACCGACCATTGCCGTAGGCGTAGATGGATGTGGCGCCTTGGCCGTTGTCCAGGATGCCGAAGTAAAAGCCGGTCTTGTCCTGGGCCGCGTCGTATTCCTCCTGGGTGCACAGCTGGATGATCCCGTCCTCATCCCCAGCCTCCACATACAGGTAGCGCCCGCCCACCTGTATGGTAACCTGGTTGAGGCCCATGTCATAGCTGGCCTCCACGTCCCGCAGGCGGATAGATTCCAGGGGGCTGTTGCCCGCCTCTTCGCCGCGGCCGGAATAGTCCTGCACTGCCACAGCATAGATCCCGGAGTTCACCGCCTGGGCAAAGGGCCCGTACACACCCACGGTATCGTCCGCCCCGATGGGCAGTGCATTGCCCTCATTTTTCAGCAGAACAATGCCCTCCTGGGCGTTGCGCAGGGCCACTGCCTGGGATGAGGCGCTGGTGTAGTCTACTTTGCCGGAGGCGTTGGCCGCAATGTCGTTATAGGGATAGAACTTACTCAGCCCGTTGGCGTCCCGCTCATCATAAATGCCCGTACGAGTGCGGATGGTCAAATAGGCGATGGCCGCATTGAGGCAGTCCTCCACGCTCACCCCATTCAGGCCCTTGACGATGGCTTGCTGTAGCGTCTCGGTGCTACCACTGGCCAGGTGGTCCGCAATCGCCATGCTGGCCGCTTTGTAGAGTGCGTTGGGGGAGTAGGCCTTGTCATAGCCGTTGCTCCACTCACCATAGGTGTAGTCCATCCCCTGGCCCACTTGGCTACCCTCAGACTCCAGATAGGGTGCGTCAGCGCCGGCATCTGTCCCGGTGTAGACGGCATAGGGCCCCAGGCTGTCCGCCCACTCCGTGATAAAGGAGGCACTACTGGGCACGCCGTTGATCCGGCCGTAGCTGGACATGAAACTGGAGAAGGTACCGTTGGTCCAACCTCGGTTGGCACTTTTGGAGTTATACTCGTAGAAGGAGCGCACCCCCAGCTGGGAGGAGGCCAAGGGACGGAAGAACTGGGCGTTGTACACGGTGTAGTGCTTGGTGTTCACACTGGCCATGATGTAGAACCCGGACTCATCCCCCTCGTAGCCGTTATAGCCCCGGGCGTTCAGGTCCGCAAAGATGGAGGCCATGGTGCTGTCCTCGCCGTAGCCCTCGTCATACCGCCCGGACAGGGGGTTGAGACGCATGTCCGTCATGGAGGTGCCCGTGCTGCTGGTCCAGTAGTACCCGCCGTTGTCCTGCTTGGATTTGTTCTCGCTGCCGATCAGGTAGCCGATATCGTTGATCAGCTCCTTATTCCAGCTCTGGGCCTGGTACATCACGGTGGACAGCTCCGTCTGTCCCGCCGCGCCCATCAGGGCCTCGCCGCCGGTGGAATTTCCCCCGGGGATGGTGTAGACAACCCGCTCCCCGGCAGCGTTCACATAGCTGCCGGTGGCCGTTCCCCGGGAGGCCAGGGCGATAATTCCCGCATCCCCCATCTCCTCCAGGAGAAGGCCCAGGTATGCGTCAAAATCCTCCACATTCCCGTTGAAGAGGGGCATGCCCTCCACCGATACCTCCACGGCGCTTTCCCCGCTGCCGGAGGTGTAGTTGTACGCCTGGGTGGCGCGGCCAAAGCGCGCACCGCCATAGACGACATACTCCGTGGGCTGGTAGGGGTTGGCCGCCGCCGC
This sequence comes from uncultured Oscillospiraceae bacterium, assembly GCA_944385465.1. GTDB lineage: Bacteria > Bacillota > Clostridia > Oscillospirales > Oscillospiraceae > Enterenecus. Next base: position 50,083 of record CALWXH010000001.1, on the reverse strand, counting down.
AAACCCGGGCAGGCAGGCCGCCGAGGCCACGATGGCCGCGCCCAGCATCAGGCTGAGGGCGCGCCACAGCAGTCCCCTTCTTCTGTGTTCTCTCTTCATATTTTCCGCTCCTTTCTTTCTCCCCGGAAAGTCCGCCTCTTTTTGTGCATTATTTCCAACTTTATGGGGAGATTTTTCGCTTTATTTTAGCACACAGACCATTACAGCACCGTTACAAAACCGGCACCGGACAAAAAATCGCCCTCACCCGGCCGGGCCAGGTGAGGGCAGTCCCCCTTGTTATCCGGTTTTTCCCGCCGCCTTCCGGGCGTTGGCCTCCGCCAGGAGGGCCCCGTTGACTTCTTCCGCCCACTCGTAGTCCTCCAGATAGGCGCCCAGGTACAGCCCTGTCTCGCCCTCTAGGTAGCGGTAGTAGTCGCAGCTAACCTGCTCCCGCCGCAGCCGCACCTTCCCGTAGGAGCTCTCTATCAAGTCCTCCAGCCCCAGCGGCTTCAGCGCCTGCCGCAACCGGTGTAGCACCAGGCGGTAATAGTTTTTGGCCGCCACCTCATCGGAGTCCCCAAACAACGCAAAGATCAGCCTGTCAATGTTCACCCAGGCCCCCTGCATATGGACCAGATAGGCCAGCAGTTCCTTTGCCTTCCGGTTGGAAAAGGCCAGGGGCTTTCCATCCACCCAGACGGCAAAGACCGGAAAGCACTGCATCACCACCCGCTTCTCTCCGGGGGCCATCGCGGGCTGGCTATGCTCCAGCCATCGCCGGGCTCTTTGAAGGGCCCGGCTGAGCTGCTTTTTATCGTAAGGCTTCAGAATGTAGTCCACCGCCGCCACATCCCATGCCTCTAAGGCGAACTGGGGATAGGCGGAGAGAAAGACGATGACCACTGGCCGCGCCAGCTGCCGCAGCCGCCGGGCAAACTCGATGCCGTTCATCCCTGGCATCTCGATGTCCAGAAAGACCAGGTCCGCCTCGTGCACCTGGAGATAGGCCAGCGCCGCTCCAGGCTCCTGAAATGCGGTGGTAGCCGACTCACCTAGCTCCTTCAGCAGGATGTTCAGCACATTCAGCGCTCGCTGTTCATCGTCCAGAATCACAATCTTCATGGCAAGCCCACCTCTTCCTCCGGCATGCGAATCTCCGCCCGCGTTCCCTCCCCCGGCTGGCTGTACAGCTCCAGCGTCCCGCCCACGGTGAGGCGCAGCCGGAGGCGGATATTTTCAATGCTCCGGATGCGCGCCTGCGAGGGGTCAAAACCCACACCATCGTCCTCCACCCGGATAATCACCCAGCCCCTGTCCCGCCAAACCAAGACCGAAACGGTGCCCCGGCCGTTCTCCCGCTTTCGCACCCCATGTATCACCGCGTTTTCCACCAATGGCTGCACAGTCAGGGGGGGCAGACAGAAGTCCTCCGCCTCGAAGCATGTCACAAATGTCACCGCATCGGAAAACCGAGCGCGCTGAAGGGCAATATAATTCTCAATGTGCGTCCGCTCGATGGAAAAGGGCACCTTGTCCTGGTATTCCATAAAGTCAATGTTGTTCCTCAGATATTCTGACAGGCGTACCACGGTACCGGCCGCCAGCTCAGGGTCTGTATAGCACAGCTCCTGGATGGTAGTCAGCGCGTTGTACAGGAAGTGCGGCTGGATCTGGCTGGCCAAGAAGGCCGCCTGGGTCCGGGCCAGCCGCTGCTCCATCCCCAGCGCCTCCCGCAGCAACGCAGCCTCCCGCCGGCGATTTTGGGCCACCGCCAGATTCCAGCACAGTAAAAACAGCACCATTGCCGTGGGCAGTGCCACCCGGTCGGGGAAGGCCACCTGGTCGTACCCGCTCAGAAAGCTCACCGACGTTCCGGCCAACAGCGCCAAGTCGCCGAACACAAACAGGAGCGGGGCTTCCCTTCGTCCCAGGGCACACCGGATCACCGTGTATAGCAAAAACCCCGCCGTCAGCGCCGCACACAGGGTAAACAGGACGTTGGCCGGTGCAGCACCCCACAGATACCGAACTACCAAGGCTACTCCCGTGAGGATTAAAACGCTCCCTCCTGCCGCCACATCCCATCGCCGGATCTGTTGCGGACAGATGACCCGCATATGCCAGATCATAGCTAGTATCATCAGAGTGAAAATCATCCCGGTCAACACCGGGATCAGCCTCAGAGGGATAATCTGCTCCCACAGGTCTAACACGCCATAAAACCAAACCGTCTGGCCGATGTAGAGCAGCATGGCCAGGATGCCGATGAGAAAATAGGGCTTCAGCTCCCTGGCCACAATCTTGCCCCTTCCGTAGAGGATAGGGAAAACAATAAAGGCAGATAGCATAATCCCCAGAAACGTAAGCAACGCACTTCTGACACCGAAAATCCAACGGAATAACACGTTCACATCCATGGCAATAGGGCAGATATCCATCCCCACGCCTCCCGCATTGCGAATCTCCACAGTCACCTCATGGCTGCCAGCGCCATGCAGCACCACAAATTGGAGAAAATTCGGCGCGATGCTGTAGACCTCTTCCGGCTGACCGTCCACAAAGACCTCATAGTCACACATCAACCCGGGAAATGTCACCATCAGCCGGCTTTCTTCCCGCTGTCCCGCCAGGCGCAGCTGGTAGCTAATACTCCCGTCCACCGGGTGGGTGCGGGAGTCCGGAACTTGAACAGGGATACTCTCCCCGCCTCCGCCCTCGCTGATAACCAGCTGGCCGGGGTAGGCCATCCACGTCCCGTCCAGGTACAGCATCCGGGGGTCGTCCTTCCGATAGCTAGACACGTCCGCCCATCCATCTTGGGCGGTACCGCCGCCTCCGCCCGCCCGGGCGCCCAGGCAGAGAACCAGCCCCAGGACGAGCATTCCGCACAGGACCGCAAAGCAAAGCAGTTCAGCCATGCGCGTCGCCGCTTTTTCTTCCATTTTTCCCGCCTCCTGTTCCATCCGGCCGTCTATCCCTCTACGCTGTCTCGCAAAACAGCAAAGCAGCCGCACCCGGAACCGGCGTTCCTCATGCGGCTGCTTTTACTGCAATGTGGGTTGCCCACAGCGGTTGCCGCGCCGCATTTTCGCAGGCGCAACCGCTGTCGATGCAGCTGGCTCACAAGAGTTTTTTACTTGTGGTCCACGCTGTACATGTGCTCGATCAGATCCAGCACCTTGTTGGAGTAGCCCATCTCGTTGTCGTACCAGGACACGACCTTCACGAAGGTGTCGGTCAGGGCGATGCCGGCCTTGGCGTCGAAGATGGAGGTGCGGGGATCGCCCAGGAAGTCGCTGGACACCACAGCCTCGTCGGTGTAGCCCAGAATGCCCTTCAGCTCGCCCTCGCTGGCCTCCTTCATGGCGGCGCAGATCTCATCATAGGTGGCGGGCTTGGCCAGGTTGCAGGTCAGGTCCACCACGGACACGTCCAGAGTGGGAACACGCATGGACATGCCGGTGAGCTTGCCGTTCAGGGAGGGGATCACCTTGCCCACGGCCTTGGCGGCGCCGGTGGAAGAGGGGATGATGTTGCCGGAAGCGGCACGGCCGCCGCGCCAATCCTTCATGGAAGGACCGTCCACAGTCTTCTGGGTGGCGGTGGTGGAGTGCACGGTGGTCATCAGGCCGTCGGTGATGCCGAACTTATCGTTCAGAACCTTGGCGATGGGGGCCAGGCAGTTGGTGGTGCAGGAGGCGTTGGACACAAAGGTCATGTCGGGGGTGTAAGCGTCCAGGTTGACGCCGCACACGAACATGGGGGTGTCGTCCTTGGAGGGGGCGGACATAATGACCTTCTTGGCGCCGGCGTCGATGTGGCCCTGGGCCTTCTCCTTGGTCAGGAACAGGCCGGTGGACTCCACCACGTACTCAGCGCCCAGCTTGCCCCAGGGGATATCAGCCGGATTGCGCTCGGCATAGACGGGGATCGCCTTGCCGTCCACCACGATGGCGTTCTCGGTAGAGGTGACCTCGCCCTTGAACTTGCCGTGCATGGTGTCATATTTCAGCATATAGGCCAGGTAGTCGGCGGGGCACAGATCGTTGATGCCCACGATCTCGATGTCAGGGTGATTGGAAACGGCGCGGAAGACCATACGGCCAATCCGGCCAAACCCGTTGATGCCTACTTTGATGCTCATGGGAATTCACTCCTTATTAATTTTAGATCTTCTTTGCTTTGGGCGCGTACATTATACCCCATTCCTCACAGAAAGGGAAGGGGTTTGTGAAAAATTTTTCAAAGTTTTACGTCCCTTTTCAAGGCGCTTCTGTCTCAAACCGGATATTTTCCCCGCTGCGCTGGAATTCCTCCATCCACGCGCCTGTGGTGTCGGTGTAAGTGAAGGTGTAGAGCTTGTCCGCGTTGACGCAGACAATGAACTGTTCCATCTCCACACCCCACAGGGCATAGGCGCAGGTATACTGGTATGCCTCGAAGCCGTCCACCGGATTTTGGGTAAAGGACACATTGGTGATGTCCACCTCCGCCTCCAGGCTGTCCAGGAAGCCCTCCTCCAGGGCCTCCCGGAGCGCGTCCGCCGTGACGCTGCCGAAGGCTTTGTCGTCCGACTCCGTCTTCTCTGACACCAGCACATTGAGGTTGGAGCCGTCGGCATTCATATAGTACCGGTCCACCCCCTCCATCTCCAGCGCCTCAAACCCATCGGGCACGTCAACCTCATAGCCGGTGACCACCGGGGTGGGGGTGGCCTGGCTGGCCGCCGGCCCGCAGGCCGTCAACCCGACTGCCATCGCCGCCAGCAAGAGTGCCAGTAGCTTTTTCATTTCAAACTCCTCCTTTTTGTCCTGTTTCAGTTTTTCCAGTGCGTTTTTTAAGCCCAAGCCTGAGATTCCGGCTGTCGGGCAGCGCAGGGTCCACATATCCCGTGTCAGAAAACCCCTGCTTCCCATAGAAATGCAGCGCCGCGGCATTCTCCGCCTTGACGCAGATCTCCACACTGTCATACCGGCCCTCTTCCGCCAACATGTGTATGAGCAGCCGGAGCGCCTGGGTCCCGTAGCCGCGATTCTGGAATCGGGCGTCCACCATGAACTGCTGAAGCTCATAGCACGCAGGCTCCTCGTCCAGATCCCGCACCAGGGCCAGTCCCACCGGATCGTCTCCCTGGACAATCGCAAACACCCTGGCCCGGCAAGTTCGATACACATACCCTCTGGCCAGAATGCCCTCTGCCGTATCCAGGAACTTCTGCTGATCCTTCCTCACGGCCAACCGGCGGACGGCCAGCCAGTTGTCCTCTCCGATCTCCTTGAGCCGCACACTGCGCTCAGAACCGTTGTCTTGTCTCATTTGTCAGCCTCCAACTATGAATTTGGAGGGTCAGAAGGCGTGGACCCTCCGCACACGCATCTTCTTCATAGCAGCTCACCCTTTCCGTTCAGATTGGCCGCTGTCACCGGCCATCTCCATCATATCAGCACGTCCTCTTCCTGTAAACCCTTCCTTGACAGTCCAAACACCCCGCCCTTATAATAAACTTGTCGGAACTCCGGCCGGCTGGGAGGGAATTTGCCATGGAACAATTCTGGAAAGAGCGCTTTCACGACGGCGGGCTGACCATGAAGGCCCTGCTGCGCTGGGTGGTCGTGGGCAGTCTCATCGGGCTGGTGTGCGGCCTGGTGGGAGGCGCCTTTTCCTATGCCCTCACCTGGGTGACCCAGACCAGGGAAGCCCACTCCTGGCTGCTGTTCTGCATGCCCCTGGCCGGCCTGGTCATCGTGTGGGCCTACCGGGTGCTGGATATGGAAAACGACAGCGGCACCAACCAGATCATCGCCAGCGTGCGCAGCGGCGAAAAGCCCCGGCTGCGCCTGGCCCTGCTCATCTTCGGCAGCGCCGCCCTCACCCATCTCACCGGCGGCAGCGCTGGCCGGGAGGGGGCCGCCCTACAGATCGGCGGCAGCCTGGCCGCCACCCTGGGCAAATGGCTGCGGCTGGATGAGCGGGGGATGAATATGGCCGTGCTGTGCGGCATGAGCGCCCTGTTCACCGCCCTGTTCGGAACCCCTCTAGGCGCCACGGTGTTCAGCCTGGAGGTGGTGAGCGTGGGCATCCTCCACTATTCCGCCTTTTTCCCCGCTTTGTTCTCCGGCCTGGTGTCCCTGGGCGTCACCCATCTCATGGGGCTGAGCCCCACCGGCTGGCCGCTGCTGGGCCTGCCTGACCTGTCGCCCCTGGCCCTGCTCCAGGTGGGGGTGCTGGGGGCCGGGTGCGGCCTGGTGGCCATTTTGTTCTGCACCGCCATGCACACCGCCGCCCGGCATTACAAGCGGCTGCTCCCCAACCCCTATCTGCGCATCCTGGTGGGGGCCGCCCTGGTTATCGCCCTGACCCTGCTGGAGGGCAGCGGAACCTATAACGGTGCCGGCTCCACCTTTATCACCGCGGTCCTCGCCGGAGAACCGGCGGCGCCCTGGGCCTTCCTGCTGAAAATTCTCTTCACCGCCCTCACCCTGGGGTCGGGCTTCCGGGGGGGCGAGATCGTCCCCACCTTCTTCATCGGCTCCGCCTTTGGCAGCGCCCTGGCCCCCCTGCTGGGGCTGGACCCCGCCTTCGGCGCGGCCATTGGCCTCATTTCCCTGTTCTGCGGGGTGGTGAACTGCCCCCTGGCCAGCATCTTTCTCAGCGTGGAGCTGTTCGGCAGCTCGGGCCTGCTGTTCTTCGCCCTGGCCTGCGCCCTGAGCTATCTGCTCAGCGGCAAGTTCTCCCTGTACAGCGCCCAGAAGCTGGTGTACTCCAAACTGGAGCCCCGGTACATTGACCAGATGGCAAAATAATGTTTTCCCCCGGCGCGGCCCGGAATTTCCCCGGAAATTTCAGGCCGCGCCGCAACCGTTTTCCCCTGTGCAGGGTATTGTATATGAGGAGGTGAGAGATATGCGCGGCACAGACCGGCGGGAACAGGCGGTGGAGCGCTGGGGCGATCTGGTGTGGCGGCTGGCGTTGGTGCGTACGGCCAACGTCCACGACGCCCAGGACGTGTTCCAGGAGGTCTTTCTGCGCTATTTCCGCCACGAGGCACGCCTGACCAGCGACGAGCACCGGAAGGCCTGGCTCATCCGCTGCACCATTAACCGGGCCAAAAGCCTGCTCACCTCCCCCTGGCGGCGCCATACGGTGCCGCTGGACACCGCCGCCCAGATCGGGGTGGAGGATGAGTACCGCGAGGTGTACAGCGCGGTGCTCGCCCTGCCGGAACCATACCGGGCGGTCATCCACCTGTACTATTTCGAGGGCCTGCGGGTGGCGGAGATCGCCGCCTGCCTAAAGCTCCCGGAGGGGACGGTGAAGTCCCAGCTGTCCCGGGGGAGGGCCCTGCTGCGGGAAGCGCTGAAGGAGGAGATCGAGCTGTGAACCGCTACCAAAAAGCCAATGAGGGCATCCACACCCCGGAGGAGTTGAAACAGGAAGTTATCCAATCCGCCAAACCTGTCCGCCGCCCCGCCCGGTGGGCGGCCCTGGCGGCGGTGCTGGCGGTGGCCATCCTGGCCGGAGTGGTGCTCTGGCCCGGGGGCAGCCCGCTGACCCAGACCGCCTCCGCCGCCATCGTGGAGGCGGAGTACCCCGACCGGGTCCCCTATCCCGACGTCAACCCCCTCACCGGGGCGATGGATGAGGACGCCTATGCCGCCTGGCGGGAGGAGAACCAGGCCCGGCAGGAGCTGGCCTCTGGGGTGGACAACGAGAGCATGGCGGGCTACTACGCCGCCACCATGGCGGAGTTTTTGGGGGACAACGGGGGAGAAAACGCCGTCTACTCCCCCCTGAACCTGTACCTGGCCCTGGCCATGCTGGCCAAGTGCACCGACGGGGACAGCCGGGGGCAGATTTTAGACCTTCTGGGGCTGGACAGCATGGAGTCCCTGCGCACCCAGGCCCAGAACCTGTGGAGCGCCAACTACCGGGACGATGGCCAGACCACCAGCCTGCTGGCCAACTCCGTCTGGCTGGATGAGGCGCTGACCTACAACGAGGACACCCTGAACACCCTGGCAGACACCTACTACGCCTCCTCCTACCGGGGGGAGATGGGCTCGGAGGAGCTCAACCGGGCCCTCCAGTCCTGGCTCAACGACAACACCGGCGGCCTGCTGGAGGAGTACGCCGGCCAGATTGAGACTGAGCCGGACACTCTGCTGGCCCTGGCCTCCACCATTTACTTCAAGGCCAGCTGGGCCGACGAGTTTGACGAGAGCGCCACCGCCCCCCGCACCTTCCACGCCGCCGCCGGTGACGTGGAGACGGACTTCATGCACCAGAGCGAGATGGGCAGCTACTACTGGGGGGAGGACTTCTCCGCCGTGTCCAAGTCCTTCCAAAACGGCGGGGCCATGTGGCTCATCCTGCCGGATGAGGGAACCTCCCCGGAGGAGCTGCTGGCGGGGGACACCCTCGCCGACTTCCTCCTGGCAGGCTATGAATGGGAGAACCAGCAGTACCACCAGATCAACCTGGTCATGCCCAAGTTCGACGTGGAGGGGCAGATCAACCTGATCGGAGGACTCCAGGAGCTGGGTGTCACCGACGTGTTTGACCCCGGCCTGGCCGACTTCACCCCCATGCTGGGGGAGGGGGTGGACGCCTATGTGAACCAGGCCGACCACGCCGCCCGGGTGCGGGTGGACGAGGAGGGCTGCGAGGGGGCGGCCTTCACCGTGATCATGGCCGCCGAGGGCGCCCCGGCCCCAGGGGAGGAGATCGACTTCGTGCTGGACCGGCCCTTCCTCTTCGCCGTCACCAGCCAGACGGGTCAGCTGCTGTTCGTGGGGATCGTCAATCAGATGTGAGGCCCGCCCGGTTTTCCCCGTTCTTTCTTCAATATGCGCCCCGCCGGGGCGCATATTTTTATCCAGTCTGTTGACAAACGTAAACACATCTGCTATACTGTGATTACAGACGTAGACAACGAGGAGGTGAACATATGTCCGTGCAGCAAGTCAGACTCACCGACGCGGAGTGGCAGGTGATGGAATGCCTGTGGGCCGGCGCCCCCATGAGCGGGCGGGAGGTCACCCAGGCCCTGGAGCCCAAAACCGGCTGGAGCCGCTCCACCATCCTCACCCTGCTGTCCCGACTGGAGGCCAAGGGGGCCGTGGCCGGGGACAGCCAGGGGGGTAAAAAGCTCTTCTTACCCCTGCTGAGGCGGGAGGACGCCGCCCTGCAGGAGACCGAGACCTTTCTGGACAAGGTCTATCACGGCAGCCTGAGCCTGATGGTCAGCGCCCTGACCCAGCGCCAGGCCCTTTCCCCGGAGGAAATCCATCAGCTTCATCAGCTTCTGGACGGACTGGAAGGAGGGAACCGCCCATGACAGCATGGATCGTCTCTTCCTGTGCCCTTGTACTTGTGCTGCTCCTGCTTCGGCGGCTGCTGCGGGGAAAAATCAGCCCCCGGCTGCAGTACGCCCTGTGGGCGCTGGTCCTGGTGCGGCTGCTGCTCCCGGTTTCCCTGGGCAGCAGCGCCGTCAGCGTGGCCAGCCTGCTCCAGCAAAGCGCCCCGGAGGAAGCCCTCTCCTCCACCGTGGTGGGCTATCTGGGGGGCGACCTGCCCGATCTGGCCCCGCCTGTGCCCGACTCGAACCTTCCGGAGGCGGAGCAGGAGGCCCAGTATGAGGAAAACCTCGCCCAGTGGCAGGCGGAGCTGGACGCCGCCCGGGCGGAGACAGGCACCCCGGTGACGGTGGAGCACATCCTGATGGCGGTGTGGGGCTGCGGCGCCCTGCTGCTGGCCCTGTGCTTCCTGTGGGCCAACCTGCGGCTGGGGCGGGCCCTGCGCCGCACCCGGCAGCTGCTGCCCCAGAGGGCGGGCAGGCTGCCCGTCTACCTCACGCAGGCGGTGGACACCCCCTGCCTTTTCGGCCTGGTTCGCCCCGCCGTCTACCTCACCCCGGCGGCGGCCCAGGACCCGGTGACCGCCCGCCACGCGGTGGAGCATGAGTACACCCACTACCGCCACGCGGATCACCTCTGGGCCGCTCTGCGGTGCGTGTGCCTGTGCCTGCACTGGTACAACCCCCTGGTGTGGTGGGCCGCCCTGGCCTCCCGGAACGACGGGGAGCTGGCCTGTGACGAGGCCACCGTCCGCCGGCTGGGGGAGGAGGAGCGGGCGGCCTACGGCCGCACCCTCATCGCCCTGACCTGCGTCAAGCGCCCCGCCCTGCTCACCACCGCCACCACCATGACGGGCAGCGGCAAGACCCTCCAGGCCCGGATCGCGGCCATCGTAAAACGGCCCAGAACCGCCGCCATCACCTTCGCTGTGGTGCTGCTCATCGCCGCCGTGGCGGCGGGGTGCACCTTCGCCGGCCCTCGGACAGACGGCCCAGAGGAGGACCCACAGTCGGCGGATCCCACGGTAGAAGTTACCCCCACCCCGGCGCCCCCCGCGGTGACGGCGCTGGGTATCGAGGAGTCCTGCTGGTCCTTTCAACTCGCCTATGGGGGAAAGAGCCGGGAGTTTTCCGGCCGCCACGTGGGATTTCCCTACTCTCCCCAGTGCGGGCTGGTGGATCTGAACGGAGATGGCCTGGATGAGATCGCGGTGGTCCTCACCGCCGCCCACGGCTCCGGGGTACTCTTAGAAGAGCTGCATCTGTTCGACGCAGCAACCCTGGAAGAATACGACACCTCCAATCTGACCGACCGCTTCCTGGATACGCTGACCATGAGCGGCGACGCAGAGAATTACTATATTGCCGCTCCTGACGGCGCCCAGTTCAGTCTTTCCAAGCAGGCGGTGCGGGAGCAGTGGCTACCTCCCGCGGGCGGGGAGCTAAACCACGTGCTGGGGGCAGATCTGACCATCCGCTACCGCATTGGGGATCGCGGTCTGTCCCTGGAGGCCGGCTGCTACGCCAACCCCACCCCTATCTATGTGGGCGAAATCACCGCCCAAGTGACTCTGAACGGGGATCAGGTGGAGCTGACGGAGTATGACTTTACCGCTCTGTCCCCCACCCAGTCCGAGCAGGAACCGGAACCTGTAGAGGTGGACGACCTCTCCCACATCACCTTCTCCCCCGGGCTGGACGCCCAGGGGGCGGCGGAAGAGTTCGTCCGGGAGGGCTACCCCAACCTGTTCCTCTCCCTGCCCACAACCCACCCCCGGGCCATCCTCCGCTATGAGCTGATGGACTGGTCCATCCGGGAGGTAAGCGAGGACGGCAACGCTGTGGTGGGCACATTCCACTACGCCTTTGAGCCCGCCGACTGGAATTCCCCTGAGATCTGGGCCGGCAGCACCCATATGGGCTCCGGGGAGTATGCGGAGCTGGCCGCCAACCAGTTCGAATTTCTCCTGTGCCGAGGGGAGGACGGCGCCTGGACCTGTGTCAGTGTCGCCACCGGCGGAGTTCAGCTGCCGTAATCCCTCCCATCCCCGCAAAAGAACCGCCCGGCCCCGCAGGTTTGCGGGGCCGGGCGGCTGAATTTTCTCTCTGGAAAATTTTACTCACTCAACACAGAGGCGCACCGATCGCACAGCGCCCCACGGGGCTTGCCCCGTGGGGACCCCGTTTTTCATCCTGCCCGGCGGGAGTGAATCCCGCCTGCGCCAAGGTTTTGCTGCGCAAAACGCTTGTACGCGCTGACGCGCGCCCCGCTTTGCGGGGCCCCAGCCGAGCTGTGCGGGAGATCATTCGCCCAGCACGGCGGCGCACCGGTCGCACAGCTCGGCGTGGTGGCCGGGGGTGCCGATGTGCCCGTCGTGGTTCCAGCACCGGGGGCACTTGGGGGCCTGGGACACCTGCACGGCGATGGCGCAGGGGATGAGGCAGTCGTCAAACCGCTCGCCCTCCACCGCATCGGTGGTCACGGTGACCTTGGAGACGATGCACAGGGAGGCCAGATCCACGTCCGCCAGGAAGTCGGCGTCCTTCTGCCCGGCCACGGAGATGGTCAGCTCGGTGTCCTGGGCCTTCTTGAACACGCCGGCGGCCCGAGCGTTCTCCAGGGCCTTGTTCACCGCGTCCCGCAGGGAGACCAGCAGGCCCCAGCGGTACAGCTCCTCATCAGACAAGGCCAGGTCGGAGCGGTAATCGGGAATGTCGTTGAACAGCACGCACTCCCCGTCATCCCCGGCGGCGTGGGGCATGGCCGCCCAGATCTCCTGGCTGGTGAAGGCCAGGATGGGGGCGATGAGCCGGGTCATGCCGTCCAGGATGGTGTACAGGGCGGTCTGGGCGCTGGCCCGGCCGGCGTCGTGGCCGCAGTACAGCCGGTCCTTGATGATGTCCAGGTAGAAGTTGGACATGTCGGTGACGCAGAAGTTGTAGATGGCCCGGTAGACCGTGTGGAACTCGTAGCGGTCATAGCCCTCCCGGCAGGCCCGCACCAGGTCGTTGAAGCTGGCCAGGGCGAAGCGGTCCAGGGCCTCCATATCCGCCAGGGCCACGGGGTGGTCGGGGTCGAAGCCGGCCAGGTTGCCCAGCATATACCGGGCGGTGTTGCGGATCTTCAGATAGGCCTGGGAGAGCTGCTTGAGAATCTCCGGGGAGATGCGCATGTCCTGGGTGTAGTCGGCGGAGGACACCCACAGCCGGAGCATGTCCGCGCCGTAGTCCTTGATCACCTCATCGGGGGAGACGGCGTTGCCCAGGGACTTGTGCATAGCCTTGCCCTCGCCGTCCACCGTCCAGCCGTGGGTGATGATCTGCTTATAGGGGGCCACCCCCTTGGCGGCAATGGAGGTGAGCATGGAGGACTGGAACCAGCCCCGGTACTGGTCGCCGCCCTCCAGATAGACGTCGGCGGGGAAGGCCAGCTCCTCCCGCTCGTCCAGCACGGCGGCGTGGGTGGAGCCGGAGTCGAACCACACGTCCATGATGTCCGTCTCCTTGGAGAAGTGGACGCCGCCGCAGTGGGGGCACACGAAGCCCTGGGGCACCAGCTCGTCGGCGGTCTTTTCAAACCAGATGTTGGAGCCGTGCTCCCGGAACAGGCCGGAGATGTGGGCGATGGTCTCCGGGGTGACGATGTCCGCCCCGCACTGGTCGCAGTAGAAGATGGGAATGGGCACGCCCCACTTGCGCTGCCGGGAGATGCACCAGTCGTTGCGCTCGGAGATCATGGCGGCCATGCGCTCCTTGCCCCAGGCGGGGTGCCAGGAGATGCCGTCGCAGCTGCTCACCGCCGCGTCCTTGATGGCGTCCACAGAGCAGAACCACTGCTCGGTGGCCCGGTAGATGATGGGGTTCTTGCACCGCCAGCAGTGGGGGTAGGAGTGGACGATGTTCTCCTTGGCCAGCAGGAAGCCCTCGGCCTCCAGGTCCTGCACCACCAGGTCGTTGCCCTTGGCGTAGAACTGCCCCGTGTAGCGCTCGTCGGTCATGACGCCCTTGGCGTTCACCGGCACGGGCACGCCGATGTTCGTCTTGCCCGCCGCGTCATAGGCCCGGCAGATGTTGAAGTCGTCGGCGCCGAAGCCGGGGGCGGTGTGGACGCAGCCGGTGCCGGCGTCCAGGGTGACGTGGTCGCCGCACAGGATGACGCTGTCCCGGTCGAAGAGGGGGTGCCTGGCGGCCATGAGCTCGAACTCAGAACCCTTGAGGGTGGCCAGCACGGTGCAGGCGGCGTAGTCGATGCCGGCGGCCTTGCACACGCTCTGGGCCAGCTCCTGGGCCAGGATATATACCTCGCCGTTGGGGGCGCTCAGCAGCACATAGTCAAACTCCGGGTTGACGCAGATGGCCATGTTGCCGGGGATGGTCCAGGGGGTGGTGGTCCAGATCACGAAGTAGAGCTTGCTCAGGTCGGCGTACTGCCCCAGCTTGCCCAGGTCGTCCCGGATGGGGAACTTGACGAACAGGGTGGTGCAGGGATCGTCGGCGTACTCGATCTCCGCCTCCGCCAGGGCGGTCTGGTCGGCGGGGCACCAGTACACCGGCTTCATACCCTTGTAGATATAGCCCTTCTCCGCCATCTTGCCGAAGATCTGGATCTGCTTGGCCTCAAACTCGGGCTTCAGGGTGAGATAGGGGTTCTCCCAGTCGCCGATGACGCCCAGGCGCTGGAACTCGCTGCGCTGGATGTCCACAAAGTTCAGGGCGAAGTCCCGGCACTTGTCCCGGAACTCGGCATCGGTCAGCTCGTCCCGCTTGATCTTCTTGTCCTTGAGGATGGCCGACTCGATGGGCAGGCCGTGGGTGTCCCAGCCGGGGACATAGGGGGCCTGGAAGCCGGTCATGTTCTTGTACTTGACGATGATGTCCTTGAGGATCTTGTTCAGGGCGGTGCCGATGTGGATGTGGCCGTTGGCGTAGGGAGGGCCGTCGTGGAGGACGAATTTGGGCTTGCCCTCGTTCTTCTTCATCAGCTTGTGGTAAGTCTCCACCTCCCACTTCCCGTTGAGCAGCTCGGGCTCCCGCTTGGGCAGCCCCGCCCGCATGGGGAAGTCGGTCTGGGGGAGATGGACAGTCTGGTTGTAATCCATGGGTCGTTTCTCCTTCTCTATGACAAAATGTGCGTACAGACAAAAAGCGCCTTTGTCCCTCCGTGAGAGACAAAGGCGCGCTGACCTCTGCGGTACCACTCTCGTTGCCGCGCGCAGAAGCACGGCCCCTCGATTCGTCCTGTAACGGGGACACCCGGCGGAGCCTACTGGGGCGCTTTGCCCGTTGGGTCCGCGGCTCACAGGGGATCTTCGCCGGAGTCGCCCCGCCGCTCTCACACCATACAAGCGGCTCTCTGATGGGGTTGGGCCGGGTACTCGTCCTGCTCAAAGCCATTGAACTTCCTTATCTTATCCACCTCAACGGGATTTGTCAACACTTTTTCCCTCCGAAAAGGCGAAAATCGGCCCGGCGGCACAAAATGGCACGGCCCGCGGAGCTCCGCGGGCCGTGGGAAATCCGGTTTCTTTACAGATAGGGGCACTGCGCCGGCAGGATCGTGCAGAAGGCCAGGGAGTTGAACGCCACCTCGGGGGAGTCGCTGCGGGAGGTGATGGCACAGCGGATCTTGGCGCCGATGACCACGCCGCAGGTCTTGGCGTGGGCGTGCATCTGCCAGCCCTTGACGATGAGGTTGCCCGCCAGCAGAGAGGGGGCCACAATGCCGTCGAATTCCCCGCACAGGGGGTTGTCATAGCTCTTGAGGCGGGCGGCCTCCTTGGACATGATCAGATCGTAGGAGATGGGACCCACCAGCTCGCAGTCGGCGATGGGCTTGCGGTTGTGCTCCTGCACCAGCTCGTAGGCCTCGATGGTGTCCTTCATATGGAAGCTGGGCTGCTCCACCAGGGCCAGCAGGGCGATGTTGGGCTTCTCATCTTCCACATAGCGCAGGGTGTCCACCATGTTGTTGATGATGTCCCGCTTCTGGGCCACATTGGGCTGGATGGTGACGGTGACGTCGCCGATGGCGATCATCTTGGGGTACTCCGGCATGGTCACCAGGTCAATGTGGGTGAGCAGGCGCTTGGTACGCAGGCCGTTGCGGCTGTCCAGCAGGGGCATGAGGAACTCCCGGGTCTGGACGTTGCCCCGCATGAGGATGTCGCCCTCCCCCCGGTTGATCAGCTCAATGGCCACCTGGGTCATATTGTCCCCGGGGTAGGTCTCCACCAGGCGGTAGGGCTTGTCCTTCAGCCCCAGCTTGTCCAGCATGGGCAGGATCTTTCCGGCCTCGCCCACCAGCACCAGGTTGGCAAACCCGGCCTCCTGGGCCTGGAAGGCGCCCAGCAGGATATTTTCCGCGTCTGCCCCGGCGATCACCACCCGGTTCTTGACCCCGGCGTTTTTCGCCCGCTCTACAATCGATTCAAAACTTCTCAGCGCCATAATGTATTCTCTCCTGTTCCGGGTGGCCGCGGTTCTCGCCGCCCCAATTTTTGTCCATGATAGCATAGTATCATTCTTTTCCCCGCAAAACAAGAGAAAACACGGAATTTTCTGCAGGACAGAAGGGAAAAATCCGGACGGCCCGCGTCAGCCGTCCGGACGAAGTCTATTCCACCGCTCCCCACCGGCAAGCAGCTTCCGGGCCGCCTGCTCCGGAGTGCAGTCTGTGGTGTCCAGTTTGATGGTATCCAGGTTGTCGTACAGCGGGAGATAGGACAGGCTGCGCTCCACCACGTCCGCCCGCCGGACCCCGGCGGCCACGTCCCCCTCCAGCCGGCGGCGCAGCGCCTGGGGATCCGCGGTGAGGGAGATGGCGCACACCTCCACCCCGGCCAGCTCCAGGCCGGAGAGGATCTGGTCGATCACGTCCTGCCGGTGCATCACCCAGCAGAAGATCACCGACGAGTAGGCGGAGCACCGGAGGAACTGCCCCAGCAGAAACCGGATGTTCTCCAGCACCATGGCCTGAGTCTCCGGCGTGACGGCAAAGGGATTGGCGTCCCAGCACCAGTCCCCGTCCAGGAACACGCTGCCGGGCAGCAGGGTCTGCAGCGCCCGGCCCACAGCGGTTTTACCCACCCCCATGGGCCCGCCGATCAGAAACAGCCGCTTCACCGCCGCTCCGCCCGGAAGGCGCACCAGCCGGACCGCTCCAGCCGCCGGGTGATGGTCAGGCCGTTTTTCCCGATGGCGGCGGCCACCTCGTCCGCCCGGGTGTCGATGATCCCCGAGGCCAGGAACACCCCGTCGGGAGTGAGGAATCGCTCCACCACGGCGGACAGGGGGATGATGACGTCGGCCACGATGTTGGCCAGCACCACCCGGTTGCGCCCCGGTTCCAGCCTGGCGGCCAGCTTCTCGTCCCCCAGCACGTTGCCGGCGTACACCGTCAGCCGGTCTTTGCCGATGCCGTTTATGGCCGCGTTTTCATAGGCCACGTCCACCGCCTTGGGGTCGATGTCCACCCCGCAGGCGTGCTCCGCCCCCAGGGCCAGGGCGGCGATGGCCAGGATGCCCGAACCGCACCCCAGGTCCAGCACCCGGCAGCCGGGCTCCACCGCCTCCTCCAGCAGCTCCAGGCACAGCTGGGTGGTGGCGTGGGAGCCGGTGCCGAAGGTGAGCCCCGGGTTGAGATACAGCGGCGATCGTCCCTCCGGCACGCTCTGCCCCCGCATCCACTCGGGCACGATGTAGATCCGCTTTCCCACGGGGATGGGCTGGTAGTACTTCTGCCAGGAGGTGGCCCAGTCCTCCTCCCGGAGGGAGACGGTCTGGGGCTCATACTGCTCCAGGCCGGTGAGGTAGGCCCGCAGCAGCCGCTGCCCCTCCTCGTTGTCCGGCACGTAGAACTTCACCCGGCTGGCCCCCTTCATCCGCTGGGCCAGCCCCTCGTCCACATAGTCCCAGAACTGCCGGTTCTGCTCCAGAAAGCGGAGGAACTCCCCCTCTTCCTCCACCACCAGGCCGGTCATGCCGTTGGCGGTGAGCACGTCGCACACCTGGTCCAGCTCCCCGGCGGGTACCGGCAGGGTGACCTCCAGCCACTGTTCGCTCATGATGATCCCTCCGTTTTCCCCCGCCTTTGCGGGGCGTTCAGGCTTTTTTCACGCTCTTGACACTGTCCAGCCGGATGAGCATCTCCCGCTCCTTCTTCTTCCCCTCGTCCGCCCGCACCAGGGCCCACACCTCATCGGTGTCCAGCACCCGGCAGATAAGGCCGCTCATATCCCAGTCGTCGCTGTACAGGGTCAGGGTGACGGTCTGGCCGGTCATCCCCGCCAGGCGGCGGGCCAGGTCTTTGGAGCCCACGGGGCGGATGCCGTTTTCCCGCAGCAGCCGCTCCAGCCGGTTGACCTTGCTCCACAGGAAAATCACCATCAAGAAGGCGAAAAAGCCGAAAACCGCCATAGCGTCCATTACGCATCCCCCTTTTCCTTTATAAAGGTGATGGAGCGGATGGAGGACAGGGGGATGAGCTGGTTCTCCCGCTGGCCCTTCTTTTCCTTGACGAATTCCACATTGGCCCAGGCGCCGTCGAACTCCCGGATGACGCACCAGTCGCAGGGAATCGCGGTCTCGTCCCCGTAAAAGGCCAGCTGCACCCGCCGGCCCGCCGCCTGGGCCAGCAGACGAGTGACCGGGCTGGCCGCCGGCGCGGTGCCCTCCGGGCTGTCCGCTCCGTCCCGGAGCAGCCAGTCGCAGCTCACCCCCAACAGCTGGCTCATGCGCACGATCTTGTCCGTCTCCGGGTAGGCGGTGTCGGACTCCCACCGGCTCACCGCCTGGCGGGTGACCCCCAGCTGCTCGGCCAGTTGCTCCTGGGTCAGATTGTTCTTCCGTCTGGCCTGGGCCAGCTTGCTCCCCATACTCATGGGCGCTCACCTCATTATTCAGGATGGCCACAGCATACCCAACTCCGGCCCAAAATGCCAGCGAGTTTCGGTTTCACAATGTAACCTTTCGGTTTCCCTCTGCCTTTGGGCAGGGTATCCCCAAACGCCGCTCAGCCCCCCGCCCGGGCGGACAGCTCCTTCAGGGTGACCTGATAGGCCTCCTCCTCGTGGGGCAGGGCGGGGATGTCCTCCGGCAGGGCCCAGCCGCTGTGCTGGAAGATCCGGGTGATCATCAGGCGCAGGAAGGCGGGGTTCTTCACCAGCACCGGGCCGGTGAGATGGGTGGCAAAGAGGTTGCCGGACACATAGCCCTCCGGCCCCTTCTCCCCCTCGTTGCCCTCCCCCAGGGTGAGCCGGTCAAAGAGGGGGGTGGTCACTCCGGCGGTGTGGGAGCATTTGTTCATAAAGCCCACCACCGGCTCCTCCCACAAAGGGGTGTGGGCGATGACGTCCTCCGGCACCCGCCGGTCCGTCTCGGTGGTGGCATAGTCCGCCAGGCCCAGGCAGGGCCACACCTTGCCGGTTTTGTCGGTGACGCTCTCCCCCAGCAGCTCCATGGCGTTGCCGGTGAACAGGGCGGGGACGCCCTGGGCCAGCAGCCCTTTCAGCTCCTGGGCGTGGGGCAGCAGGGCGGTGAGGGCCCATTTCTGGCCTCGCTCGGTGCCGGCCCCCATGTAGACAAAGCCGGCGCCGGCAAAGTCCGGCTCATCGTCCAGGCCGGGGGTGCGCACCGTCACCGTGACCCCCAGCTGCTCCAGGTGGCGGCGCAGCACCGCCACGTTGGCGTACTCCCCGTACAGGGACATGCAGTCCGGGTACAGATGCACAATGGTCAGTTCCATGTTCCAATCCCTCCTCAGTCCCGCTGGGTCAGGTCCAGCAGCTTGTCCCGGTCGGAGAAGCAGGTGACCACATACAGGGGCAGGTCCCCCTCCTCCTTCAGGGCCTGAGCCGCCGCCCTGATGTCCGGCTGGAGCACCAGCTTGTCCTGGGGCACCTGGGTGTAGTCAAAGCGCAGGGCCAGATCGTTCACATACCGCCCGCACAGCCAGACCCGGCGTACATGTTCGCAGGCCAGGCGGTCAAAGTCGATGTCCCACAGCCAGCTGGTCTCGCCGGTGAAGTACTTCCGGCTGATGGCGTCCACAATGACCATCACCTCACAGGGCTGATCCAGCCCCTGGATGTAGGCCAGGTTGGTGTCATAGGCCACGGAATTTTCGTGTTTGGAGGTGAGCAGGGTGCCCTTGTGCCCGCCCAGGGTAAAGGTGACCATCCGGCCGTTTTTCAACAGATAGTTGTTGATGACCCCGGCCATCACCCGCTCCTCCACGCCGCACAGGGCGCACACGGACCAGGCCGCCAGGATGTTGTACACGTTGTAGATGCTGCGGAAGGCCAGCTCCAGCTGCGCCCCGCCGTTGATGGTCAGCCGCCCCTGGGCCAGATCCAGGTCGGTGACGGCAAAATCGGGGCTGGGCCGGCTGTGGCCGCAAGCGGTGCAGCGGTAGTGGCCGATGTGGGTGTAGTGGTAGCAGTCATACTCCATTTTCCCGCCGCACACCGGGCAGCGCAGCCCGTCGTGGTACACCCCGTGGTGCTCCTTCGTGCTGATGGAGCACTCCTCCAGGCCGAACCACTTCACCTTCTCCGGGTCGTGACCCCGGGCAAAGCAGGCCACCAGGGGGTCGTCGGCGTTGAGCACCAGGGTCTCATCCGGGTGGATGGCGGGCAGGATGGACTCATACACCCACTGGGGATGGCCGTTGCGGGTGAGCTGGTCCCGGTACAGGTTGGTGATGACGAAGTGGGTGGGGTGGAACCAGCGGAAGGTGTGGCGGGCATAGCGCTCGTCGCTCTCCAGCAGCAGCACGTCCCCCCGCACCCTGCTCCCCAGGGTGCACCGGGACAGGATCAGGGTGGTCACCCCCTCGATCTGGTTGGAGCCCTCCTTGTTGTACACCACCTGCCGCCCGGCGGCGGTGAGGATGGCGGCAATCATCTCCACCGTGGAGGTCTTCCCGTTGGAGCCGGTGACGGCGATGATGTGCCTGGGCAGCTTCACCCGGCCCAGCACGTCGGGGCACACCTTCAGGGCGAACTGCCCGGGCAGGGAGCTGCCCCGGCCCAGCAGTCTGCCCACCAGGCGCAGGACTTTGCACAGCACAATGGCCAGAAATACTCTCATAGCGATCTCTCCTTCGTCTCTCCTGCCCGGGTCCATTCACCCCGGGGCGGGCACGGCCTGGCAACCGTGCCCTGATGAATTTCAAACGCCCTGCGATAGCGGCCCTGGGGGCCGTGATCCTCCGGCGCTTCCACCACGCCGTCCCGCACCAGGCATTCATTGACCTGGCCGAACAGCAGATGATACACCTCGTTGGCGGTCTCCGCCACGGCCACCCGGTGCCGGTTTGCCGTAAGTCCGGCGCAGCTTCGCAGGTCGGTGAGCGCTTCCCGCACCAGGGCGTCCGCCGCCAGCCGGACCAGCAGGAACAGCGCCTCCAGCACCGGCCGGTCCTCCGCCCAGACATAGATGGGGACACAGGGCCGCCCCGCCCGGGCATAGCCGAAGCGTTCCAGGCAGGCCAGGGCCCGGGGGCTCACAGGTTTCCCGGCTGCCAGCGCCAGGTACCCCTCCACCAGCGCCTGCCGGGAGAGGGGGATCAGCGCGGCATCCTCCAGCGCCCCGGTCTCCAGCTGCCTGGCCACCCGGTAGAAATCCCAGCGGTCCCCGGCACAGTCCCCGAAGGACTGGAAGATCCCCGCTGGCGTTCCATAGCGGTTGTAAGAGCACAGCAGGGACCGGCTCCACCGCTCCAGGGCGGTCCCCCGCTGGTAGAGGGTCACCACGTCCGGCAGCGCCCGGTCCCGGCGGACCGCCGCCAGCCCCTCCCCCTCCAGCGCGTCGAAATAACGTCCGTCAAACACACCGCCGCACAGCAGGTGGTAGAGGTTTTCCCCGGGCGGGACGCCGTTGGGAAGGGCGGCCATCAACTCCTCCATCCGGCCTTGCAGGGGACGCAGCCGGGCGGCGATCTCCTCCGCCCTCCGGCCGGTGAGCCGGCGCAGCGGCTCCAGATCCCCTTCCAGAAAAACCGGGCAGTCCAGCCAGACCCCGCCGTTCTCCTCCCGCAGTGTCCCGGCCAGCAGCAGGCCGCCCACCAGTTCCGGGCCGAACCGGGCCTCCAGTTCTCTCCGGTTCCATCGCCCCGGCGGACTGTCCGCCACCAGTCCCATGACCCGGCCGGCAGCCGGGCTGGCCACCAGCCTTCGCAGCCGGGCGGCTTCCGGGCTGTCTTGTTCCGTCTCGCCGCCGTAAAAGTAGGTCTGGAACTCCATTGCCGCCCTCCGTCCCGCTTGATTCACTCCAAAGCCCGCTCCGCCGCCGTCAGGGCCCGCCACTCCTCTTCCAGGATGGCCATGAGGATGTCGTCGCCGTACCCGTCCCCGTCCCGGACGGCGTCCCGGCGCACTCCCTCCCGGCGGAAGCCCGCCTTCTCATAGGCCCGCTGCGCCCGGGGGTTAAAGGAGAACACGTCCAGCTCCAGCCGGTGGAGTCTCAGCTCCCCGAAGGCATAGTCCCGGGCGGTGCGCACCATCCAGGTGCCGATGCCCTGTCCCCGGTGCTCCGGGCGGAAGATGCCGGTGCGGAAGTTGGCGCACCGGGCCTCCCAGTCGATCTCGTTGATCACCGCCTCCCCGGCGATGCGTCCGGCGGGATCCAGCAGCAGAAAGTCCCGGCGGTCCGGGTCGTCCACACAGGCGAGGAAAAACCCCACCACCTCGTCCCGGGAAAAGCTGGCCCTGCTGCCGGTGAGCCGGGCCAGCTCCGGGTCCAGGGGGGCAAATCCGGCGCGGTAGTAGTCCTCCGCGTCCTCCTTCCGGGCCGGGCGGAGGATATAGCCCCGGAAGGACCAGGGCGGCAAAAGAGTACTCATTTGTTTTCTGTCCTCTCCAGATAGATCATCAGGGCGGCCAGGTCGGCCGGCGAGACGCCGGAAATCCGGCTGGCCTGCCCCAGGTTCAGGGGGCGGATCTGGCTGAGCTTCTGCCGGGCCTCCAGCCGCAGGCCCTGGATGGACTGGTAGTCCACATCCGGGGGCAGGGGGTGCCCCTCCAGCTTTTTCATCTCCTCCACCTGGCGGTTCTGCCGCTCAATGTAGCCGGCGTACTTCACCGAGATCTCCACCTGCCGGGCGACCGCCCGGGAGAGGGCAGGCCGCTCCGGGTCGAAGGGGGCCAGGTCGTCATAGCTCACCCTGGGCCGGCGCAGCAGGTCCCCCAGCCGGGCCCCGTGGGGGCAAGGGGGCTCCCCCCTGTCCGCCAGCATCTGGTCCAGGGCCGGGGAGGGGGCCGCCCCGGCGTGGTCCAGCCGGCGCGCCTCCCGGTCCACGGCGGCGTACTTCTCCTCCACCTGGGCCAGCCGCGCCCGGCTCACCAGCCCCACCCGGCAGCCGTAGGCAGACAGCCGCCGGTCGGCGTTGTCCTGCCGGTGGATGAGCCGGTACTCCGTCCGGGAGGTCATCATCCGGTAGGGCTCGTTGGTGCCCTTGGTCACCAGATCGTCGATGAGCACCCCGATGTATCCGTCCCCCCGGGTCAAGATCAGAGGCTCCTCTCCCCTGAGCTTCAGGGCGGCGTTGATGCCGGCGATGAGCCCCTGGGCGGCGGCCTCCTCGTAGCCGGAGGAGCCGTTGAACTGCCCCGCCCCATACAGGCCGGGCACTTTTTTGCATTCCAATGTGGGCAGAAGCTGGGTGGGGTCCACGCAGTCGTATTCGATGGCGTAGGCCGCCCGGGTCATCTCGGCCCGCTCCAGCCCCGGGATGGTGTGGAGCATCTCCACCTGCACCTGCTCCGGCAGGGAGGAGGAAAAGCCCTGGATGTACAGCTCCTCGGTGTTCAGCCCCATGGGCTCGATGAACAGCTGGTGCCGGCCCTTGTCCGGGAAGCGGACGATCTTGGTCTCGATGGAGGGGCAGTACCGGGGCCCCACCCCCTCGATGGTGCCGTCGTACAGGGGGGAGCGGTCCAGGTTGCGGCGGATCACCTCATGGGTGCGCTCGTTGGTGTAGGTGAGGTAGCACACCGCCCGGTTCTCCGGGGCTTTTTCCATGGAAAAGGAGAAGGGCTCCATGTCCGCGTCCCCCTCCTGCAGCTCCATCTGGGAGAAGTCCACGCTGCGGCGGTTCACCCGGGGCGGCGTGCCCGTCTTGAACCGGCGCAGGGCCAGGCCCAGCCCCTTCAGGCAGTCCGTCAGGGGCAGGGAGGCAGCCATGCCGTCGGGGCCGGAGTCCCGGGCCACCTCTCCCACAATGGTGCGCCCCCCCAGATAGGTGCCGGTGGCGATGATGGCCGCCCGGACGGCGTAGGTGGCCCCGGTGTCGGTGCGCACGGCCCGCACCGCCCCGTCCTCCCCGGTGAGGATCTCGGTGACCTCTCCCTGCTTCACCCACAGGTTTTCCTGGAGCTCCAGGGTGTGCTTCATCACCTCCTGGTACCGGCGGCGGTCCGCCTGGGCCCGGAGGGACCACACCGCGGGGCCCTTGCCCCGGTTGAGCATCCGGTACTGGATGCAGGCCTGGTCCGCGGCCCGGGCCATCTCGCCCCCCAGGGCGTCGATCTCCCGCACCAGGTGGCCCTTGCCGGTGCCGCCGATGGCGGGGTTGCAGGGCATGTTGCCCACCGCGTCCAGGTTGATGGTGAAGCACACCGTGCGCAGGCCCATGCGGGCGGCGGCCAGGGAGGCCTCGATGCCCGCGTGGCCCGCGCCGATCACTGCGATATCAAATTGTCCGGCGTCGTAGTTCATAAAGGATCTCTTTTCTCACCAAGGACTGCGTCCTTGTATTGGCTCCCCCATGGCAGGGGGAGGTGCCCGCCGGAAGGCGGACTGAGGGGGCAGAGCAAGGGAGCAGCCCTTGCGGCTGGGCCGGGTCTCGCCTGGCGGCGACCTACTTTCTGTGCGCACAGAAAGTAGGCAAAGATGCGCCGGGGGACGGCCGCGGCGGGGCTACAAGCGCCAAGGGCGCGCTTTTGCCCTTAGCGGCCTTTCCCCCGGTCCCCCATTTTTACGGGAGAGCACCCCAATGGTGCATCCGTCTCTTTCCGGCGTGCGGTAGACCGACACCCCCTGCGCCCGCTTTCCGCTGCCGCTGCGCCGGCAGTCGTAGGACACCGCCGGGCCCACGGGCACGCCTGCCACGAAAGCAAGGCAGACCAGGCGCTTTCAAAAGAAATAGGATCGGGAAAATCTGCCCCCAAGGGCGTCAACCCTTGAACGGGCAGGGCTTCAGCCCTTACCGCCCCGGCGCGGCGCCTTCCACCCGAACACCAGCACGGCGCACACCCCCGCCAGCGCAAAGTCCCGGAGGTTGAGGCTGCGCAGCACCACCGGATCGGCCAGCAGCGCCGCGGCCACAACCAGCACCGAGAGCACATTGGGCAGCCACCCCCGGCCAAAGGCGTACCACGCCAGCCACGCCGCAAAGGGGGACAGGCAGGCCACCATCGTCCAGCCGTAGACATAGGACATCCCCCACACCCCGTCCATCCACTCCGCCGCCAGGTAGTAGACGGGGATCATGGCCAGGAAAAACACCAGGGCGCAGGCCGCCGCCCGGCCGGGGCTGCCGCTGAGGCGGGCGATGAGCAGGCCTAGCACGATCCAGATGGGCAACTCTGAAAAAACATCTCCCAGCAGCTGCACAGATGAGAAGTCCGCCCACTTGGCCAGCAGCCCCACGGCCCCGCCTGCCAGCGCCATGGCCAGCAGGCCCGCCAGCCGCCGGCCTGGAGAAGGAGCAGGGAAAGGGGCACGAAACTGCTCTATATACTTCATCTGCTTACTCCTCCGTCACAAGCTCCAGCACCGCCAGATCAGGGCGGTTGAACAGCCGGAAGCCCGGAATGGGCACCGTGTTGTTGCCCAGCCCCCGGGAGACAAACAGGGTGCTGTCATCCAGGGTATACACTCCCGCCGTCCAGGTGGGGAACAGCTTGCGGTTGGTGCCCAGCAGCCCGTCCGTGAAGGGCAGGCGGACGATGCCGCCGTGGCCGTGGCCGGAGATCACCAGGTCATAGCCCGCCGCGGCGTACTGGTCAAAGCGGTCGTTGCGGTGGGCCAGCAGGATGGTGCACAGCCCGCCGTCCTGCTCCTGGATCTCCCCATAGAGCTCCTCCGGGGTCTTCTGGTCGGCATAGCCGTTGGGATCGTCCACGCCGGCCAGCACCACCCGGTCCCCGCCCCGCTCCAGCACGGTGTACTGGTTGGACAGCACCGTCACGCCGCACTCCTCCAGCACCCCCTTCAGCTGGGGCACGTTGACAGAGGCCCACTCGTGGTTGCCGGTGACATAATAGGTGGGGGCAATGGCTGCCAGCCCCCGGGCCAGGGCAGGCACCCGCTCCAGCTGGCTCTCCTGGTCCACCAGGTCGCCGGTAATGGCGATGAGATCCGGCTCCTGTTCCGCCACCAGCGCCAGCAGCTCCCCGCTGTCCTGGCCGTACTCGTGGCCGTGAAGGTCGGACAGCTGCACGATGCGCAGCCCCTCAAAGCCCTCCGGCAAGCCGTGGACGCTCACCTGGGTCACCGTCACCTGGATCCCCCACAGCTGCCACTGGAGAAAAAACCATCCGGCAATCAGGATGACCAGCAGCGCCGCCACCCACCGCAGGGGGTGACGGCGCTTGTTCGCCCTGGCCCTCCGGCCGGAGTCAGTTTTCGTCGTCATGGTTGATATAGTAGGGCCGCATCAGGCTCTTGTGCTGCGTGGAGTCCTTCTGCCGGTCCGAGCGGGGCGGCGCCTCGATGGGCCGGGGCCGGTCATTTCTGCGGCGCTTTTTCTTCCCGGACAGGGAGGGGGGCAGCACAGACTGCACCCGGTTTTCCTTTCCGGCCTTCTCCCCCCGCTGCGCCTTCTCCTGTTTTTCCGCCTTGGCCTTCTTTGCCGGCGCGGGCTTCTGTTCGCCCCTGCTCTTTTCCCGCCGGGGCGCTCCCTCCCGCTTTGCGCTCTGGGCAGCGTCCTTCCGCTCCTCTTCCCGGCGTTTTCCCCCGCCCCGATTCAGCAGAGAGCGGCGGGGGGCCAGCAGCCGGGCGGTGGCGTCCATGATCACATCGGAATCCAGGGGATTGGGCTTATAGAAGTCGGAGACGGGCATGGCGGGATCCGCGGGCAGCGTATCCTCCAGCTTGCCCTGGCGCACCCCGCGGGAGAGCGGCCGCTCCCTGGTATAGGCGGCGCCGGCGCTCTCCCGGGCGCTCTCCTCCCGGAGCTCTTCCTGGGGGGCTGCCGCCTCCGGCTGCGCGGCGGCGGATTTTTTCCTGCGGCGGCGCTTTTTCTTTCCCTGGCCCTCCTCCGGATCCAGGGCCTCAGCCGCCGGTTCCGCCTGGGCGGCCTGCCGCTCCTTCTTCGCCTGGGCGCGGGCCTTGTTCTCCTCGTCCCGGGCCCGGCGGCGCTCCTTGGCGGCGGCCCGGGCCTCGGCGTCCTCGGCGTTCACCGGACGGCCGTGCTTGTCCTTCTGGGGGGGATCAAAGTTGGCCATGGGGAAGGGGTGGTCGGCCACCACGGAGATCTTCCGGCCCAGCAGCTTTTCGATGCCCTTCAGCTCATCCTGCTCGTCAAACTGGCAGAAGGAGATGGCAATGCCCCCGTGGCCCGCCCGGCCGGTGCGGCCGATGCGGTGGACATAGGTCTCGGGCACGTCGGGCAGATTGTAGTTGAACACGCAGGGCAGCTCCTCGATGTCGATGCCCCGGGCGGCAATGTCGGTGGCCACCAGCACCCGCACCCGGCCCGCCTTGAAGTCGGTGAGGGCCTGCACCCGGGCGGTCTGGCTCTTGTTGCCGTGGATGGCGGCGGCGGAGATGCCCCGCTTGTTCAGATCCTGGGCGATGCGGTTGGCCCCGTGCTTGGTGCGGGAAAACACCAGCGCGGAGGGAATCTTCTGCTCCTCCAGCAGGTGGGCCAGCAGCTTGGTCTTGTTGGCCTTGTCCACATAGTAGAGGGACTGCTGGATCACCTCCACCGGGGAGGACACCGGGTCCACCTCCACCCGCTGATAGTCGTGGAGCAGGCTGTTCACCAGATCCATCACCTCGGGGGGCATGGTGGCGGAGAAGAACAGGGTCTGCTTCTTTTCCGGCAGCAGGCGGATCACCCGGCGCACGTCGTGGATGAAGCCCATGTCCAGCATCCGGTCGGCCTCGTCCAGCACGAAGATCTCAATGTGGCTGAGATCCAGCAGGCCCTGGCCGTGGAGGTCCAGCAGCCGGCCGGGGGTCGCCACCAGGATGTCCAGCCCCCGGTTGATCTGGTCCACCTGGGGCTGCTGGCCCACCCCGCCGAAGATGACGGCGTGGCGCAGGGGCAGGTACTTTCCGTAGGCCTCAAAGCTGTCCTGGATCTGGATGGCCAGCTCCCGGGTGGGGGTGAGGATGAGCGCCCGGATCACCCGGGGCTGGGGAATGCGGCCGTTGAGCCGCTGGAGAATGGGCGTGGCAAAGGCACAGGTCTTGCCGGTGCCCGTCTGGGCGCAGCCCAGCACATCCCGCCCCGTCAGGGCGGGAGGAATGGCCCCCTGCTGAATGGGGGTGGGTTCGGTATAGCCCTGAAGCTCCAGGGCCTTGAGAATGGGGTCGATGAGACCCAGGTCACGAAAATTCATGCATCCATTACGTCCTTCTTATTGATGATCGGCGCACTGACGCGCCGCCAGAGCCCGTTTCACTGCTTCCACCGTCTCCGCCAGACTCTGGCCGTGGGCGGGCACGGTGAGATGGGCGTACCGCCGGTACAGCGGTTCCCGGTATCGGTAGACGTCGGCCATGGTCTCTCCCGGGGCCATGGCGATGCCCCGGGTGGCCAGGTTGTGGATGCGCGCCTCCACGTCCGCCAGAGACAGTTCCAGGTAGACCACCGTGCCCAGCCGGCGCAGATGGGCCATGGCCTCCTCCCGGCACACACAGCTGCCCCCCGGGGCGATGACGGTGCGGCGGCAGGAGAGGGCGCAGATGGCGTCCCGCTCCGCATCCAGGAAGCTCTGCGTCCCCCGGCGGTCCAGAATCTCCTGGAGCAGGGCCCCCTCCCGCTCCTGGATCACCAGATCCACATCCACAAAGCCATAGCCCAGCACCTTGGCCAGCACCACGCCCACGCTGCTCTTGCCGGAACCGGGCATCCCGATTAAAATGATGTTGTCCACAACGTCCACATCCGATACACAGCGGCGCGGGAGCAGTGATCTCCCGCACTCGCCCATAAGATGACAGAATATTATATCACGCTTTCTTTCGCTTTGCAATTTTATTTCCCGGGTTGCCCTGCGGACAAAAATTTCACCGGTTTCTGTAGTGTTCCGCGGAAAATCCGTAGTATATCAGTGAAAGGAGGGCTGCCCATGGAGGACGAGAAGATCATCGGACTGTTTTTCGCGCGCGACCAGCAGGCCATCCAGGAGCTGAATCAAAAGTACGGCAAGCTGTTTCACGCCCTGGCCCTGCGCATCCTGAATGACCGGCGGGACGCGGAGGAGTGCGTCAACGACGCCTATTTGGGCGTGTGGAACGCCATCCCGCCC
Organism: uncultured Oscillospiraceae bacterium; assembly: GCA_944385465.1. Taxonomy (GTDB): domain Bacteria; phylum Bacillota; class Clostridia; order Oscillospirales; family Oscillospiraceae; genus Enterenecus. The sequence continues at coordinate 21,265 of CALWXH010000001.1, read as the reverse complement.
CAGCGGCCCCAGGTCCTCTCCGCCTATGTGTGCCGGATTGTCCGCAACCTGGCCTTGAAAGCCTATGCCCGAAACACCGCGGCCAGGCGCAACAGCGCCTACGACGTGGCCATGGGTGAGCTGGAAAGCTGCCTGCCCGCCCCCGGCACGGTGGAGCGCGAGCTGGAGGCCAGGGAATTGGTCCGCGTTGTGGAGGGGTTTCTGGACACGCTGAGCCGGGAAAACCGGGTGATTTTCCTGCGCCGCTATTGGTTTGCCGATAGCTACAAGGGCATAGCCGAGTTTATGGGGCTTTCGGAGAAAAACATCTCCGTCCGGCTGACCCGTATCCGCGAAAAGATGAAGCAATATTTGATTGAAAGAGAGGTATTTGTATGAACGCGAAAAAGTTTTCCGACGCTATGAGCGAGCTTGACAACAAATACATTGACGAAGCCCTCAATTACAAAAAGAAAGCCAAAAAGCCTTTCTGGATTAAATGGGGAGTTATTGCGGCCTGTTTGTGCTTGATAGTACCATTAACCGCATTTGCTATTGATACAATTCAATATAATGCGGCTGTTGATTATCTTACTTCTCTCGGTATTCCTGTTGAAGATTTAAGCGATTATTCTCGAAAAGAAATAAAGGAAGCCGCAAAAACGATTGACGCCGGAGAAAGTAGTCCATTGACCGAAGAAATACTTAACCTATTGCCAGATAATAAAGAACCGATTGAAACACCAACACAGGTAACATCTGAACAGATAAGAGAATTAACACCGACCATGACAAGAGAGGAAGTCCTTTCATTCTTAGGTGATACGCAAGACATCGGTTCTGGTATTTATGTATATGTTTATGAAGTAGACGGAGAATATTTGTTGCGGATTCCATTTGCAAGTGATGATGCTCAGTTAGGTGTTACAGGCGAAGATTTATTAAAGGCATTGACCCCTATTTCTGAGGATATAGATTCTAATGAAACCGTTGAATTTAATGGACAGCTATTCAACAAATCTGACTTGACCGAAGAAACGCTTGAATGGCTTGAATGGTACAATTCTTTATCGCCTGAGGAACAACTTGCCGTTAGTTCAATCCCTGCCGACCTATATACCGATGACGGTGCGGGAACGCTTGATTCAGACGCAGAAGAATAACTTTGTTTAACACCCAAAGGGCAGCCGAGAAAATCGGCTGTCCTTTTTCTATGCCGACAGGCAGAAAGGAGCGACCAGCCATGACGAAACCGAGAGAGAAAACCCACGGGGAAATACTCGGTGCTTTAGGCTCTTCATCATCTCCTTCCGCCCTTGCCTTTTTCCCGGTTTTGTGTTATGTTAAGTAAATCAAATGCCGCCGCAGCGCGGGCACGATCCAGGAGGTGGAGAAATGGCGGAAACGGTGGTGCTGGGCCTGTCCGGCGGGGTGGACTCCGCCGTGGCCGCACTGCGTCTGCGCCAGGCCGGTTATGAGGTGGCCGCCCTCTACCTGGACGTGGGCCTGGGCGGCGAGGAGGCCGCCGCCGAAAACGCCCGGCGGCTGGACCTGGAGTTCCATGTGGCCCACGTGGCCGACCAGCTGGAGCGCCATGTCTGCCAGCCCTTTTATGAGGCGTATCTGGCCGGGCGCACCCCCATCCCCTGCGCCCAGTGCAACCCCACGGTGAAATTTCCCGCCCTGCTGCGCCTGGCCGACCAGCTGGGCGCCCGGTATGTGGCCACCGGCCACTACGCCCGGGTGGGCCGGGGTCAGGACGGAAAAGCCGTCCTCCTCCGGGGCCCGGAGGCCAATGACCAGTCCTATCTCCTCTCCCGGCTGACCCGGGACACCCTGGAGCGGGTGCTCTTCCCCCTGGGAGACACCCCCAAGGCCGGCGTGCGCCGGGAGGCGGAACAGGCCGGTCTGCCCAGCGCCAAAAAGCCGGACTCCATGGAGATCTGCTTCATTCCGGATCAGGACTACCCCGCCTGGCTAGACCGCCGGGGGGGCACGCCGCCCCCCGGCAACTTTGTGGACCGGGCGGGCAACGTGCTGGGCGTCCACAAGGGCTATCACCACTATACCATCGGACAGCGGCGGGGGCTGGGGGTGTCCTCCTCCGCCCGCCTCTTCGTCACCGCCATCCGGCCGGAGACCAATGAAGTGGTCCTCTCCCACGGAGAGGGGCTCACCGCCGACCTGGTAACCTGCGGCCAGCTCAACTGGCTGGGGGATTTCCCCCTGGAGGGGCCGCTGCGGGTGCAGGCCCGGCTGCGCCACTCCCGCACCGCCCAGGACGCGCTGCTGATCCCGCTGGAAAATGGGCGGGCACAGCTGCGGATGGAGCGCCCCGCCCGGGCCCCCACCCCGGGGCAGCTGGCGGCCTTTTACCGGGGGGAGCAGGTGCTGGGCAGCGCCTGGATTCTCTCCGCTCAGGAGGTCAATGAGGAGGACGTGAGATCATGACTCCTGATAGGAAGGCAAAGAAACCCAACATTCTGGTCATCTGCGGGCCCTTCCCCACAGGGCAGGGCCCTGTGGGGGCCCCTTGTCTCACCTTGCTCGGGCGGAGTGAATCCGCCCTGCGCCAAGGCCTTTGACAAAGTCAAACGCCTTGTACGGCGCATCCGCGCCGCCCCGCTTTGCGGGGGCCCCGCCGTAGGCCCGCAGAAGGAGGCTGCACTATGAAACCCAACATTCTCGTCATCTGCGGGCCTACGGCGTCCGGCAAGACCGCTCTGGCGGTGGCTCTGGCCCGGCGCTTCGGCGGCGAGGTGGTGTCCGCCGACTCCATGCAGATCTACCGGGGCATGGACATCGGAACCGCCAAGCCCACCCCGGAGGAGATGGGGGGTATCCCCCACCACATGATCGATGTGGCCGATCCGGGGGAGAATTACTCCGTGGCCCGTTATGTCCAGGAGGCTGTCCCCGTGGTGGACGATATCCTGTCCCGGGGAAAGCTGCCCATTGTGGCCGGCGGCACCGGACTGTACATCGACCACCTGGTGGCCGGGCGGCAGTTCGCCCCCTTCCCGGCGGACGGCGGCCTGCGGGAGGCCCTCCAGCGCCGGGCGGAGACGGAGGGCCTGCCCGCCCTGATGGAGGAACTGCGCCGGGTGGACCCCGCGGCCGCCCAGCGCCTCCACCCCAACGACGCCAAACGCATCATCCGGGCGCTGGAGGTCTATCTGGCCACAGGGAAACCCCTGTCCCAGCACGACCGGGAGAGCCAGGCGATCCCCCACCGCTATACCCCCCTCACCATCGCCCTGAACTTCCGGGAACGCCCCTGGCTGTGGGCGCGCATCGACCGGCGGGTGGACGAGATGATGGAGCGGGGGCTGGAGGGAGAGGTGCGCCGCCTACTGGAGCGCGGCATCGACCCCAGATGCACCGCCATGCAGGCCATCGGATACAAGGAGATGGCCGCCGCCATCCGGGAGGGCCGGCCGCCGGCGGAGGGAGCGGAGGAAGTCAAGCTCCGCTCCCGGCAGTACGCCAAGCGGCAGCTCACCTGGTTCCGCCGCAATCCGGCAGCCCATTGGCTGCTCTGGGACGAGGAACCGGATTTTTCCGCCGCCCTCGCCTGTTCGACAAAACTCATCCTGGCCTCTGGCTTACAATAACTGCACTCCCGGAAGCGCCGGCCTGTCGGCTTTTCCGGAGACATACCGCCGGGCTGTGCCCGGCCACTACAAAGGAGTGCAGATATTATGAGTTTTACCGCCGTTGCCGTGGGCCGTCAGCCCAATGTCCAGGACACCTTTCTCACCTGCGCCCGGCGTCAGGCCGCCCGGGTCACCCTCTTCCTCATGAACGGGTATCAGCTGCGGGGGGTCATCACCGCCTTTGACCCCTATGTCGTGGTACTTACCTCTGACGGGAAGCAGCAGGTCATCTACAAGCACGCCATCTCCACCATCGCCCCGGAACATCCGGTGAATATGGATCAGCCCTGACCTGGCCCCTGCGGCGGCACAGGGCGGGGCAGACAGAAACAGAGGACGATCCCAATGAAACAGAGTACCCTTGCCACCAAAATCATGATCGGCATTCTGTGTGCCGGTGTACTGCTCTATCTGGGGCTGTACTTCCTGCTGGGCTTCCAGTCCGGTCTGGCCACAGCCGTGGCCTACTCCTATCAGGTCAACCTGGGGACGGAGGCCACCGGCATCCTGGTCCGGGATGAGCAGCTGCTCTCCGCCCAGGGGCAGTATGTGAACCTGGTCCTCGCCGAGGGGGAGCGCGCGGCCGCCGGAGATCCGGTAGCCCTGATCTACTCCGACTCCTCCGCCCTGAGCACCCAGCAGACCATCCAGTCCCTGGAGGGGGAGATCGAGCAGCTGGAACACGCGCTGGCTGCCGGCACGCAGAGCGTGGACGTGTCCCGGCTGGATCAGGAGGTGGTGTCCTCCATCGTCAGCATCCGGGCGCTGGCCGCCTCCGGCGACCTGTCCGATCTGGAGGACTCCGTCCTGAACCTGCGCACCATGGTGTTCCAGCGGGACTACGCCTTCGGCGACACCGACGCGGCCAGCCAGGTCCAGCAGCTCATCGCGGACAAGCAGTCCCAGCTGGACGCCCTGACCCACTCCCTCAGCCAGGTCTCCCAGACCGTCTATGCCCCGGTCTCCGGCGTTTTTTCCGGTCAGGCGGACGGATACGAATCCCTGATCACCCCGGACATGCTGGACAGCCTCACCCTTCCGCAGCTCTCCTCCCTGCTGGAGAGCCAGGCGCCCGCCGCCCCGGAGGCCGTGGGCAAGCTCATCACCAGCTCTGTCTGGTATTTCGCCGCCATCCTCCCCGGGGGAAACGACCTTCATCTGACAGAGGGCCACACCTATACCGTCTCCTTCTCCCATGACTATTACGGCGACATCCCCATGACCCTGGAGCGGGTGGAGCCCGGCGAAGACCAGACTCTGGCCATTTTCTCCACCCGGACCAATCTTGCCGACACCACCCTCCTGCGCATCCAGACTGTGGACGTGGTCACCGAGACCCAGGAGGGCATCCGCATTCCCCGGGGCGCCCTGCGGGTCATCACGCAGGATGTGGAGCAGGAGGACGGCACCGTCAAGCAGGAAAATGTGTATGGCGTCTATACGGTTGTCGGCCGCCAGGCGGCCTGGCAGGAGGTCACGGTGATCCACACCGGGGACACCTTCTATCTGGTCCAGCCGGTGGATGAGGAGGCCTCCAACCGCCTGCGCTCCGGCTCGGAAGTGATCCTCAACACCTCCGGGCTCTACGACGGAAAGGTGGTGCGGTAATGACCGGCTTCCCGGAACGGCTGGCCCGGGTGCGGGAAAACATCGCCCGGGCCGCTGCCAGATGCGGCCGCAGTCCGGATGAGATCACCCTGGTGGCCGCCACCAAGACCCAGACAGACGACACCATCCGCCAGGCCATCGCCGCGGGGATCACCGTGTGCGGGGAAAACCGGGTCCAGGAGTTCACCGCGCATCTGGCCGCCGGCGCCTACCAGGGCGCCAGCGTCCACTTCATCGGCCATCTCCAAACCAACAAGGTCAAATATATCGTGGGCAAAGTGGAGCTCATCCACTCCGTCTCTTCAGAAAAACTGCTGCTGGCCATTGACCGCCAGGCGGAAAAGCTGGATCTGGTCCAGGATATCCTGCTGGAACTCAACCTGGCCGGAGAAGTAAGCAAATCCGGCCTGAGTATGCCGCAGGCCCTTCCCGCCGCCCGTCTGGCCGCCGAACTGGCCCATGTGCGGCTGCGCGGACTCATGTGCATCCCCCCTCCCGCCGCCGGTCCGGGCAAAAATCTGCCTTATTTCGAAAAATTAGCCCAGATTGCTGTTGACATAAGAAACGAAATGGGAGATAATAGGGCAGATGTAGTGTGCCTATCCATGGGAATGAGCGATGACTATCAAGATGCTGTATCCGCCGGCGCCACACACGTGCGCCTGGGCACCGCCCTGTTCGGTCCGCGCCCGCCAGTTCCCATCAATTTCGGAAGGGAGTTTTGACCATGAGCTTTTTGGATGAACTCAAGCGCCTTGCCCGGCCCTATGAGGACGAGGAAGAAGATACCTATGAAGAGGATTTCACCCCGGTGAACACCCGGGAGAGCGCCCCCGCCCGCGACCGCGACCGGGACCGCGACCGCGAGGTCGAGCGGCGCAACAACAAGGTGGTAAACATCCACACCACCACCCAGCTGCAGGTTGTGCTGGTCAAGCCCGAGCGGTTTGAAAACGCCTCTGAGATCGCCGATCACCTGCGGGAGAAGCGCACGGTGGTGCTCAACCTGGAGCAGACGGACAAGAACATCGCCCGCCGCCTCATCGACTTCCTCTCCGGCGTGGCTTACGCCAACGAGGGCACCATCAAAAAGGTGGCCCTGGCTACGTACATCATCACGCCCTATAATGTGGAGATCCTGGGCGATCTCATTGATGAGCTGGAAAACAACGGGCTCTATTTTTAACGCAGGGAGGGCTGAATGATGCTGACGCCGCAGGAAGTGGCCAGCCACGCCTTTGCCAAGGCTACGCTGGGTGGTTACAATATGGCCATGGTGGACGAGTTTTTGGATGAGCTCACCGAGGACTATACCACACTGTACAACGACAATGCGATTCTGAAGAACAAGCTGAAGGTGCTCTCCGATACCATCGAAGAGTACCGAGCCACAGACAACGCCATGCGCAAGACCCTGCTGGCCGCCCAGCAGATGGCCGATTCCATCGTCAACGAGGCGGAAAAGCGCAAGTCCCAGCTGGTGAAGGACGCCGAGGCCGATGCCGCCACCCGCATCGCCGAGCTGAAGGCCTCCGTGGAGGCCGAGGAGTACCGGCTGCAGCAGGCGCAGCAGGCCACCGCCGCCTATGTCCAGAAGCTCAAGGCCCTGCACGGGGAAGAGGTGGACTTCCTCTCCCGTCTGGACCAGCTGGTCCCGCCCCAGGCGCGGCAGAATGACCCCTCCGCGGAGATCGAGGCCTCTGTTTCCGCCAGCATTCTCGCCGAGGAGGAGCAGCCGGAGGAGCCTACGCAGGCCGTCCCCGCGGCGGCCGCCCCTGCCCGGGATCCCATGTCCGATCTGGATCCGGACGCCACCCGGCGCTTTGAAGATCTCCAGTTCGGCAAGGATTACGAGATCAACTGAATCTAAGCAAATGGCAATCCCCCGTTTCCGCTGTGCGGAAACGGGGGATTTTTCACTCTTTTGCCTGTTGTCCGGCGCCGCCGTTGTTTTTGGACCGGCGGTGGTGGGGACGGTGCCGGCGGCGTCTCTTCTGCTCTGTCCCACCCTCTGCCTGCTGGGCCGGCTTGGGCTGGGGCGCCGGCTGCTGCGCCTGCTTCTGGGGCTGCTTACCCTGGGCCTGCTGCCCCTCCTTCTTGTTTCCTCTCCGGCGGTGATTGCGCCCGCCGGATCTGGACTTGCCGCTCTCCCGCGGCTCCTCCTGCTGGCCGAGGTAGCGGTCCAGCAGCGCGGACAGGTCGTTCTCCTCGCCAAACCGCCGGGCGCGGTTCTCCTCTTCCGGCGGGATATAGCGCAGTTTCTCCAGCTCCGCCTTGGGCGGGGCCACATAGTCCTCCGGCCGCTTGCCCTTGCCGCTGCGCACCACCCGGATCTCACTGACCCGGTAGCTCTTGGGCTGTTCACTGGAGTCCTCCAGGCGCACCTTCACCCGCTCTTTCAGCAGGTCCACCGAAGAGATATTGCCCACGCCGTCGGGGCACTCCACAAAGGACTCCTGCTTGGGACAGCGTTTCACCGCGTCCTCATAGGCCTCCTGCTCATACTTCAGGCAGCACATCAGCCGTCCGCAGGTGCCCGAGATCTTGGTGGGGTTCAGGGACAGGTTCTGGGTTTTGGCCATCTTGATGGACACCGGGTGGAACTCATCCAGGAACTGGGCGCAGCAGAACGGCTTTCCGCAGATCCCCAGGCCGCCCAGCATCCGGGCCTCATCCCGCACCCCGATCTGCCGCAGCTCGATCCGGGCCCGGAAGACACCGGCCAGGTCCTTCACCAGGGCCCGGAAATCCACCCGGCCCTCCGCGGTGAAGAAAAAGATGATTTTGGAGCCGTCAAAGCTGTACTCCGCCTGGACCAGCTTCATCTCCAGCTTGTGGCGCTGGATGAGCTTCTGGCACACATTCAGGGCGTCCTGCTCCTTTTTCCGGTTGTCCCGCACCTGCTTCTCATCCCGGTCTGTGGCCAGGCGGACCACCGGGCGCAGGGGCTGCACCACCGCCTCGTCGGCGACAAAGCCATTGGGCCGCACACACACGCCGTATTCCAACCCTTTGCCCGTCTCCACAATGACACTCTGGCCGTTGGCCACCGTCAGCCCCTTGGGGTCAAAATAATACTGTTTGCCGCCCGTTTTGAACCGGACGCCGATGATCTCTGTCATGTGAGGTGTTCCTCCGTATCGTTCCTGGTGTAATACTCGCCGCGGCAGGGTTCAGGAGAACAGGGTGGCTGTCAGCCAGCCCAGCACATGTCCCGCCCCCGGATTGTATACCGCGTTTTCCTGGCAGCGCTTCAGTGCCCGGACCACTGCGGCCGCCCGCCCGGGGCGCTGGGCCAGGGCGCGGGCGGCCTCTTCCTCCGCCGCGCCCAACAGCTGCGCAAGCTGGGTGCCCTTCAGCTTTTCCCCCTCCAGCGCGGCCATGTTCTCCGCCGCGGCCAGCTCATCTCCTGCCAGCAGCAGCCTGGCCAGCTTCACGCCCTTTTCCTCCAGCTCCGGATCGCGCTGGCCCTCCTGGGGGGGCAGGGCAACCTGCTCGCATCGGGAATGTATGGTGTCCAGCAGCATCCCGGGCTGGCCGGCCAGCAGCAAAAAGGCCGCGTAAGGCGGACCCTCCTCCAGCACCTTGAGCAGGGCATTCTGGGCGGCCTGATTCATGGCCTCCGCCGGGTCGATGATGTAAACTTTCCGTTTTCCCTCGTTGGGGCGGACATAGGCGTCGGAGCGCAGGGAGCGGGCCTGCTCCACGCTGATCTCACTCTTATCCTCCAGCGGGGTGATGTACACCACGTCGGGGTGTATTCCCGCGGCCACTTTCCTGCAGGGCAGGCAGCTGCCGCAGGGGGGTCTTTCCCCCGTGCACAGGTAGGCGGCCGCCAGCTCCCGGGCGCAGTCCGCCCGGCTGGAGGCGTTGCCGCCGGTGATGAGATAGGCGTGAGAAAGGGTATGTGGCAGTCTCACAGGCGCTCAAACCGTTCCACGTCCACCACAAAGATGGTGGCGCCCCCCACCCGCACTTCCACCGGCATGGTGGGGATGTAGCTGTAGCTCATCTCGGTGGTGGTGGGAATCATCTGTTTGCGGCTGTGGGAAAACTCCCGGATCACATCAATGGCTGCCTGCACCTTGTCTTCTTCCACGCCGATCAGCAGGGTCACATTGCCGGCCAGCAGGAATCCGCCCGTGGTGGACAGCCGGGTGGAAGAGAAGCCCTTCCTGGACAGGTTCTGCACAACGGCATTGGCGTCGTCGTGGTTTACGATGGCAATGATCAGTTTCATAATGATCCCCCTTTTCGAAGTCAGATGGTCACAGCCTCCATGGTTGTGTCACCTTTATTATATCCTATTTCCTTCAAATAGACCAGATGTTTTTTCTCCAATCTCTCACCGGGCGCCACCACAGGGACGCCGGGGGGATAAGGGGCAATCTGTCCGGCGCTGATCCGACCCTCTCCCCGCTCCAGAAGGATGGTTTCCCGGGGGGCAAACAGGGCCTGCCGGGCCGTCATCACCTGCTCCGGCAGCTCCGGAGGCGGCGGGCAGGGGCAGGCGGTCCCCTGCTCCTCCGCGCCCAGCTCCGCCAGGGCCTGCTCCAGCCGGGCAATCCGCTCTTCTCCGTCCGCGCAGGTCAGGATCAACACCACATGCCCCACATCCGCCATCTCCGGGAAGATGCTGCGCTGGCGCAGCCGCTCCGCCAGGGCAAACCCATTCTGACACCGGAGGGTCAGCCGGGTGGGGTCCAGCTCCACCCCCTCCGGCCCCAGGGCCGGGAACCGCGCCCGGAGGCGGGCGGCGAGCCGGGCCGTCCGCTGATACCGCGCCGTCCCCTCCCCTTCCATGTAGTCCCGGGCCAGATCCAGCCCGGCCATGAGAAGATAGGAGGGTGAGGAGGAGCCATACACCGACCCCATCCGCCGCAGCTCGTCCATGGACAGGCCATTGGCCAGCAGCAGGGCGCTCTGGCCCAGGGCGGGCAGCGTCTTGTGGGCGGACAGCACCACCAGATCCGCCGCCCGGTAGCCCTCATACCCCAAAAACGGCAGATGGGCGCCGTGGGCGCCGTCCACCATCAGCTTCGCCCCGTGGTCATGGCACACCCGGGCAATGGCAGGCAGGTCAGCCAACACCCCGTAATAGGTGGGCGACGTCAGGCAAACCGTCTTGATTTCCGGGTGCTTCTTCAGGGTTTCCGCCACGCTCTGGGGCGCAATGGGGCCAGTGATCCCCTCCCCTTCCAGCCAGGGCCGGAGAAGATAGTGTGGCGTGAGATCCAGCAGAGCCAGGGCATGATAAGCGGAGCGGTGGCTGCCCCGGTCCAGGGCCACGGCGCCGCCGGCCCCCGCCAGCAGCGCCAGGCCGGTGTGCACCCCCTGGGTGGAGCCGCCGGTGAGGAACAGGCAGGCGTCAAAGCCAAAGCGCCGGGCCCACAGCCGCTCCGCCTCCTCAATGGCGTCCCCGCCGGCGCCGAACAGGTCGCCGGTGCGCCCGGTCTCCGTGAAGTCCAGGGCGATCTCCCCGGGCAGGCCGGGAGAGAGGACGCCATGGTGGCCGGGCATGTCGAACCGGAGGGGGGCCTGCTTCGCAACTGCGTTCAAACAATCGTACAGAGGCGTGGGCATCGCTATCTTCCGCCTTTCTTCTGTCTGCGTCTGTCTATTTCCGGGCCTCCAGGAAGGCGGCGGCCTTCGCCAGCGTCTCCCGGTCAGAGGCATGGGTGAGCAGGGCCAGGGCCTGCTCATAGGGGACGAAGCGGATCTCGGCCACCTCCTCCGGCTGGCACACCGCCTCGCCGGGGCCCGTCTCCGCCAGGAAGAACACCACGTCCTTGGTCACGCCCGGGGCGGGCGCGTAGGTGATGACCTGGCGGAACCCCTCCACAAACCGGGCCGTCAGCCCGGTCTCTTCCCGGATTTCCCGCTCCGCCGTCTCATGCTCGCTCTCCCCCGGTTCCACATGGCCCTTGCACAAAGTCCAGTGGCCCAGGGTGCTGTGGAGCATCAGATACCTCATTCCATTCGGCTGCCGGCGAAACAGCACCGCGCCGCAGCTTTTTTCCCTGCGCATCAAACCATCCTCTCTGATTCCTGCATTGAGAAAATTGTACTCCCCGGCGCGGGGCTTTGCAAGCCCGTGTTTCCGGACATGAAACAGGCCGCCCCACTGAGGCGGCCTGTCCTGATGATGCTTTATGCTTTGCCGGGGTCGTAGGACACCACGGTACGGCGGTTGGGCTCGGTACCGGTGGAATAGGTGGTAACATTGGGGAAGTCCTGCAAAGCGGCGTGGATCACATGGCGCTCATAGGCGTTCATGGGCTCCAGCGTCACGTTGCGGCGGTACTTCACCGCCCGCTGGGCGGTTTTGCGGGCCAGCCGCTCCAGGGATTCCTCCCGACGGGCGCGGTACCCCTCGGCATCCACATGGATGCGGACCCGGTGGCTCCGGCCGCGGTTGACCGCATAGCCGGTGAGCTGCTGGATCGCGTCCAGCGTCTCCCCCCGGTGGCCGATGAGGGCGCCCATATTCTCGCCCTCCAGCACCACCTGATAGGTGTCTCCCTCCCGGGTGATCACAGGGGTGGCCTCCACGCCCATGTGGGCAAACAGGCCGGTCTGGAACTTCACAATGGCCTCGGCCACCGGATCTTCCCCGCTCTCTGCCTCTGCCGCGGGGGCGGGCTTCTCCTTGACAGCCGGCTGCGGCTTCTTCTCCCGGGGGGCGGGTTCCGGCCGCTTTTCCACCGGCGCCTGGGGCGCGGCGGGCACAGGCTGCTCCACAACGGGGGCGGGCTCCGGCTCATCGGGGCCCTCGTAGGTAAGCTTCACCTTGGCGGGGACAGAGCCGATTCCGAGAAAACCGGTCTTGCCCCGCTCCAGAATTTCCACAGATACGTCATCCCGGTCCAGACCCAGCTGAGCCAGCCCCTTGGCAATGGCCTCATCCTCGGTCTTGGCGGTGACTTCAATATACTTTTCCACAGAGCTGCACTCCTTTAGCTGTTGGACTCGTTCTCTCCGTTTTCCCCGGCGGCCTCCACCTCAGGGCTCTCCTGGCTGGCGGACCCGGCCTGCTCCGCCGCGGGCTCCTGGGGAATGGGGATTCCGTTTTCCTTCAGGATCTCCTTCTCCTCGTCAGTGAGGGCCTCCGGCTCAGCGGGCTGCTCCTTTTTGTATTTGGCGTCGGGGTCCCGATAGGGCGTGACGGGATACCGGTTGGGGTCATAGGCGCGTCCCCGGGCATAGGCCCGCAGGCCCTCCCGGCTGGCGGACCGGTCCACGCCTTTCTCCTTCTCCTTGTTCTGGCCCTGCTGCTTGCCCTTCTTGTAGGTGCCGGCAGCGATGGCGGCGGCTTTGCGCTCAGCGGCGATGCGCCGGCGCTCCTTCTCTTCCTCCCTGGCCTTCTTGGCTTGGGCCTCCATCTCTTTCCGGGCGGCCTCGTAGTCCTTGCGCAGGATTTTGCCGCAGATGACCTCCTGGACCATCATCAGCAGGGAGTTGGCAATCCAGTACACACACAGGCCGGCGGGCATGGAGTAGCCGATCCACAGGGAGATGACGGGCTGGATAATCATCATGGTGCGGTTGGTGGACTTTGTGGCCTGGTCCATCTCCTGGCCCCGGCTCATCTGGTTGGTGCGCTGCATCACCAGCATGGACACCACAGACAGGGCGGCGGAGATGATGGGCATCAGGAACAGGCCGACGCTGCCCCAGCTCAGGTCGTTCTCCCAGAACTTCAGTGTGGGAATCTGGGACAGATCCAGCCCCAGGAAGTTAAAGTTGATGATGAACAGGCTGGCTCCCGCCGCGCCGCTGGCCATGGCCAGGTTGTCCGTGGTCAGCCAGGAGGACAGGGTCAGCTCGTTGTAACCGGCGCCGGCGACAAATTCGCTGCCCATTTTGTCCGCCCAGCCCAGGGCGCCGGCCACCGAGGAGATGGCGGAGTCGCTCAGCCCCATCATGTAGCGGAAGGGACGGCGGATGATGGCATACAGGGGGAACAGGATGATCAAGGGGATCAAAGACCACAGGCAGCCGCCGGTGGGGCTGACCTTGTTCTCCGCGTAGAACTTCTGAACCTCCTGGTTATACTTCTCCCGGTCGTTGCCGCACCGCTTCTGGATCTCCCGCAGCTGGCCGGAGACCAGGTTCATCTTGATCATGCTCTTCTTGCCCTTCAGGTTCAGGGGGAAGAGGATGATTTTAATGATGATGGTGAACAGGATCAACGCGATGCCGTAGCTGTCGAACATGACACAGAAGGTCTTCAGCAGCCAGCTGAACGGCGTCATGATAATTTGAAGAAAATCCATTGCAGGGCCTCCTCATTTGGATACATGTGATCTCCAGTGCCCCTTGGGCGGCACCGGGTCATAGATGAAAGACTTTTCCCTGTGAAATGGATGGCACCGCAGCAGCCGCCACAGCGCCAGAAGGCCGCCTTTCAGCGCCCCGTGGACTTCCACCGCCTCCAGGGCATAGGTGGAGCAGGTGGGAATGAAGCGGCAGCAGGGGGGCCGGGCGGGGGAGACATTCCTCCGGTAAAACCGGATCAATGCCAGCAAAAGGTGCTTCACGGCCGGTCAGCCCCCCTGTTGGATCAGCCCCAGCTTGCCGGCCAGCCGCAGAAAAGACTCCTCCAGCTGGCGATAACTGCTGCGGCCCGCCCGGACCCGGGCCACCACCACCACGTCCATTCCCTCCGCCATCTGGGCTTCGTGGAGCCGGTAGATCTCCCTCAGCCGGCGGCGGATCCGGTTGCGCGTCACGGCGCAACCCACTTTGGTGGAAACGGTAAGGCCCAGCCGGTTGGTCTTTCCCCCATTGCGCCGAACGTAAAGGGCAAGCCGGCTGTCCGCCGACGTCTTTCCTTTCTGATACAGCCGGCGGAACAGATGATTTTCCTTCAGCGACACCGTTCGTTTCACAGAGATACCCCTTTCATCAGGGTTGCCTCGGAATGCGGCAAAACGGACACAGGGGCGAGGGAAAACTCCCGCGCCCCGGCCTGTTTTTATTCATCCCGATGTTTCCGCCATCAGTGGGTCAGGCGGGCGCGGCCCTTCATACGGCGGCGGGCCAGAACCTTGCGGCCGTTGGCAGTGGCCATGCGCTTGCGGAAGCCATGGACCTTGGAGCGGTGACGCTTCTTGGGCTGATAGGTACGAACCATACGGGAACACCTCCTGTATAAAATGGCGGCGGCACAGCCGCCGCTTCCACAACGCCCTCCAGGGGAGAACGCGGTTTCCTTCGTTGCGCCTGCACAAGGCGCGTATGGAATTATACTGAATTTTTACCCCGCTGTCAACCAAAATTCTGAGAAAAACCAGTCTTTTTCTGTTTACTCAATATCTTGTGGTCGCTTTTTGTTCCAAGCACAAGGTTTTTTTGCCTTCCCCGCGATTTGTCCCAAAGCGCACAGACTCCCCCGGTTTGAATCTGTGCTACATTATAAAATAAGAATATCCGGGCAAAAAGCCTTGTGAAAAAGCTGAATTTTTGATATAATTAATTAGTTCAACATAACCATGCCGCAGGCAGACAGATCTGTCCTCCCAGGTCTATTTTCCGCGGCGTTTGATCCCCATCATTTGAGGTGACATCATGTCCATGAAGTCTGCTGCAGACGTGTGGGAAAAAGTAAAGAGCATGATGGAGGCGGACATGACCGCCGTCTCCATCGACACCTGGTTCGGCGATGTGGAAGCCATCGCCCTGGAAGACACCAGGCTCGTCCTCTGCGTCCCCACTGATTTTAAGCGCAACATCATCAAAAGCCGGTTTCTCTCCCTGGTGGAAAAAAATCTGAAGGAACTGTTCTCCTTTGACGTGGGCGTGGCCCTGCTGCTGCCGGAGGAGCGGAAAAAGTACCAGACCCAGGCCACCGCGCAGCATGGCGATAGCCCTTACCTGGCCTATACCTTCGACCGGTTTGTCGTGGGTTCCACCAACAAATTCGCCTTTACCGCGGCGGAAAAGGTCGCCGACGAGCCCGGCGGCGCCTACAATCCGCTGTTTATCTACGGCCAGTCCGGCCTGGGCAAGACCCACCTGCTCCACGCCATCGCCAACCGGGTGCGGGAACACCACCCGGAGTACCGGATCCTCTATATCAAAAGTGAGGACTTCGTCAATGAGCTCATCACCAATCTGCGCCGCGGCCTGGACATGCAGGAATTCCGGAACAAATACCGCACCGTGGACCTGTTCCTCATGGACGACGTGCAGTTCATTGCCGGCAAGGACTCCAGTGAGGAAGAGCTGTTCCACACCTTCAATACTCTGTATGAGCAGGGGAAGCAGATTGTCTTCACCTCAGACCGGCCTCCCCAGGAGATGCTCCGTCTGGAGCAGCGGCTGAAAACCCGCTTTGAACAGGGCCTTCCCGCTGACATCCAGCCGCCGGACTATGAGACCCGCATGGCCATTCTGAAAAACAAGTCCATGGAACGGGGCATCGCCCTGCCCGACCCCGTGCTCAGCTATGTGGCGGAAAACATCACCGCCAACGTGCGTCAGATCGAAGGCGTGGTCAATAAGATCATGGCGTTTCAGGAGCTCATGGGCGCTCAGGTGGATGTGGAAAATACCATCCGGGCAGTCCGGGACATCCTCCGGGCCAAGGAAGATTTTCTCCCCTCCGCCGACACCATCATCCAGGAAGTGGCCCGGTTCTACGAGCTGGACAGCGACGCGCTGCGGGGGCAGAGCCAGAACAAGGAGATCGCCACCGCCCGAAACGTGGCCATGTACATCATCCGGGAGATGACCCAGCTGTCCCTGGCTGAGATCGGCCAGCAGTTCGGCGGCCGCCACCACTCCACGGTGCTCAACTCCATCAACCGCGTGGAAAAAAACATGAAAGAGCAACCTGAACTGACGGAGATCATCCGGGATATCACCAACGCGGTCAATTCCGCCTATTGATTTTTCCTGCCGTACCGCAGCGGCAAGAAGTTTCTGTGCGCTTAACTTCCACAATGGTGTGGACTGTGCTGTGGAAGACTGTGCAAGTTCTTCGCCGTCCTCACTGGCCTGTGGCCGCTGTGGAAATGATGTGGAACTTCTGTGGATGAAAAAAGCCCCTGTTATCAACGGCTGAGAAAAGTTTTCCACAACTTCCGCCGACCCTACTATGCACTACGATTTATAAACACCTCCCTCTCTAACCGCGGAGGTGGGAAAGGAAATCTGCCATGAAATTTTCCTGTGAAAAAGCACTGCTGCAAAATGCCGTCACCACTGCCGGCCGGGTCGTGGCCGCCAAGAGTTCCATCCAGGCCCTGGAGGGCGTTCTGGTGGAAGCTCTGTCCTCCGGCCTGCGCATCAGCGGCTACAATCTGGAGACGGGAATTGTCACCCAGGTGGAGGCCGGTGTAACCGAGCCCGGAGCCATTGTCCTGTCCGCACGCCTGTTCGGGGAGATCATCCGCAGGCTGCCCGACGATGTGGTCTCCGTCACCACGGATGGCAGCAAGGTCCACATCGTGTGCGGACCCACTTCCTTCGACATCATGGGCAGCAGCGCGGAAGAATTTCCGGAACTGCCCACCGTGAACGAAGGGAACAGCCTGACCATGGGGCAGGGAAAGCTGCGCTCTATGATTTCCCGGGTGATTTTTGCCGTCAGCGACAATGAGAGCCGTCCCGTCCACACCGGCGCCCTCTTCGAAGTGGCGGGAGATGAGCTGACCACGGTGGCGGTGGACGGGTACCGTCTGGCGCTGCGCCGGGAGAAGATTATGGAGAAAACCGGGGAAGACCAGTTCTCCTTCGTGGTACCCGGCGCCGCTCTGAGCGAGGTGGACAAAATCTGTGCCGACAGCGATGAAACGGTCACCGTGACCGAGGGCGGCAGGCATATCACCTTCCTGATCGGCTCCACCCTGCTGGTGGCCAGGCGTCTGGAGGGAGAGTTCCTCAACTACCGGCAGACCATTCCCCAGAACAATGCCATTTCCCTGGAGGTGGACACCGCCGCCCTCCAGATGTCCATTGACCGGGCCTCCCTGATCATCAACGACAAACTGAAGAGCCCGCTGCGGTGCAGATTTGAGGACGGCTCCATGTCCATCACGTCCAAGACCGCCATTGGCTCCGCCTTTGACCGCTGCCCCATCGAGGGAGACGGAAAAGGGTTGGAGATCGGATTCAACAACCGTTTCCTGATGGAGGCGGTGAAGGCCGCCCCGGCAAACCGGGTGCGCCTGGAGCTGAACACCCCCACCTCTCCCTGTCTGATTCTGCCGCAGGAAGGGGAGGCAGACAACTTTTTGTACATGGTGCTGCCGGTGCGGCTGAAGGCCGGGGAATAAGGAGAAGACCGCCGGCCGGGACGCCTTTTGACAGGAGGAAGCGCAATGAGGGAAGAGCGGGTGAAGATCACCACTGAATACATCAAGCTGGACGCTTTGCTGAAATTTGCCAATGTTGTGGCCACCGGCGGTGAGGCAAAGATCGCTATTCAAGAAGGGGCCGTCCTGGTCAACGGTGAGGTGTGCACCATGCGGGGGAAAAAGATCCGCCCCGGTGACCGGGTGGAGCTGGCCGGAGAACTGGCCCTGATGGTAGAATGAGGGTACAGTCTGTCACACTGGATTTCTTCCGGAACTATACCCACCTGGAGGTGGAGTTTCATCCAGGCGTGAATGTCATCGTGGGAGAAAACGCCCAGGGAAAGACCAATCTGCTGGAGGCGGTGGCCTACTTGTCCTCTGCCTCCTCTCACCGGGCCAGATATGACCGGGAACTGATCCAGTTCGGAATCGACCGGGCATTTCTGAAAGCCGAGGTGTTCAGCCGCCAGCGCAGCCACACTCTGGAGGCCCAGCTGACCCGGGGGGCAAGGCGGCAGCTGTGGTCCAACGGCGTGCGGCTGAAATCGGCGGGGGAGCTGTCCGGACTGCTCACCACAGTGCTGTTCTGTCCGGAAGACCTCTACCTGATCCGGGAAGGCGCAGCCGCCAGACGGAGATATCTGGACAGCTGCATCTGTCAGTTGCGGCCCAAATACGCCGCCGCCCTGGCGGAATATCATCGTCTGCATGAACAGAAGCTGCGGATTCTGAAGGATTGGGAGGAAAAACCCTCTCTGCTGGATACACTGGATGACTTTTCCCTGCGTATGGCCCAGTGCGGAGCGGTTATCATCCATTACCGGGCCCATTTTGTAAAAAAACTGGCGCAGACGGCGCCCCAGATTCACGCGGAGTGCTCCGGCGGCCGGGAGACACTGCGTATGCGGTATGAAACGGTGTCCTCCATCACGGATCCCATGGCGCCCACCAGGCAGCTGCTGGATCAGCTGCTGGACCATCAGGAGCGCCACCGCCAGGCGGAACTGGAGGCCAGATCCTGCCTGACGGGCCCGCACAAGGATGAGCTCACCATTTTCATCGATGAAAACCCGGCTAAAAACTTTGGCTCCCAGGGCCAGATCCGCACCGCCGCCCTGGCTCTGAAAATGGCGGCACGGGATATCTTCTATCAGGATACGGGGGAGTGGCCGGTGCTGCTGCTGGACGATGTGCTGTCCGAGCTGGATTCCCGGCGCCAGGAATTTGTACTCAACCGCATCACATCCGGTCAGGTCTTTATTACTTGCTGTGAGGAAGAAAAGCTGACCAGACTGGAGACAGGGAAAGCCTTTCATATCCGGAACGGCCAGTTGATATAGTGTGGCAGGGGGTTATGGGATGAAATATCTTCATCTGGGACAATCGGTCAGTGTGCCGGACTCGTCCATTCTGGGAATTTTTGATCTGGATAACACCACCTGGTCCTTTCGCACCCGCCGGTTTCTGGAGCGGGCAGAGGAGGAGGGACAGATGGCCTATGTGGGAAATGACCTGCCCCGGTCTTTTGTCCTGTGCCAGCAGGGCGGGGAGGAGGCAAGGGTTTACCTGTCCCAGGTAAACACCGCCACCCTGATCCGCCGGGTGGAGCAGAACGGATTTGAATAAACGGGAGGTAAAGCATATGGAGCCTATCAATTATTTGTGGAAAGACAGAAAACGCTATTTCGGCCTGCCCATCAGCTTCACCCGGTACCGGCTGAGCGAGGACCGCATTTTCCGGGAGAAGGGCCTGTTTAACCTGCGGGAGGAGGAAGTGCTCCTCTACCGGGTGCGGGATCTGGAACTGACCCGGTCTCTGTGGCAGAGAATCTTCCGGGTGGGCACCATCTGCGTCCACTCCTCGGACAAGACCTCTCCCCATCTGGATCTGGTGAACGTGCGGGATCCGAAGATGGTGAAGGAACTGGTATTCAAAATGGTGGAGCAGGCGAAGGACGCCCGGCGCATCCGCACCACAGAGCTTCTGGACGACGAGGCGGATATGGATGCGGGGGACGACGACACCGATTTCTGCCCTCTGGACTGACAGGGGACAGCCCTGCGTCTTGTCTTGTGAGCAGGGCGTAGGTTTTGCATGAGAACAGCAAGCGGAGGAACAACGACTATGTCTGAACAAATGGAACACAATTCCACGGTGGTGGAGCACGAGTACAGCGCCTCGGAAATTCAGGTGCTGGAGGGGCTGGAAGCGGTACGCAAGCGCCCTGGTATGTATATCGGCTCCACCTCCTCTTCCGGTCTCCACCACCTGGTGTATGAGATCGTGGACAACGCCATTGATGAAGCGCTGGCAGGTTACTGCGATCAGATCACGGTGGAAATCCTGGAGGGGGATCTCATCCGGGTCACGGACAACGGGCGCGGCATCCCGGTGGACATCCAGCCTCAGACCGGCCGGCCCGCCCTGGAAGTGGTGTACACCGTACTCCACGCCGGCGGCAAATTCGGCGGCGGCGGCTACAAGGTGTCCGGCGGCCTGCACGGCGTGGGCGCCAGCGTGGTTAACGCTCTGAGCGAGTGGCTGGAAGTCCGGGTGCATAAGAACGGTCAGATCTATGAGATGAAGTTCTCCCGGGGAAACATCACCCAGGAGATGAAGATCATCGGCACCACGGACCACACCGGCACCGAGGTGGTGTTCAAGCCCGACCCGGAGATGTTTGAGGACACGGTGTACGATTACGAGACCCTCCACAAGCGCATGCGGGAGCAGGCTTTCCTCAACGCCGGCGTGCGCATTCTCATGGCGGACCGCCGCCCCGGCCAGGAGCAGGAGGAGTCCATGCACTATGAGGGGGGCATCCGGGAGTTTGTCACCTTCATCAACCGGAACAAGACGCCCCTCCATGAGCAGGTCATCTATATGTCCGGCTCCAAGGACGACGCCATGGCGGAAATTGCCCTGCAGTACAACGACAGCTACAACGAGGTCATTGTCTCTTTCGCCAACAACGTCCACACCCCGGAGGGCGGCATGCATGAGGAGGGCTTCAAACGCGCCCTCACCAACGTGCTCAACGCCTACGGAAAGAAGGCCAATCTGCTCAAGGGGGACGACAAGGTCTCCGGCGAGGACTGCCGGGAGGGCCTGACCTGCGTCATCTCGGTGAAGCTCACCGAGGCCCAGTTCGAGGGGCAGACCAAGGCCAAGCTGGGCAACAGCGAGATCCGCACCCTGGTGAACAACGTGGTCTCCGACAAACTGGAGCAGTTTTTGGAGGAAAATCCCGCCGTGGGCCGGGCCATCCTGGACAAGGCCATGATGGCCAACCGGGCCCGGGAGGCCGCCCGGCGGGCCCGGGAGTCCATCCGCCGGAAGAACGCCCTGGAGGGGGCAACTCTCCCCGGAAAGCTGGCCGACTGCAACGAGCGGGACCCCGCCCTGACGGAAATCTATATCGTCGAGGGCGACTCTGCCGGCGGCTCGGCCAAGCAGGGCCGGGACTCCCGGTTCCAGGCGATCCTCCCCCTGTGGGGCAAGATGCTCAATGTGGAGAAGGCCCGGGCGGACAAGATCTACGGCAACGACAAACTACAGCCCGTCATCACCGCCCTGGGCGCCGGCCTGGGGGATGAGTTTGACGAGGGCAAGCTGCGCTATCACAAGGTCATCATTATGGCCGATGCCGATGTGGACGGCTCCCACATCCGCACCCTGCTGCTCACCTTCTTCTTCCGGTTCATGCGGCCCCTCATCGA